>NZ_JADEXZ010000023.1 GCF_015206815.1 Fortiea sp. LEGE XX443
GCCCCGTTCCCCCTGCCCCCTGCCTCTAATAAATTCTAATCCAGCAAATCACGGCAGTTGCTACCCTACGGGAACGCTTTCAGCGAACAAGTCGGGGAACCCGCCCAACGCACTGCCTCCCCTATCCATTACACCCACGGCATTTGTGGGTAAGCTAGACATCATTTTTGAACCAAATTTATAATCATGCTCATGCCCAAAGTTTATGAAGTTATCTGATGGACTTCCAGTAGCTAGATTTAGCGAACTGAAAAGTTTTACTTGATGGTGTCCTAGTACCCATAACAACTTACTGGTGAGAGTAATAATTGTTGAATCTATTGGACAAATCGCATATTTATTGTGTAACTTTTTTTGAACTTTTTTCTGGACTAATTCATTTAATTTTTGGTAAATTTCTTCAAAGGGTTTTTGGCTTCGATGCAAATTTGCTTTAGAGAACGTAGAAATATCTACATCGAATCCTGTGTTATTTAATCTGGTAAATAAATCTCGCATACTTGTTAAGCTGTTATCCAAGACGTAAGACAACCAGCACTCGAAGAATAAACGGCTGTTCAATACTGGATAATCATTTTTTGCCAGTTCTTTCAGGATATCTTTGACATTGGTACAGACTGACCCCCCAACCACATACCCATTGGTAAAGTTGCTAATCCACCAGCCACTAAACCATTTCGACAAATAACGCGTAAGTTCTTTAACCCAATAGATTTGAAGAAATTTTCACTTTCACCAGCAGAGGTGACAAAGGCCTGTTCGACAATTGACCCCAAATGTTTTACGTCTTCAAGATCGACAATAGTCTTGTATTCAAATGAAGGTGTCATCGCTTACACCATAATTAGCAACAAGACATTACTATACTACAACTATGATTACAAATTGTACTTTCCAATATTGATTCACTCAATTAGAGATTGACAGCCTCAATAAAAAATCTATGACACTTGGGTAAGTCCTGAAATTATTTTGCCTCTGGATTCAACTCCCCAAATTTAGGACTCCACCAACCTTTGGCTGTACTAAAATAAGCCACATCTTTATGCTTCTTATCCTGACGAGACTGGGTAGCAGAACAACGAAGCATTGTTTTGCTTTGTCCGTCTTTTGTGTAGCTGTACTCTTCTAATGGTTTTTTACATATCGGACAAGGGTATGAAGTTAACTTAGCAGGAGATTGGGAGTGATTTTCGGTTTTCGTTTCTTTGGTGCGGGGTGGTTGCCAAGTTTTGTTAAAGTCACTCCAAAATAGGACAATATTTTCACAGCCGCTTGTGCATTTGAGGAAGTATTTTTTCTTGACCTTGCTGCTAGGAATCTTAGTGAGAAAATTATTACACTCAGGACAGCGAGTTTTAGAAGATTCATATTTGCGTTCACCCACAGCAGCTTTAGCATTTGAGGGACTTACAACTACAGTTTTGGCTTTGGCTAACGCTGGTGTAAAGTAACTTTTATTCCAAGTTGTTAAGTATTGCTGCCAGCCTTGTTTTCCTTCAGCGATCGCATCCAAGGCGCTTTCCATTTTGGCGGTAAAATCTGCTTCTAGTAAGTCTGGCAAAGCTTTCTGCAAAAAATCATCAACTTCTAACCCCAAAGTTGTGGGCTGGAGGTTTCCTTTGGTTAACTGCACATAACCCCGCTTCTTCAAGGTAGCGACAGTAGGCGCATAAGTACTAGGACGACCGATGCCTTTGCGCTCCATTAGTTGTACTAGTTTCGGTTCGCTGTAGCGAGGTGGCGGCTGAGTCTGTTTTTTCTCCGAATTAGCATTCTCTAGAGTTAATGCTTGTCCTTGCTGTACGACAGGTAACACACTATCTTTGCTGAGGTTATTCCAGTACCGAGCGTAACCGTAAAATTCGATCACTTGGCCTCTGGCTTGCCACAACAGCGAACCAGAATGAGTGATAATCTGAGTTTTGCGGAGTTGAGCAGATTTACATTGAGAAGCGATCGCTCGTTTCCAAATCATCACATACAAGTCAAATTCATCAGCAGGCAATTCTTCACGTAGCTGGGCTGAAGGACGAAACACATCTGTTGGGCGAATAGCTTCATGGGCTTCTTGAGCCGTTTTGGCGCTGCGATGTTTAGTAAGTTGCTGTGGTACGTTCTGCGGATCATTTTGTTCCAACCACTGACGAGCGCTATTACAAAACTCAGGGCTTAACATAACTGAGTCTGTCCGCATATATGTGATTAACCCCGCCTCATAAAGCTTTTGAGCCAAAACCATAGTCTTGTCAGGAGTTAATTTCAGCTTTGAACCGGCTGCTTGTTGCAAAGTGGAAGTAATAAATGGTGGTGGTGGTTGACGATAAACAGTTTTGCCCTCAATTTGAATTACTTGATGCGGATACTGCTTTGCTTCCGCAACTAAACGTATAGCTTCCGCTTCTGAAAGAACACGCTTCGACTCTGGGGCTTGTGTGCTATTCCCCGCCGCATCATCGTGAGTTTCTGTTTCTGCTTCTGGGGCATCTGTGGGCGAATTTGCTGCGCCTTTGTAAAAAGCCCGGAACCCTTCGGCGTAGTCTACCCAAACACTCCAGTAGTCTTGCGGTACAAACGTGACAATCTCTCTTTCTCGCTGACAAATCAGATGCAATGTCGCACTTTGAACTCGGCCGACACTTTTAGCACCGTTGTTTAATGCCCAAACCAGGGGACTTCCCTTGTAGCCTACCAGTTTGTCTAGACAATCGCGGCAAAGTCCCGCGCCGACTAAGTTAAAGTCGAGTTTTCTGGGATTAGCGATCGCACTTCGTACAGCCGATGCGGTAATTTCGCTGTAGATCACTCGTTTCGGTTCCCACAATCCTAGCACTTCTTTGAGATGCCAGGCGATCGTTTCACCTTCTCTATCAGGATCTGTTGCGAGGACAACTTCATCAACCTGCTTGGTAACGGCTTTTAGCTGCTGGATGGTTTCTTTAGAACGTTGGTCACGCGGCACGTAATTGCACTTAACATTACCATCATCCATGACGAATCCTAAAGCATCCTCTCCTGTATCACTGAGTTCGCGGATGTGACCACAACTAGCACGCACAATCCAATCAGAACCCAGAATTTGACTGAGTTTTTTGACTTTACCAGGAGATTCCACAACTAAAAGGCGTTTCGGCATAGATTCTTGTAAGAGGCAGGAGGCTATTTCATCACTATTATTGAATTAAAATAATTGCCTCTTGAACTTTAGTTGCAAGTGCTTTTTGTAGCCCTTGCTCAACTTTTTCAATTAATTGCTCAAAAGCTTCTTGATTAGTTGTTAGTTGTTCTCTAAAAACATTTTCTAATTCAGGTTTGATTTGAGCGCACATATCTTCAATTTTTTTATCGTTCATAAAACTAGAACGAATCCAACTGGGGATATCGACATTTGTCTTGATGGCTTCTTGGACAGTTTTGCGATTCAGTTCCACACCTGCGGCCATGACTGACACACCGTATACTAATGCGATCGGCCAAGTTAAGTGTCCTGTGAGAATTAAAGTAATGATACTCGCAATAGTACCGCCACCAATCACAACATTGACGATAAACGCTACTGTGTCAGCTAAAATAGCATCACCAATCCGTAATTCTGGATTGACAAAAGTTGGTTCGATGCTATCTTCAAATCTTAAACTGCTTCTTGGTATCTGAAACTTTCGGCAAATTGGATCGGTTTGTGTGGCTAAGTCTGGTTGAATTTTGTTATTAAACCAGTTGATACATTGATTGTTAATTATCTGCTGGGCAGCATTACTTTTTAACCATTGCTCTGCCCGGTTTTTCATTGAGGTTTCTAAATCAACCAATGTTCGTAATTGATTTTTTTGCCAGTCTTTTACACCTGGTCTAACTGCGTTATTAATCAAATTATTTGCTAATGGTTGAGTCAACAATTCAATTAACTCTGGAATATGTTTTTTAATCAATTCTTTGAGTTTTTGTGAATCTAGCAGTTTATTGACTTCTTGTTGAAAAGCCGCAGCCCGTAAATCCCAGCGCCCGACTCGCGCTAAACCTAGTGCAATGCACCTTTCTGGTTCCGCATCAGGACGAAGTAAGGTTTCAGGTTCAGGAAACATTTGTTGACAAATTTGGTGGGTAAATTTCATCCGAGATGCACCACCAGTCATTAGTACCAATTTTGGCACTGTATCAAGTTTTTTTAGTTTCTGTTTAGCCTCGCTGACGGCATCACTAAATGATTGCATCCAACTTTTATTTTCTAGTTCTGGTAAAGGTTGATGCAAAATTTCTTCCATCATCAATTTGTTGACTTGGGGAATAAAATAAATTTGTTCGTTGATTGACTCAAAACCACGGGCAGAAGATTGCGGATCACTATATAACTGTTCATTAGAAAAGTAATCTTCTTTGGCTTTACGACAGGCTAATTCACAACGCGCTTGGTGATGGGGATATTCTTGAAATACTTTTTCGAGTAATGCTTTTTGTTCGTGTTTGGCGAGAGTAAGAGCAAAGATCGCTTTATCAATTAAGGATGCGCCTAAAGTATTACTACCGAAATCCAACGGTATCTCATGTAAGCTTTTTACCAAAGTAAAATCTGTAGTTGAAGAGCCAATATCAACAATTAGCACTGATGCTAGGAGTTTTTCATATTCTAACTTTCCAGCTTCTTTGGCTTGCATAAAAGCAGCCCTTGATTCGGGTATGACGTTCAGGTGGGGAATACCAGTTTCTTGAAGTAACTTTTGATATTCTTGGCGATCGCTCACTGACCATCCTGAAGGGCAACCAATGTAAAAATAACTACTTTCTGCCCCTTCAATTTGTTTGCTTTCTTGTAGTTTTTGGTAGTAAGTAACGAGGAAAGTCGCAATTGTTTTTCTGTAATTCGGATCGTGGTTGGGCTTTTGTTTGAAAGAGATGGCTAACTGAGTAACGCCAGCTTGAATTAATGCTTGTTCTCCCACCAGATAACCAAGTTTGGGATGCCAACCAAGCGCCGTAATTTGATTTTTCTTATTATTAATTTCCAGCATTTGGGGCGGTTCGATGCTTTCGACGATCGCTTTCGCTACGGCTGTTTCACCGTGTCCCAAATCAAAACCAATTGTTTCTAAAATTTTCATACTTTTATTGTCTACTATTCTCAGCCTCAGAGTACGCTGGCTCAATAACTCGTCCGCGCCTCAGTAAGCGATCGCCTTTTAACAAGGCAGGTGTGATGGTAACGTAATCTTTGGTATTGGGGTCAATACTTGGCTCAAAGTCAAAATACTCCCGCTCACTTTGCGGTGCTTGCTGTTGGTAAATTTGAGCGCGAATTCCCTGAGACATTAAAATTTGTGGCAAAATTTTTGCTAATGCGATCGCCATTTGGGGTTGATCGAGAAATGATGCACCCATCAGCCTTTGGAGAAAATTCAATAATTCTGGCAATTCTTCTAGGCTGCGATCGTCTTCTAGTTTGTTTACTTCTTCAAATCTAGCAACTGCTATATCAATAGTGTTCAGCGCATCGGCCAAGTTATCCAAAAGAACTTTACTATCAACCCGCAACATAGGTTGGGGTATCTCTAACAATTCAGAAGAGGTTGAATTATTTTTGTCAAGTTGAAGTACAATCTCTAACCCTAGAAGTAGTGAAGTTAACAATATCGCCATCCAAGCACTTAAGGTAATTTTAGTTAACGAAAACAAAGACCCTAAAATGCCTACATAGATAAGTACCTTGAGCAATTTCAAGATTAACCTATTAGGAGAAAAATTCGTAGCTATGTTAGTAATTTGCTCTTGCTCTTTTACAGCAACTTGAGACTGGTTAACAGCAGTCAAAGTAACGATTGACTGTCGCAGCATATCTAAAAAAAAGCACGCTAAACGTACTTGAGTCACATTTAGCTCGCTAATATAAATTCTTTCCAGATTATCGAGTCGATTTTGAACTAGCTTAACTACTTGCTCAACACTAGTTATGTTTTCGATCTCTGTCTGAAGTTGGTTACGTTCTTCGTTAAAAAGTGTACTTATAGTTTTCATTTGTTAACGTTACTAATAGCACCTCCACTTTTCTCAATCTAGCTTATTACAGAGCTACACTGGCTCTTTAGTCCGCTCGATTGATTAAATTTTCTCACGTCTGCAAGATAATTAGCTGGGATATAAGAGTAGTCTAGCGTCATGAGTGAAGGTGTCAAGCACTAAAAATTAAAAGCTAAAAGTCAGGAATTATTTCTACTCCTCACTTTTAGCTTTTTAGCTAGTTGTAAATAATTCAGATTAATTTTGAATTATTTACGACTCCTGAATACTTCTTGATTAATCCTCAACCAAACCAGTGAGAAGGTTCACAACCTGGTTCAACTATGTCACACAGATGATTGTTAATCCAATCTGATTTATCTTGCATAATCGAAAAAATGCCTTGATGAATCAAGTTTTGTAAATGTAGTTTCTGCTCTAATGGGCTACGTGGAAACTTTTCATCTACTGGACAATCTTTAATGATTTTCTGTAGCGGAAATTCTCGGTCAAACTCCACATTATAAAAGCAGGGAATATGGCTGAGAACGAAAACAATCAGTTCTTGACGTAATTCAGGAATTGCAAAAGTTTCTTGATAAGGGTGGTATGCGTAGGTATCTAAAACGCTTTCAATTTCGCTTACTACTGATTCTCGTGTTAAATTAACTACTGTTTTCATAAGTTTTATCTCCTTTTAAATACGGTTGAGAGTTGTTTCAAAAAACGAATTCTTTAAAGACTTACTTAGTGCTGCTCATCAGCCAAAATCACTTCAACTAAATTGGTTTTTATACCCCGAAACTAACCTTGAATCTCGGTACAATAGCAGACATTTAGCTAGATTTTTTTAAGTCAAATTTTATACTAGTTAACTATTGTTTTTTGTCAATAGCCCTAAACGAACTAGTACAGTACCGATGCTTTGGATTCACAATGCAATTATTTCAAATTTCTAGCTTTTTGGCGGAAATCGACACAAAACGCATCATAAGCGTTAAGGGATCAATTTTAATATTTTATTAAACCACATCCTTTAGAGTGAAATATTTAGTTAAGTAAAACTCGCTAAGTAATGTAAATTACTTATTGAGTTTTAGTCTATTGTCTCTAGATAGTTTTGTGTTTTGGTCTATGTATTATAGACAACTAATTCTTGAAGGAAAAGTGTAGCAAATCATGAAAAAAAAGACCTGGCTACGCAGAGCAACCAGTCTAACGATAGATGTAATTAAAAGGTGAAAATTTTGAAAAAATTCACATTGGTGAGAGTTAATTGGTGCAGACGATTATTAATTGCAACGGATGCGGCTAGTCCAGAAAGCATTGCACCTTCGACAAGATTACCGCCGCACCAATCACCACAGCAAACCAAAGGTAGTGGAGTGCTGGCAGATAAAACAGTTTCTTGCCAAGGATGAGTAGGAAAGGCATAACGCCAACGATGTACTTGCATCCATTCGGGTGTATCTAGCCAAGGAAGCGCCAGAGTTTTGGCAGCTTGCTGCAACATTTGTTGTCCAACTGGTTGTAAATCTGAGGATTCTAGATGCAGTTGGGCAAAATTAGCACTGCTTTGCACTACAAACACAGGTTGTTGAGGGTGTGGGCGTTTGCTGCTATCTAAACCAATCCACGCCAAAACAGGATCATCGGCAAAAGTTAAGTCTTTCCAATCTGGTAGTGGTGAAGAATCTTTAGGATAGCCTGCGATCGCACTCAGACAAGGAGCAAATTCTACAGAACGCAGGTTATTTAAAAAGTCGGTTCCTAATAAATTTTCACCCAAAGGTTCGAGCAACATCAAAGCCTGAGGCGCAGGAATCGCCAGCAAAATAGCTTTAGCTGTTAATTCTTCATTGCTAGATTCTAGGGTGAGTCGCCAAGTATTTTCTGAAGTTGGGTGAATAGCAATAACGCGTTGATTAAGCAACACATCCAAACCTTGAGCCAGAAATTTAGCGATCGCACTCATCCCCTCAGGCGCAATATAACGGGGTGCAGAGTTTGGGAGTTCGTCATGCCAAACTGTTAAAATCTGGCGCTCACTTAACAATTCTACAAACTGGCTCAAAAATTCCCCCTTGAGCTTCAGATAACAAGCCCCATGATCTGCCCAAGTGTTATGCAAGCGGCGTGTGGCGACTCGTCCCCCCAAACCACGAGACTTTTCTACAACTAACACCGAATATCCTGCTTGCTTTAATTGCTGGGCGGAAACTAAACCCGCCATGCCAGCACCAATCACTACAACATCTATCATTAGTTAATAGTCCTTAGTCTTTAGTCCTTGGTTATTATCCAATGACAAAATACAGATGACGAAGGATAAAAACACTACTAAAGACCGCCAAAAGCTAATAGTAGAATAAAGTACAGACAAGCTGCACGACGGAAGGGAGGAAGGAACATTGGATGAATTTAGGGCGGCCTTGGAGTTAGCAACGGATGATGAATTGCAAGACTTAACCGCAATTCTGTTTAGTCGGAAATTCAATCCTTTAGATTATGTTCAGACACCCGAACCCATTGAAGTTCAAAGCCAAAGCCGCCAAGCTTGGTTAGACTCACTAGAAGAGCGCTTTCGGTTTTTGGCAGCAGATGGGGTAACAGTATTACGGGGACGTACAGACCAAGTAACTTACCGCCAAGCATTAGTTCAAGTTTGTAAATATTTAAAAATTCCTTACTCTGAACAGTTAACAACCGTTGATTTAGAAGCAGAGGTATTTTTGCATCTGCTAGGGCAGGTATGGAAAAAACTTCCAGAAAAAGAAAAACAAAAATTAACTGTCCAAGTGCAACGCCACCTGGTAAAAACAGAACTCAAAGAACCTTTACCATTAATGTTGCAGCGCGATCCCTTGGGATTACTTTTCAAGGGTGGTAGTGCTTTAGCTGTTACTTCTCTAATTCAGCCATTTGTCCTCAAACAAATTGCCCGACAATTTGCCATCCATTTTGCTACCTATCAAGTAGCCAAAACCACAATTACAGGTGCAACAACAGCAACAGGGCAGTTTCAAACCTACGTTGCCCTGCAAATGTCCCGACGAGGTATGACTATGAGTGCAGCCCGTTATGGGGCAGTTCGCACGATGTTTGCCTTTGTCGGCCCAGTTATGTGGACATGGTTTTTTGCAGATTTAGGTTGGAGAGCGATCGCTACTAATTACGGTCGCATCATCCCGACCATCTTTGCTTTAGCACAAATTCGTCTCACTCGCGCCGAATGTTGGGAGCCAGCTTGAAGATAGCTTTTTATCATCCCAATCCTCGGAGCCAATTTGCTTGGAATTCTTTCCAAATCGGGCTTTTGATTTTTCCCATAGCCCCATTTTTAGGGTTTGTGGCGATGGCTTTGGCAGCTTTAATAACTGGGCTGCAACAACACCGGACAATTATTCGCCGCCCCCTGAATCGGGGATTTGCCCTTTTTGGTTTATTCCTCTTCATTGCAGCTGGATTTGCCGAGAATAAAACAGATGCTTTTCTAGGTTTATTTAATTTACTACCTTACTTGTTTGTCTTTGCTGGCTTAAGTGCCTTGATTCAAACAATTGCCCAATTACGCCACATAGCTTGGATTTTAGTAATTGGTGCAGTACCTGTAGTAATTATGGGCTTTGGACAGTTATTTTTGGCTTGGGCTTGGAAATTACAATTTTTGTGGATTGTTTTGGATTGGGCGATCGCACCTGGAGGAGAACCACCAGGACGGATGTCGGCTCTATTTATACATGCAAATCTGTTTGCTGCTTATTTAGCCATCGTTTTTACCCTAGGGTTAGGCTTGTGGTTAGAACAATGGCAATTAGGGATTAACAAGTTAAAAGTAAAAAGTCAAAATGCAAAAGATTCTTTTCCGTTTACTTTTTACTTCCTGACTTTTATTGTGATCGCCAGTTTTGCCGGTTTGATTTTAACCAACTCGCGTAACGGATGGGCGATCGCTATAATTGCCTGTTTAGCTTACGCACTTTATCAAGGTTGGCGCATCTTGGTTAGTGGCGTTGTTGCTGTCGTTACTACTATTCTTTTGGCAGCTTTTGCACCTTCCCCCATTGCCCAAGTTTTTCGCCAAGTTGTTCCGGCTTTCTTTTGGGCGCGGTTAAATGATGAAATGTATCCAGATCGACCAGTTGCTTTAATGCGAAAAACTCAGTGGGAGTTTGCCTGGTCTTTGGCACAGCAGCACCCTTTGACGGGTTGGGGTTTACGCAGTTTTACTGCACTCTACAAAGCCAACATGCAAATTGATTTAGGCCATCCTCATAACTTATTTTTAATGCTATGTGCAGAAACGGGATTTCCTACAACTCTTTTGTTTTGTGGTTTACTGGCTTGGATATTAATTGCAGGTATTCAACTTTTGCGGACATCCAATTATTTGACTAAAGCAGATAGGTTGGTATTCTTCAGTTATCTTGTCGTTTTTGTGGAATGGATGTTATTCAATACAGTGGATATCACTCTATTTGATTTCCGGGTGAATACACTCTCATGGTTATTTTTATCAGCTATTTCTGGAGTTGTGTTTCACCATCATCCAAACAACAAGCTTTTAGCAAATGAAAGCTAATAATATCAGCAATTTTGCTCAAAAACAGCATACAATTGCTTAACTGCTTTTCAGTGCTTACACTGGCGGCATTTGTGTTTTTTAGTTAATAAAATTACTAGTAATTGTGGCTAATCACAAGTTAGCTACTGTTGCTGATAGTTGGGAAGGTGTAAGGACAACCCTTTTGGGGGTTTCCTGCATGACGGGCATCTAATCTTTAGATGCCCTTTTGTATGTTTTATTTTTTATCAGTTAAGCACTATTTTTTAATTTTATTAATCAGGGTATAAATTGTTAGATGAAATCATTTTCTCAAGAATTTGCGCTCTTAACTTCTGCATTCGCTTTATTGACTATCAATTTTGGGATTTCATTACCTGCTCAAGCTGCAATTTCATGTGAGCCAGGTACTGTAAATTATTATGCAAATAATTCCTTAGCTACTTGTTTGCTTACTCAGAATGTTAATGTTCAAGTTACCAGTTCTTTTGCGGGAACATATAATTTTCCTTGTAAAGCTAAAAGTTATATTTTATTTGATGAAAAAGGGCAGTTTCGTAGCTGTAAACTTTCAGAAAAAATTCAAATTAGAAAGGGTAATTTAATCGAGACTTGTCCGGCAGAATATAGGGTACAAGTTGCTGTTTCAGATACTGGCGTTTTCTCCATTACTTGTCAGCCCTACTAATATTGTGCTGAGTAGAGTTGCTGAAAAATCAGAGAAGCAGCAACAGCATAAGTGTAAGCACTCTGTAAAATGGTGGTGTCGGTAAATAACGCGAAGACACCCAAGTAGCCAATCTGTATGCTCTCAACAGCTGATTTTCTTCAATACACCCAATGGTCGGGTATTGCCACATTGGTATTTGCTGCCCTAGCAGTGCTGGCTTTTATTTTTAAATGGGGCATCCGCTTTCGGCTGGTAGGTACAACTGGCTTTATGCTGGTGCTAACAGGCGGGTTATTTGCTCTATGTTTAGTGCCTTTGAGTCGCACAGTGATTCCAGGCGCAGAAAAATTTACACTGGTTTATGATAATGGTTCCACACAAGCAGTAATTGCTATTTCACCAGAGATTTCACCCTCACAATTAGAGGCTACTCTCCGTCAAGCCGCCAGTAATTTATATTCCTATGGTCGCTTAGGTAGGAAAGGCGAAAATTATCTGACGATTCGCGCCCGTACCATTGTACATCCAGAACCTGGGGTTTCTGTACCACTTTATCTTGGTCAAATCAAACGCGCTCTAGCTTCGCGTGAAGATGGAGAGATAGCAATTGAGATTTATACAGATAAATTTGCTCAATTGCCAAAACCGACTGCTTAACTAAACAGAAAAATGTTGGACAGCCTATTTTTCGTTCAGCATTTTTCTGCCTATCTCAATTGAGATTCTGTTACATCTATCACCAAGGAGGCGATCGCATTTCCCAAATTGTTGCAGTATTTCTTTCTTCTATCTAAACAGGTTTTTTTTGTACTTAATTCAGCCTAATTTATTAAGTATATTCCCAGATAAATAAAGTCATGTTTTAGTTATATGGAAGACATTAATTTTTATTGTATTTGACTATACAATAAAAATTATTTTTAGATTAATATATTATTTACCAATTCCATCAACGGAAAAATTTTTAGTAGGTGATGGTGAGTTTTGTTGATAGGTGGCTGCCTTCTGCGAATATATGTAATTCTACTAGCATCAATAAAAATCCAGGTTTTGCCTAACTAGTTATATGCCTCATCAATCCACTACTACTTCGTCTACTCAAACATCTAGTACTTTATCAGCACTGGCGATCGCGCCGGCAAAAGTGATTCGGGGAGCGGGAGTGTTGCAAACAGCACCAGCCGAGATTTCTCACTTAGGCAGTCGTCCCTTAATTGTTGTCGGCAATCGCACTCTGGCTATTACCCAGAATAATTTACTACCAATTTTAGAAAAACAACAGTTGCACACTGCCCAAGCTTCCTATGGTGCAGATTGTTCAGAAGCTAGTTTGAAATCTTTAAAGAAGGCAGCTAAGGAACACAAAGCCGATGTAATTATTGGTGTTGGTGGCGGTAAAGCATTGGATACAGCCAAACTAGTTGCTCATCACTTGCAGTTGCCGGTGGTGACAATTCCCACTTCTGCGGCTACCTGTGCAGCTTGGACTGCCCTTTCTAATGTGTATTCTCAGGCAGGAGCTTTTTTATATGATGTGGCGCTGTCTCGCTGTCCCGACTTATTGATTTTGGACTACGATTTGATTCAAACAGCACCACAACGAACATTAGTAGCAGGAATTGGTGATGCGATCGCCAAATGGTATGAAGCCTCAGTGAGTAGCGGACACTTACAGCAAACCCTCATTATTGCCGCAGTCCAACAGGCAAGAGTTTTGCGCGATATTTTATTTCAGAAGTCAGCCGCCGCTTTGCAACAACCAGGCAGTGAAGTATGGCAAGAAGTTGTCGATGCTACCGTTTTACTAGCGGGAGTGATTGGGGGATTGGGTGGGGCGCAGTGTCGCACTGTTGCGGCCCATGCCGTACATAATGGGTTAACGCACATTGCTGGACATAGCAGCATCCACGGGGAAAAAGTTGCCTATGGTATCTTGGTGCAACTGCGTTTAGAAGAAATGATCCTGGGTAATCAGTTGGCAACTACTGCACGACAACAGTTATTGAAATTTTACGCAGAGATTGGCTTGCCTCAAAAATTAGATGATTTGGAATTAGGCAATATCAAATTAAGCGAGTTACAAACAGCTGCGGAAATTGCCCTAGCACCAAATTCTGACATTCATCGACTACCGTTTAAAGTAGCGCTGGAACAACTGATGGCAGCAATGATTTCTACTACCGCACCGACAGACAGCAGAGAATCAAGTCATCGAGTTTCTATCAGGACAATTGATGATGAAATTGAGGAGTAAACTACTTCCAGCTTGCAGTATGAACTTTATTTTTTATTTTTTGCTAAATATACTACGCAAAACTGGAAGATTAGACAACGCCATGTTTTGCTAACTAGTTATTTTTTCAAACTTATCCACAGCAGCCAACTGTGGTGCATTGGAGATATTTCACTCACAAACCAACTGTATCAAGAAGTGGTACATAAATGACACTGAATTGGATTGCCCCAGCAGAACGCATACAAAAACTGCCTGCTTATGTATTTGCCCGTCTAGATGAACTGAAAGCTAAGGCGCGGGAACAAGGACTGGATTTAATTGATTTGGGCATGGGGAACCCGGATGGCCCCACACCGCAACCAGTGGTAGAAGCTGCGATCGCGGCTTTGCAAAATCCCGCTAATCATGGTTATCCGCCCTTTGAAGGCACGGCAAGTTTTCGCCGTGCTATCACCAATTGGTACAATCGCCGCTATGGTGTGGTGCTTGATCCCGATAGCGAAGCCTTACCACTACTCGGTTCTAAAGAGGGATTGGGACATCTGGCAATGGCCTATATCAACCCTGGTGATGTAGTTTTAGTTCCTTCACCAGCCTATCCTGCCCATTTTCGCGGGCCTGTAATTGCTGGGGCGCAAGTCCACAACTTGATTCTCAAACCAGAGAATGACTGGTTAATAGATTTAGCTGCGATTCCTGAAGAAGTTGCCCAAAAAGCCAAAATTCTTTATTTCAATTATCCCAGTAATCCCACCGCTGCCACTGCTCCGCGCGAATTTTTTGCAGAAATTGTTGCCTTCGCCCGTAAATATGAAATTATGCTGGTGCATGACTTGTGCTATGCCGAGTTAGCTTTTGATGGTTATCAACCCACCAGTTTGTTAGAAATTCCTGGCGCGAAAGAAATAGGTGTGGAGTTTCATACCTTATCCAAAACTTACAACATGGCTGGTTGGCGGGTAGGCTTTGTGGTGGGTAACAGCCAAATTATCCAGGGTTTGCGGACGCTAAAAACTAACTTAGATTACGGCATTTTTGCGGCTTTACAAACAGCTGCTGAAACCGCCCTACAATTGCCAGATGTATATTTGCATGAAGTCCAACAGCGTTACCGCAGCCGCCGCGACTTCCTAATTCAAGGATTAGGAGAATTGGGTTGGGATATTCCCAAAACTAAGGCAACAATGTATCTGTGGGTAAAATGTCCTGTGGGTATGAGTTCCACAGATTTTGCCTTGAGTGTATTACAACAAACAGGCGTGGTTCTGACTCCAGGTAATGCCTTTGGGGTTGCGGGTGAAGGGTATGTGCGGATCAGTTTGATTGCAGATTGCGATCGCTTGGGCGAAGCTTTACATCGCTTTAAACAAGCTGGTATCTCATATCAATCTGAAGCATTAGTTTCTGTGCCACTTTAATAAGTGACCGCAGATATTATTATCAAAGCCCCCACTAAACTATAGTAGGGGGTTAGCTTCATAAATCATTCCAGTCCTAATGTTCGCTACTTTGGGAAAGTCGCTAATACCAATTTTAGATTTTGAATTCAAAGCCTTGATTAATAGGCTATTTCAGAATTCTAAAACAATAATCCCTAGGTCAATTGGGTAGTAGAGGATTTTATTGTGCGATTAAACAATCGTTTGTTAAGTTGTAAAATCTTGTCCGCAAAGCTACTTTGTCAGGAGCTAAATTTGCTCCTATAGTCTACAGTAAGCCACTTTGTGGGCATCTACAGGCATCCGTATCAATTGACTCATAGCTACTGAATAACTAGGTGATATAAAATCCCGAATTTTAGCATAATTGTTTATATTTATGGCAAAAAATTATGCTTGCTTGAGATATCAAATCACATAGAACAAATTTCAGCAACCAAAGTCCTATATACTAGACATGACTTTAATGAGTTTGAATTTTTCGTTAACTATGATACAAAGACTATTAATCTTGAGATGAAATACTAGCGCATCTAAAGATTTTCAGATTGAGTAAAAACTATATCCCGTATCATCAAAAAACTTTCAACTGCATGTGGTGTAAAAACTCAGAGGGGAGTGGAAACATGGATTTACGTGGTGATGCCTTGCAAATCCTCAAAGAAACTAGTCGAACTTTTTATATTCCAATTAGTATTTTACCGTCAGGATTGCAAGAAGCCGTCGCATCAGCATACTTGTGTATGCGTGCCATTGATGAAATCGAAGATCATCCAGAACTAGATAATTCGACAAAGGCACAACTGTTACATAAGATTAGTTTGACATTACAAGCAGGAGTTGATGGCTTTGCAGTTGATGCTTTCTCCGTAGGATTTAGCGGCTATGAAGATACTTTAGCAGAAGTGACTTTGAGGGTAAGGGAATGGTCATTATTAGCCCCTGAGACTATTGCACCACGGATTTGGGATGCAACCGCAGCAATGGCTGATCGGATGGCTTATTGGGCAGAAAGAAATTGGAAAATTGAAACAGAGTCTGATTTGGATCGTTATACCTTTGGGGTTGCAGGTGCAGTTGGGTTGTTACTCTCCGATTTATGGACTTGGTACGATGGAACGCAAACCAACCGAACTATGGCAATTGGCTTTGGTCGTGGCTTACAATCTGTGAACATCTTACGCAACCATATTGAAGATTTGGGACGCGGTGTAGACTTCTTTCCAGAGGGTTGGACTGTAGTCAATATGCAGGAGTATGCACTACGTAATTTAGCGTTAGCGGATGCTTATACTCAGGCTTTACCAGATGGCCCTGCTTTAAACTTTTGTCAAATTCCATTGACTTTAGCACATGGTACTATTAGCGCCCTAGCTAATGGTAAAGAAAAACTTAGCCGCAGTGATGTAATTGCACTCCTCGAACAACTAAGTGGTGTGAATGTCAAAGCCAGCTAAAAACCTTGATAACTAGTATCGATTCAGTAAGTTCAAGTTTAATAGTGCTGATTTTAGATCGTGGTGTATTTTGGTTATTAGCCCAAAGTTTTAACTACATCGTAAATCTCAAAAAGCTATGACTTCTACAAATCGGTATATGTCATTGCGATCGCAATTTAGTTTAGGAAAGCAATCTCTTCCAGACGGAGATTGCTTTCCTATTGGGCGCAATGACGCTTTTTTTGCTAAAAAATACCTTGCTCAAATTTAGGAAGTAGTGAGGGCGTATTTTTGGAAGTCTTCTAAAGAACAGACTTCCAAAGCCCTAGCATGGGTAGCTTCCAGAACTACAGGTGGTGCAACACCCGCATCCATTGCTTCTTGCCAACGCGCTGCACATAAACACCAGCGATCGCCTGGCTGTAATCCAGGAAAATTATATTCAGGAAAGGCAGTGCTGAGGTCATTGCCGCGTAATTTGGTAAACTCTAAAAATTCTGCTGTCACAGAAGCACAAACAACGTGCATCCCAAAATCTTGACCACCTGTATTACAATACCCATCACGGTAATACCCAGTCATGGGAGAAGTGCAGCAAACTTCTAAGTCTGTACCTAGGACATTTTTCGCCTCTGACATTTTTATTTCCTTAGTAATGTTATGAATGGCGATCGCATAGCTAGATGCAAAAGTAGCCTATTTTTAAGGTAAAGGTAAATTCTGAATTCTGTTTTAAATCGTATCGGGATCTATATTTAACTCTCGTAATTTTGCTGCCAAGCGATTAGCTTTTTCTTGTGCCTGTGCAGTTTGTGCTTGTGCCTGTGCAGCTTGTGCTTGTGCTTGTGTAGCAGTTTCTTGAAGCGTTGGTACTAATTTGCCATCTGGTGTAAACCAGCGTAATAATTCCTGATCTACCCCCAAATATAACCCTAATTGTTCACTCCACAAATGTCCTTGAGCATTTGCTTGTAGAGGTTGATATTTTCCATCTACTAAATGAAACCCGGCGAATTCTTGTGTGTAAGGATCATACCAAAAATAATCTGGTGTCCGAAAAGTATCTTGATAAATTTCTTTCTTTAAACCTTTGTCTATTTTCGCTGTTGATTCCGACAAAATTTCTATAATTAAGTTGGGGTATTTACCATTTTCTTCCCACACGACCCAACTTTTTCGGGTTTTGAGTTCTGTTCCTAATACTACAAAAAAGTCTGGCCCGCGAAAATATTCTGATTTCTTTTGGTGTGGACTGTAGTAAATAGTCAGATTTCCCGCTGCATAGAAATCTTGTCTATCTTGCCACAGCCATTTTAAACATTGGATTAAAAGCGTGATTTGCTCTAGATGTAGTTCACTTTCCAAGGGAGGTTCGTCACTGTATAAATCACCAGGGGGAAATATTACATCTTGCGAGATGTCTGCTTGAGGATTTAATTCTTGAGCTATGGTCATAGAATGGATAGGCCGTCAAGTAGTTATAGATTTATTTTAACAGTATTGTTGTAGGCGATCGCCTTTTTTATGGCAAGGGCAAATAAACTATCCTATCTTGATATTCATCATCTTTTGATGCCAAAGCAAGTATTATTAATTCCTCTATATTTTCACCAATACTTAAATTTGGATTCAGGGTTAAAATTCCTGGTACGTGACGATTAACAACTATGTGTTCAGCTAAATGTACTGGCATAGAAGTTCGGTTATTTGTCACCAGTACGAAGTTATTCTCCTCACACCAACATAGAATTTCTGGATCGAGTGTACTTTTTGATGGAGTGTCTGGTTCTCCTACTATTTTGATAACAATCTCAGGTTCTCTTAGCCTAATTTGATTTGGATATATGGGATTGACATTTTCATCAATCAGATATTTTAGCGTCATGCTTGATGTTTTGTTTGTCTTTCAATACGGATTTGACGCAGTTTTTCTGACACTGGTGGAGGATTCAGTCTCTGTTGCTCTCGCATTTTATGACCATGCTCTATCCAGTTCTTCATATAAGAGCTGACAGATTCTTTATTTTGCAGATAATAAAGAATTGTTGCATATACTTGCTCTAAAGAGATGGTTTGATAAATTTGGGCAATTTCTTCTGGTGAACGTCCACAATCAAGATATTCGTAAAGAATTGTTTCTATTCCAATTCTTGAGTCTTTAAGTCTAACGTCTTCAGCAGAAAGAAAGTTGAAATAATCTGTGATTTGTTTGGTAGGCATAGATTAACCTATGTTCTTTTGTCAGGCATGGTGAAAACGATCGCACTCTTAAGTGGTTGCGAGATATGTTCAGGATAAAAATATAAGACTAGGCTGCATATCTAAATAATCTCAACTTCTGCCATTATTAACAGCTACTTCTGCCCTTTCTAGGACTTGCTCGGTAATTGAACAGGAAAAGCAGAGGGCAGAAGGAATAACGCACCCAATACGGTTCGGTTAAGACATCTCTTCATTGAGAAAGCAGAGGGACTCGCTTCGCCTGGGAGCGGAGGAGCAGGGGAGAGGTTACTATCCAATCCTCTCTACTCCCCCTGCCTGCCTTCACCAGTAAATTTCTTATCCGAACCGTATTGATAACGCACCCTACAATTTAAGCTTTACTATCTTTTACTATATCTAACTCCTGCCAAACACAGTACCAAGAGAACGAGCGATGTTTTGCGGTTGCATTGCATCCATTGCCGCAGATGGTTCGTAGCCACAGTGAACCATACAATCAGCACATTGGGGATTCCCACTGGCGCGGCCGTAATTGTTCCAGTCTGTTTTTTCTAGTAGTTCTTTAAAGCTGGTGTAATGTCCTTCGTTTAATAAATAACAAGGTTTTTGCCAACCGAGAACGCTATAACTGGGACTTCCCCAAGGCGTACATTCGTAGTCTTTTTCACCAATCAGAAAGTCAAGAAATAGCGGGTTGTGATTAAAGTTCCAGTTTTTCTTACCTGATGTGTAGGGCGCGAGAATTTCGCGGAACAGGGCGCGGGTTTGTTCACGCTGGAGAAAATGATCTTGATCTGGGGCCCACTCATAGCCGTAGCCAGGAGAAATCATCATCCCATCGATATTCAGGCTATCGAGAAAATCAAAGAATTCCTGCATTTCCTGAATATTTGCACCCTCAAAGATGGTGGTGTTGGTGGTGACGCGAAATCCTTTAGCTTTAGCAGCGCAAATGGCTTGCACTGCAATATCAAATACACCTTTGCGATCGACACATTTATCATGCCACTCCCGCATTCCATCTAAATGGACACTAAATGTAAAGTAAGGCGAAGGTTGAAACTTGTCGAGGTTTTTTTCTAATAACAAGCCATTAGTACACAAGTAAACATACTTCTTGCGTTCAACTAATCCCCGGACAATCTCATCAATTTGAGGGTGAAGTAGGGGTTCTCCGCCAGGAATTGAAACCACAGGCGCACCACACTCTTCTACTGCGGTAAAGCATTCTTGCGGTGTGAGATTGCGTTTGAGAATTTCTGGGGGATGCTGAATTTTGCCACAACCAGAACAAGCCAGATTACAGCGAAATAATGGTTCTAACATCAATACCAAAGGGAAGCGTTTGCGCCCTAAAAAGCGCTGAGTCACAAGATACTTCCCTATATCCATAGCTTGTTGTAGATTAATCGCCATGTTCCGATCGCTCCTCTTTAATATAAGTAAAACCACACACAAAAGTATGAAATTTAGGTTTCACACTTCATACTTCATTCGACATAGCCCTCGGTGATAAACCAATCCACAGCGTCCTTGAGTGCTGCTGTGAGGGATGACTGAGGTAGTCCCAACTCTCGAACGGCTTTAGCAGCATCGTAGTACATGTGCTGTTGAGCCATGCGAACACCATCTATAGGTACTGAGGGTGTTTTCCCTAAAGGTGCAAGAATTCTCTCATCAATCCAAGCTGCACTCAAGGGTATCCAAGGATTTATGGTGCGCTGGGGTGCTGGTAAACCGGTGATTTCGGACAGTTGTTCTAGTAGTTGCTTGAGGCTGAGGTTTTGATGACCTAAGATATAGCGATCGCCACTTTTACCTTTGTGCAATGCTAGTAAATGTCCCCAAGCTACATCCCGCACATCGATAAAATTTAGCCCAGTGTCCATGTAAAAGGGCATTTCTCGCCGCAAAAACCGCAGGATAATATCTCCTGTGGGTGTGGGCTTGATGTCTAAAGAACCAATTGGGCTACTAGGGTTGACAATGACGACATCTTGACCTCTGGCAGCAGCTTGTTTAGCTTCTTGTTCTGCGAGAAATTTAGACTTTTTGTAGCTACCAATTAGTTGTTCTACAGAACTCTGATAACTTTCATCTACGGCTTTACCCCCAGCCCCCACCCCAATCGCCGATACAGAACTCGTATAGACAGTGCGTTCAATCCCGGCTTTGCGGGCTGCTTCTAAGACATTGCGCGTTCCGATGACGTTGTGGCGGTAGAGTAGTTGTCTATCTACTTGCCATAAAGAATAGTGGGCGGCGACATGGAATAGATATTGACAACCCACCATTTGTTGCCAAAGTTCTGGGTGAGTCAAATCTCCTTTGACGATATCTATCTCTAAACTCCGCAGGTTTTCCAAGTTACTACTCGGACGCACCAAAGCTGTAACTTTGTATCCTTCTTGCAACAGCGATCGCACTACATGAGAACCTACAAAACCTGTACCACCAGTCACAAAAGCCCGCATTCAATGACCTCTTACTCCTCAATATTTCATTATCCATGTATCCGGAAAAGTTGCCTAAGTTTTTCGGTTTATAATACTTGAATATTACTATCATAAAAAGATAGTTGTATATATTAACGTTTATATGATTCTTAGTCATGCCCCTACAAGAAGAGATTGACAAAACAAGGCAAGAAATTCGGACAGATGGCTACTCAATGTCTATCGGAGAATGGATGAGTCTTTATCAGAGTAATGAGATCGATATTCATCCAGAGTTTCAAAGGTTTTTTCGTTGGTCAGAGCATCAGAAATCAACCTTTATAGAATCAATTCTTTTAGGTATACCAATTCCACCAATTTTTGTTAGTCAACGATATGACGGTGTTTGGGATGTTGTAGATGGTGTTCAGAGATTATCAACTATATATGAATTTACGGGTATCTTAAAAAAAGATGAACAAGAGGAAACTACACATCCAATATCTTTGCAAAAGACGACATATTTACCTTCTTTAAAAGGTAAAAAATGGGATGACCCAAATGACCTTGAAAATTCTTTGACTCAGGCACAGCGTTTATTGATTAAGCGAGCAAAAATTGCAGTCAATATTGTTGAAAAAGAAAGTGATGCAATGATTAAATATGAGCTATTCCAACGACTAAACACAGGAGGATCAGTTGCTACGCCTCAAGAGGTGAGAAATTGTATTCTTGTGATGTTAAATCAAAGACTATATGAATTGATGCGTTCACTTGCAAATTATGAACCATTCAAGAACTGTATTGCTTTGAGTGATAGGCTTTATGAAGAACAGTATGATATGGAATTAGTATTACGTTTTATACTCCTATTTGATAAAGATGAAGAAGATATTAGAAAATTGGGAGGTGATGTTAGTGTTTTTCTAACAGAAGAAATGCGTAAAATGGCTCTTGAAAAAGAATTAGACTATAGCCATATAGAAACAGCATTCAAGAGAACATTTGATATTCTTAATGAAACTACGGGGGATGATAGTTTCAAAAGATATAAATCTGAAAATAACATATTTCTTGGTGGGTTTCTATTATCCGCATTTGAGGTAGTAGCATTAGGAGTAGGATACAACTATGAAAATCTACCTCCAGTCGACCAAATATGTGAGCGTATAAAAAGTATTTGGTCAGATCAAACTTATAAAAAGTGGTCTGGTGCAGGTGTGAATGCTGCAAGACGTTTACCCTATCTTATTCCACTTGGTAGAGAGAGGAGTATTTTCTACTGTATGAAAGTCCGAACAGCGGAACAACTAAGCGATAGGCTCGCAAATGATCTTGCTTGGCGAAAAAAGGAACTTTCAGAAGTTAAATCCTTAATAGAAGTAAAAAATGTTTCTCTTCAAAGGCATAACGCATTAATTCGCAGTGGAGTATGTATTCTGTATGCTCATTGGGAAGGTTTTGTTAAGTTAGCATCAAACTCTTATCTAGAACACGTTGCTCTGCAAAAACTTCGCTATGATCAGCTTGCTAGTAATTTTCTAGCTTTGGCAATGAAAGAAAAACTGAAAGAGGCAAAAGATACTAATAAACCATCATTATATATACCTGTTTGTGACTTCTTTATTTCCAAATTAGATACAAAATGTTCTTTGCCTCAAGAAGCAATATCTACTGCATCAAACCTTTCTTCTGAGATTCTAAAAGAAATAACTTATATTTTGGGAATAGACTTTTCACTTTATTCTACTAAGTTAAAATTAATAGATGAGAAGCTTTTAAAGACGAGAAATGAAATTGCACACGGTAACTATTTGTTGATTGATAGGGAAGAATATATAGAATTACACACTGAAGTTATAGTAATGCTTGATATATTTCGTAATCAGATAGAAAATGCCTCTATTAATAAGGACTTTGCGTTTAAGAAATAAATAAGTTTTAAATCGGGATTTAACAGAATTAAAGAATTTACAGAATGTATAATATTAGTTAGGTGCGTCAAACAGTTTATTTAACAATTAGATGATTAATTGAAAAATTTGACGCACCCTACAAGTTGCTATTTTGTCACATTCTTAAATCGCGGGAACCAGTCATCTAAGATGGCGTAGACTACCGGCACGACAATCAAACTGAGGATTGTGGAACTTACCAATCCGCCAGCGATCGCAACAGCCATAGGCGATCGCAATTCTGAACCAGCACCAAAACCCAAGGCTATAGGTAGCATCCCTAAAATCGTGGAGACAGTGGTCATCATAATTGGTCTGAGGCGCACTGGCCCTGCCTTGAGGATTGCGTCTTTACGATCTAAGCCAGATTGACGAAGTTGGTTGATGTAATCCACTAATACGATCGCATTTTTGTTTGCTAGTCCCAACAAAAATACAAAGCCAATTAGGGAAATCATCCCAAAGTCGCTCTTAGTAAAGAGTAGAGCCAGCATAGCTCCGACAATTGACAAAGGCAAAGAAACACCAATAACTACTGGGTCTATCCAACTTTTGAACAATAAAATCAGTACCACTATGATGCACAGTGCTGATAGCACCAAAGTAGAAGCAAAACTGCTAAACACTTCACTTTGACGGGCAGAATCTCCTCCCAGGTCTAAGGTTACACTTGTAGGTAATATTTTATTTGCTTCTGCTACTATTTTGTCTGTAGCATTACCTAGAGATAACTCCTGTCCTAAATTAGAACTAATATAGGCTACCCTTTGATTATTCAGCCGCTCAATTTGAAAAACCTTCTCTTGAGGTTTAGTATCACCTGTTACTGTTATATCAGCAAATCCCGGTATTTTTTCGATGCGCTCTTGAATCGCTTGGGCGGCTTTACTGAGGGCTTGTAGGTCATCGCCGCGTAACGATACTTGTAGCGGCTTTTGTCCACCAGTATCAACAAATTGAATGTCTTCTACACTGGTATTCACACCGAGAAGATTTGGCAAATTGGCGCGTAACTGGTCTTGTAATTCCGCAGTCTTGATATTTCTCTCTGTTTTCAGCTTTATATACAGCGTACCTTTATTTGGTTCGCCCTCACGAGAGCCAACAGTAGTAAATACTGTTTCCACCTCTGGAGATTTTCTCACCACTTCTTCCAGTTTCTTGGCAACTTCTAAAGAGTCATTGAGAGGGTTAGGAATAGAAACTGGCGGTTGAGATGACAGCGGAATTCCGGCTTGTGCGGCTCGTGCGGCTTGCTGTTGTAAAGCTGCTAAATCAGGTATTTTTGGTAAGGGGGCAACATAAGTAATATTGAACTCGCCCCGGTCTAGTTTGGGGATAAATCCTTTAGGAATGAATGGAATTAGGGCTATACCTGCAACAAAGCTGAGAATAGCCAACATCACAACCGTTTTGCGATGGTTCAAAGACCAATGCAACACATCACGATAGGACTGAGTAAAGCCTGACCAAAAATTTCCTTCCCTTTGGGTAGCATTTGCAGATATAGGTTTTAGCCAGTAAATAGCCAACACTGGAGACAAGGTACGGGCTACCAGTGTAGAAGCAATATATGCGGCTGAAACCGTGATTCCGAAGGGCTTGAAGAACTGCCCGACTACACCACCCATCAAACCAATGGGTAAAAACACCGCTACAGCAGTAGCCGTAGTGGCGACAACCGTTAAGCCAATTTCATTGGTAGCGGAAAATGCGGCTTGGCGAGGGCTTTTTCCTTCTTCAATGTGCCGCGTGATGTTTTCAACATCAATGATTGCATCATCAATCACACTACCAATTACTAATGCCAAAGCCAGCAAGGTAATCGTTTCTAAATTGAAGCCAAAAGTTGCCATGACGATAAACGTCGCTAACAAAGACGTAGGAATCGCCAAAGCCGAAATCAAAGTCGCTCGCCAGTTCCGTAAGAAAGGAAAGATAACTATGACGGCCAGCACAATTGCTTCCATCAGCGCATCTATGGTTGATTTAGTGGCATCACGGATATAGTCTGCTTGGGTAGCAGCTAAGGTGAGTTTGATATCTTTCAGGTTGGTTCTGAGCTTTTGAACTTCTTTTTCAACCCGACTCACTACTTCTAAGGTGTTAGCGCTACCGACTTTAATAACTTGAAATGCCAGTGCTTCTTGGCCATTAAACCGGACTAATGTTGCTCCGCCTTGGGGAAGAGCCGCTGTTGCTTGTGCTATAGGCAATGCTGGCGCAGCACTGGGAGTTCCTAACAAATTTACTTTCAGGACTCCTGGCAATTTAGCAATGGCTGGGATGATTTGGTCTTGCGCTACCTTAGTCAAATCTGTGAGATTCTGCGAGGAACTCTCTATGGCATAGCTAATGGCGGCTGACTCGTTGAGGTTCAGGGGAATAATTTTGTAGTTTGCGCCTTGAGGCAGGCTTAACTGCTTGAGTGCAGTTTCGACTTTGCTGGTGGATTTTTCTAAATCAGTACCGACTGCAAAAGATAAGCTAACAGCTGTTTGACCAGGATAGGCAGATGAGCGAAGATTATCTAGGCCTTCCAGAGAGCGGAGGCGCTCTTCGATTGGTTTTGTGAGCTTTGCTTCTGTGTCTAGTGCTGTTGTCAGTGGTGCTGTTGCGTTTACCACCACTACCGGAAAAGTAATATCTGGAAACAAAGCGTACTTGAGGGAACTGAAAGCCAAAAGCCCAGCTACCGTTACAGCAATCCAGAAACTCACTGTCAACCACGAGAAGTCAATGGCCAATTTGGAAATATTGAAGCGTTCTCGTGCAGATTTTGCGCTACTAAGCTTTACCATCTTGGAAAATCGTGCAGGTAACCCAATTAATTGTCATGCTACAGCAATCGTCTGAAATTTGTGCGGTTTAGTTTCCCTTGATGGGCAATTTTACTTAATTGTGTTTCTTAAAAAAGCATAAAGGATAAAGGGTAAAAATATTTCTTTTACTGAAACACTTAATAATTAAAACTCAGCCTTCAGCACTCAGCACTCAGCACTTTCTTGCGGTAGGCTGAGAACAAACCTGTGCTACTCAATACATCATCCTGGATCTGACTGCAATTTTAAGGACATATAACTTTGACTTATGAAAATTGGTTCTGTTGAACATAAGGAATTATTCTGTCGTTGTTTTATGGAGAGCTATCGGCAATATGAACCTGAGTATCTCCCGTGGCCTGATCTAGATGATGCTGCCCTGGCACGCCTACGAGGCATACCTTTCTGGGATCAGGCTTTGCAAAAGGAGCGTCAAGCTGGAGTTATAGTCAGTAGTTACGCTAAAACTGTAAGCGATCGCATTATACAAGAAGCGATCGCCCTTCAAGGTGCAGAAGAATCTCGCCACGCTCGTTTGCTCAAAATCCTCATTACGCGTTACGGCATCCCAATGCCAGCATGTCCACCGATAGAAGTTCCCCAAAACCTAGAGCAGACATTGATCGAATTTGGTTTTGAAGAGTGCCTAGATTCTTTCTTTGCCTTTGGGTTATTTGAAATTGCCCGTGAAGCTAGAGTTTTTCCTGAGCAAATATTCACGATCTTTGACCCCATCCTAGACGAAGAAGCACGGCATATTGTGTTTTTTGTCAACTGGTTTACTTATCTGCAAATTCAAAATGGTCAAGGCTTTCTACCTTTACGCAGTGCTAAAACTCTTTGGTATTACGGGAAAGCACTCAGCAGTGTAATTGCAGCCTTTGGCGATGCCGACACTAACGGTACTGGCTTTACCGCTACCGGAGCCAGTGTTTTTAGTAAAGATTTAACACTTGATAAATTTCTTAAAGTGTGTATTCAAGAAAACCAACGGCGGATGAGCAAGTTTGACTCTCGGTTATTGCAACCACAACTCCTTCCTAAACTTGCGAGTATTGCTCTGGGTACTCTCCAGTTATTGCCGAAACGCAAACCTCAAATTGTAGACTGGGGGCTATAAGAAGCAGGGGAGCGGAGGAGCAGGGAGCAGGGGGGGAGAGGAATTTCCCCTTGTTTCCTCTTTACTAATACCTAAATATAAAATTTATGATTGACGCTATATTAGTGCCGCAGGGTGCAGAGTATAAAGCTGTGTGTCGTGGCTTACACCAAACTACGGGAGCAATACCAACAGTTTTATCGATACCCGTGGGAATGCAGCCTTTAACTAAGTGCTTACAACAATGGCAAAAACAGCAGCAGTCACCATCAAAAGTGCTGGTGATGGGTTTGTGTGGTAGCTTGCGCCAGCGTTACGCGGTTGGGGATATGGTGTTATATCAACATTGCACTTATCAGGGACAAGTGCAAGAATGCGATCGCACTTTGACGACGCAGTTGTATTCTCGCTTACACAAAAAAGTGTCTTTGGTTAAGGGATTGACAAGCGATCGCATCATCTGGTCTGCTACAGAAAAATCCTATTTAGGTGAAACATCCGACAGTGATGTTGTCGATATGGAAAGTTTCGCCGCTCTCAAGTTTTTTCAGCAAATTGGCGTAGCAGTTGCAGTGTTACGAGTCGTAAGTGACGACTGTCAACACGATATTCCCGATCTTACCGCAGCTATCAGTCCCGATGGTTCACTACAAACTGTACCCTTGGCGTGGGGATTAATTCGTCAACCCCTAGCTGCTACTCGGTTAATTCGTGGTTCCTTACAAGGGTTAAAAGTATTAGAAACCTTGACTCAATCACTATTCATCAAAAGATAGGATATTTTATTAGTGTTTATTAGTATTGATTGGTATGTAAGAGCGTGATATTTTTATTTTAAATATAAAAGCACTAACTTCTTTGATGATTTTTGTAATTTAATTATTTCTTGATAAAAGAATATTAATTTGTATGAAATACTGAGCTTAAATTAAAAAAATAAAGTTATGACATATCCAAGTATTGCTACTTAACCAAACGATAACATAAACGCATTTTTTTTTGATTATCTTGTACTAATATCAATAAACCTGAGACTAGATTAATTAAATATAAAGATATGACATATATTAAAAGCGCCTTTCAAGAATTTATTGCCACCCTAGAGGGATTTGAACAATTGCCGGCTGAAGTGATTGTCAATACTTCCGAAAAATTAGAAGCTTGGCGCTACCGGATTGGACAGAAAATTATTGGAAATGAGAGCATACCACAAAAAATTATTATTCTTTATGAAGGGCAAGTCCGCCTTTTAGGATATGATCCTCAAACCCAAACAGTAACTACTTTAAAATTGCTTAAGCCAGGCGCAATTATTGGTGAAATTAGTTGCTTGCGTCAGGTAGCATGTGAGATTGCGATCGCTTCTACAGAAGTGATATGTTTAGCGTTGAATGTTGAAGAATATTTCCGCCTCCTATCTGACTACCCTGAATTTGCTAATACCCGCCGAAATCGCAGTAACATATCAGAAGTTTTTGATGTTTTAGGTGTGCAGGTAGCCAAGCAAGCTAATGCTGTTGCCAATTTTCAAGAAGTATCAGAGCAAGCTTTGTTAGGAGCTAAAATACATCACTTGCTCCCTGGTAAAACTCCATATAACCAGCTAGATAGTAACCGATTTTGGTTTGTTAGTGGCGGTGCAGTCAAGAATTTTGCGCCCGGCTCTCCCTTAGAATTGCGTGATGAAAAGATTGAAGTTACTGCTAATATTCCCGCACGCTTAATTGGTTTTGCCCCAGCAGATTTATTATTTCTAGATAGCTATTCTCAATCTGAGGAACCGTCTGTTAACGACACCCAAGCAACCATTACAGACGAGTTAGATATTCCCTACGCACCTGATGAAGTTACTCAAGTAGAATATCCCGAACAAGGTCGCAAAAAACAACTAAAATATCCCTTAGTTCGTGGTAAGGGAGAATTAAATGCCACGTTTGCTTGTTTTCAAATGCTGGCCAAGCATTTAGAGATTCCCTTGCGTCGGGAAGTAGTACGGCGCATTTTATCTGAGCAAATTAAACGCCAAGGTAGTATATCCTTCCCAGCTTGCGCCTATTTAGCAGAATTAATTGGCTTGAAAGCGCAGCTAGTAGATTTACCTGTTGCTACCATTGCACGAATTCCCACACCAGCACTCATTCGTTATCGTGAAACCTTCGCTGTGTTATATGCAGCAGATGCTCATCATGTTGTCGTTGGTGTTCCAACCCAAGGTTTGGTACGCTGTAAACCGGGAGAGTTACTGGCGAATTTAGAAATTGACGAAAGCAATAATCCCCCACAAATGCGGGTGTTGCTGCTGAGTGCTACCAAAGAAACACCAAAAGAGCGGTTTGGTGTTTCGTGGTTTTTACCTTATTTATCGCGCTACCGTCGAGTTCTCATCGAAGTCTTTATTGCTTCCTTCTTTGTACAATTGGCCCAACTGGCTAACCCCCTCGTCATTCAGTTGATTATCGACAAAGTTATTAATCAAAATAGTATTAGCACCCTCAATGTTTTAGGAGTATTACTGTTAGTAGTAGGGTTATTTGAAGCTGTAATTAGTACTTTGCGGACTTACTTATTTGTCGATACTACCAACCGCATTGATATGGGTTTGGGTTCGCAAATTATTGACCATTTATTAAGGCTACCGTTGCGCTATTTTGAACGTCGTCCGGTGGGGGAATTGTCAACACGGGTCAATGAGTTAGAAAATATCCGTCAGTTTCTTACAGGTACAGCTTTAACTGTAGGATTAGATGCGGTATTTTCGGTGGTTTATATTGTTGTTATGGTGTTTTACAGTTGGCAACTTACTTTAGTAGGTTTAGGGACAATTCCTTTATTTATTGTTATTACCTTAATTGCCTCACCAACAATTAGTAAACAGTTACGCAGCAAAGCCGAACGCAATGCCGAAACTCAATCTTATTTAGTTGAAGTGATGTCGGGTATTCAAACAGTCAAAGCTCAAAACATCGAATTGCGATCGCGCTTTTCTTGGCAAGAGCGTTATGCTCGATATGTAGGGGCTGGTTTTAAAACCGTTGTGACTTCTACCTTGGCTAATTCTACCAGCAACTTTCTCAACAAACTTAGTAGTTTGCTAGTTTTATGGGTTGGTGCTTATCTGGTACTTCAACAAGAATTAACTTTGGGAGAATTAATTGCCTTTCGGATTATATCAGGTTATGTTACCGGCCCCATTTTACGGTTAGCGCAACTGTGGCAAAGCTTCCAAGAAACTGCCTTATCTTTAGAACGGTTGAGTGATATTGTCGATACACCAGAAGAAGGCGAAGCTGACAGAGGTAATATTCCTTTACCAGCAATTGACGGTACAGTTAAATTTGATAATGTTTCGTTCCGATTTGCACCTAGCGGCCCACTGCAACTTTCTAATATCAATATTGAATTTACATCGGGACAATTTGTGGGCATTGTGGGGCAGAGTGGCTCTGGTAAAAGTACGATGATGAAATTACTGCTCAGACTTTATGATGTCGAGTCGGGCAGGATTTTAATCGATGGTTATGATATTGCTAAAGTAGAGCTTTACTCCTTAAGAAGACAGATAGGAGTAGTACCCCAAGAAACGCTGTTATTTGACGGTACAGTTCAAGAAAATATTGCTTTAACTAACCCTGAGGCGACTACCGATGAAATTATCGAAGCAGCGCATGTTGCTTGCGCCCATGAGTTTATTATGAGCTTACCCAACGGTTACAATACGCGGGTAGGAGAAAGAGGTGCGGGACTTTCTGGGGGACAACGCCAAAGAATTGCGATCGCTCGTTCTGTACTCCAAAGACCAAAACTGTTAGTCTTAGATGAGGCAACCAGCGCTTTAGATTACCCCACAGAACGCCAAGTTTGTCTAAACTTAGCCAAAGCCTTTCAAGGTAGCACAGTATTTTTCATTACCCACCGCCTGAACACTGTCAGCCATGCAGACAGCATCGTTGTTATGGATGCAAGCAGAGTTATAGAACAAGGTAGTCATCAAGAATTAATGGCTGCTAAAGGTCATTATTATTACCTCTATCAACAGCAAGACGTTAATTTGTAATGTATCAAAGGCCAATAGTCAATAGTTATTGATTTATATATATTGACTAAGTAGGTCGGTGTTAAAAATTGTCGTTATGACAAGGCAGGAGGCAGAAGGCAGAAGGCAGAAGGGAAGAGGTTTTCAAGCTACTTTACTTTCCATTACATAGTTCGGTTTATTTGCACCTTTCTACTTATTTATTTATCAAACAATCAGCCACTACTTATAAACTACGGGTAAAACTACTATGACTCAACTTAATGGTAATCGCCTAAATGGCAACAACGGTAACGGTAAACATCATTCAGAAGTGACAACAGACTCACCAATATTACAATCGCCAGCCAAGGTTTCTCAGCAGCCTTTAATTAATCAAAAATTTGATAACTTTGAGCAATCTATCGTATTGCGTCAATCTCCAGTTTGGTCACGTACAATTATGTTGACCTTGATGGCTTTAGCTTGTTTTGGGATTATTTGGGCTTATTTTGCCAAAATTGAGCAAGTTGTGCCTGCTACAGGTCAATTAAAACCCCAAGGAACAGTAAAAGATGTTCAAGCTCCAGTTAGTGGCGTAGTCAAAGAAGTTTATATCAAAGATGGACAAACAGTAAACAAAGGCGATTTACTATTAACTTTTGAAACTGTTGCTACTTTGGCAGAATTGAATTCATTAATTAACGTTCGTAATAGCTTAATTAGAGAAAACCAAATTTATCGCCGTTTGATGAGTTCTAGCTATACTGTAGGCTCGGAAATAGAGTTTTTAAGGAGTAAGTTACCAACAGATGCAGTCTTTCTTTTGAAAAGTCGAGGAGCATTAGTTAGCGAAAATGAATTGTTACGGAAAGAATTAAGAAGTTCGACATCTATGCAAGGACTCGGAGTAGATGAACGACAACGCCTACAAATATCCAATTTAGAATTAGTGACTCGTGCAAATGCAGCGCAGTTAGAAGTTGAAAAAATCAAAAAACAACTTACACAAAATATAGTTAAAATTGCTGACACTAAATCTAGTTTAGAGATTCAACAGGGAATTTTAAATAAACTGAAAATATTAGCAGAGGAAGGTGGAGTTTCTCAGCTACAATATCTCAATCAGCAACAACAAGTCCAAAATCTCCAAGCAGAAGTAGCCCAATTAGAAGAAGAAGATAAACGCCTGAAGTTTGATATTGAGAAAGGAAGACAGCAGTTAAGTAATACTGTTGCTGTTTCTGGTAAAAATGTTTTAGAAAAAATCTCCGAGAATAAACAACGCATCGCTGATATCGACAGTCAATTTATCAAAATTGTGCTGGAAAATGAACAACGTTTAGCGGATATCAATAGCAAAATTTCTCAATCACAGTTGAATCTGAGATACCAAGAACTACGCGCTCCTGTCAGCGGAGTAATTTTTGATTCGCAAGTAAAAAATCCTGGTTTCGTAGCCAACTCTACACAAAAATTACTGCAAATTGTCCCTAACGAAAAATATATTGCTGAGGTGTTTATTACTAATAAAGATATTGGTTTCGTACAGAAAGGTATGAAGGCTGACGTAAGAATCGATTCCTTTCCTTTCAGTGAGTTTGGCGATATTAAAGGCCAATTAGTTGATATAGGTTCTGATGCTTTACCACCAGATGAAAATCATAAATTTTATAGATTCCCAGCCAAAATAGCTTTAGACAAGCAATCATTAGGCATGAATGGTAAAAATCTGTCATTACAGTCAGGGATGTCTATCAGCGCCAACATTAAAGTGCGCGAAGAAAGAACAGTTATAAGTCTATTTACTGAGTTGTTTACCAAGCAAATTGAAAGTTTAAAAGAGGTACGCTAAATCTATAGTTTTTGAGATTTGAGTTAGCTGAATATAATTGTTTGTAGGATGAGTTTTGCTATCGTTTTACCCATCCTATTTTTTTGTGTCAACTTGAGCAAAGTAGTGAATCTTATCGGGTAAAATAATTTGCTGTGACAGCAATAATATGAAACACTATGTGAGCAATCATTGCAGCTTCAAGACCTTGATTCCAGTAGAGATAGCCGGCTATTAAACCAAAAAATGAATTACCTGCAATTATATAAGTAACTATTAAAGTGTTAACTTGCGTTCCTAGTGCGAAGGCAAGAGGTAAATGACCCAAGCCAAAGAGAAAAGCCGAAAGAGCGATCGCTCCTACAAAATAGAATGGGGAAGGTTCACCCTGTCCATTTGTAAAAATGCGCCAACCTATCCACACAAAAAGTGTCATCATTCCCCATCTCAGCAATAACTCTTCGGTAAGGCCTCCATACAGAATGCGAGTTAAAAATGAGGTATTGTTTGATAATGCTTCAGCCTTCATGACAAAATTGGAAGGTAAAAAAGGTTTGGTAAAAAAATTGATCGCAATCAGTACAATACTTCCTAGCAACCCGCCAATTAACCCTGGAAGCACTTGGGGCTGAATAGCTTGGCTAATTGAAGTTTTATTAGATACTGCCTCAGCCAAAGGTGCTGATAATCCAACTTTATGCGCCAAAGCAACACCAATCAATACAGCAATAGACAAAAGAATGGTTGGCTGAATCAAGGAAAGCAACTTAATAGCCCAAAGAGGCAGTAAAAATTTTTCATCTTCAGGAATGGGTAAGTTAATCCCCCAAAGAGAAATAACACCTGTCATGCCTGTTAACCACAAAATTATAAATAGTTTCATGGACATCGTATTGAACTGAATTACATATAAATTAACGGGCAATTAAAAACTTCTCCATTGCATAATTAATAAAAGTTTCTCCTCTACGTTCTACCTGTTGTTCTCTAATGACGGAGAAGCCTTTGTGCAAGAAAAACGGCTTGGCGGTAATACTTGCTTCAACATAAAAGCGATTAATTCCTAATTCATCAGCTTTTGCTTCAATTGCAGAATAAATCTGACTACCAACACCCATTCGCTGATAATTTTTATGACAGTAGAAGCAGTCTATATGTCCATTTAACTCTAACTCGCCAAAGCCTGCAATCACACCTTGATCATCAGCAACGTAAGTGAATCGTTCTGAACAAATTTTTGCCCAGTTCCTAAAATGAATATTATCTGGGGCCCATGCTTCGACTTGATTGTTTGAGTAGTCACGAATATTAACTTGACGTACTGTTTCGTAGAATAATTGCGCTATTTGCTCCGCATCTTGCTGATGAAACAATCGTATTTTCATAAAAGTATCCTTAGCTCATTATTTAGAACAATCAGCGATCGCATTTACGCTAAAGTAGAAGCGATCGCATATTTATTTTTACCTATTGGTATGTTTTCCCCTCAACGCATCGAACCTGCACCCGGACAAGAATCAGTATGGGACTATCCCCGTCCTCCTCGCTTGGAACCTACCAACAAACATATACAGATAATTTTTAATGGCGTAACTATTGTAGACACCCACAACGCCAAGCGGGTTTTAGAAACCAGTCATCCTCCTTCTTATTACATCCCGCCAGAGGATATCAAGATGGAATATTTAGTATCAGTACCACAATCTAGTTTTTGTGAGTGGAAAGGACGCGCTGGTTACTACACAATTTGTGTCGGGGATAAAGAAGCGCAAAACGCTGCTTGGTTTTACACCAATCCTACAGAAGCTTTTGCCACAATTAAAGATCATGTGGCTTTTTACGTCCATCTTATGGATGCTTGCTATGTAGATGGGGAAAAAGTACAACCACAACCAGGGAATTTTTACGGCGGTTGGGTTACTAGTGATATTGTCGGGCCATTTAAAGGCGGGCCTGGTACTTGGGGATGGTGAGAGGTGAGGCTAATTTCTTTTTCAAATTAATATGCTTAAAACAACAACACCCAAGCTTCTACTCACTTAGCGATTTCCTCTCATTCATCACTCATCTTAGTAGGCTTGTACTGATTAAAATCTCTTGAGAAATCAGTCACATTGCCTCTGTTTACCACAACGAGGAAATATTAGTGTTCGAGTTGGGTGTTGCTGTTAGGGCGAGACAGATTGTAATCAAACAGCGTTTTTACCTCTTAACTAACTTGAACATTGGCTGTTAATCTGCCAGGGAAGCTTTTCAGCTTCAATTATTAATTTATCACGACTAAATCAAAGTGCATTGGCTTTGATACCAAACTTTACTTTTGCCTTTAGAGGATGTGTGAGAAGTCTATTTTCAGACTTTTGTCAAAGGTAATTAAATATTAGTATTAAAAGCTACTTGCCAAATTTTGATGGTTTTATCAGAACTACCACTAACAAGAAATCTACCATCAGGACTCAGCGCCAGAGAATTTACTGTTCCCGAATGTCCTGTGAGTGTGTAGAGGATTTCATTTGTAGAAATACGCCAAATATTAATGGTGCGATCGCCACTACCACTAAATAACAGTTGTCCATTGGGACTAATGGCGATTGACTTGACTGCATCTGAGTGACCATTGAGTGTATGCAGGAGTTTGCCTGTAATCAAATGCCAAATTTTGATAGTTGTATCAACACTACCACTAAATAGAAGTTTTCCATCAGGACTAATGGCAATTGATTTTACCTCACCTGTATGACCAGACAGTGTGCGTACTGGGTCACCTGTGCGTGGGTTCCACAGCCTGATTTTGCTATCGGAACTACCACTGGCCAAAATATTACCATCAAGGCTGATGGCTACGGCATGAACAGCGGAGGAATGCCAAAGTGTGCAAATGCGATCGCCTTTGTGCAGATGCCAAATTTTAATTTTACTGCTACCACTGGCGAGAATCTGACCATCGGGACTGATGGCGACGACATTAACTGGTTTTTGATGACCTAATAGTGTGTGAATTAACTGACCGGTTTTTAAATGCCAAACTGTGACATTACTTTTGGGATGTTGACAACTACCAACAGCCAAAAAATTACCATCGGGACTAATTGCCACCGATGAAACTTCGCCTAAGTTACCTGCGAGAGTTCTGATTTGTTTTCCGGTTTGCAAATTCCAGATATTAATTGTTTGATCGGCACATCCACTAACTAATATCTCACCATCAGGACTAATCGCCACAGATGCAACTTTACCGGAATGACCAGTTAAGGTGTGGATGAGTTCGGGAAATTCTAAGGTGCGTTTGTGTTTGAGAGTAGCGATCGCCTGTAACATTTTTTCTACAGTTTCCACACTTTGGCGATCGCCCACTGCCGTAAAATATTCTTTTAATTTGTGAATATATTCCTCATCTTCTACTTTAATGGCAGATTGCATTGCTTCTAAGGAGTTAGCAAATTCCTGAGTTATTACTTGACGCAATTCCAACCATGTAGTAATAGAATAATCTACTTGTTCATTTGCCCAAGAGCGATCGGGTAAATGTGATAAACTCTGCGCTAATTGTAAAGCCAACTCTGGAACCCAATATCTGCGCTCTTTTTCAAGAGCTTGATAAACTTGTTGATAACCTGTAGCATACACCTGTAGTATGTTATCGTCCGATATTGCCTGTACCGCTGGCAAATCTAGCTTATCTTTGAGCAAACTAGGTAACAACTCTGGTAATAGTGGCGGTACATCATGATGAACTAGGTGATAAGCATCCGCTACCCAAGCAGCAACTAGACAGTGACAGGTAATTAATACTTGGCAAAACTTGGCAATATCTTGCTGATTTATCTGATATTTCAACGACAGCTTACTAATATCAATACCTTTGGCTTGCCATTTTTCTGCCTTTTCTAAAGTTGCCAAATTCAAGACATTATCACCACCTAATTGATTGATTTCCTCTAAATCTTCTCCTAAAGTTACTAGTTCATCTCTAATTTTTTTCCACTCTAAGGCACGACTTTTAGCAAACTCTTGAATAATCTCTTTGTATGGTAGACGAGAAATAGTTTTATAAAAATAATTTTCTTGACCTAAACCCCAGTAAGCAATCCGAAAATTTAAATAATCTCCATCATGGTCTGACTCTAAAATTAAAATTGGCTCTGTTTTTAACATACTAAACAAAGCCTTAATACTAGATTCACTATGAAAACGTTTACTATCCCAAGCTCCTGCTAAAAATTCTGTTGGTCTGACAGGGTTATGAAGAGAATAATTTATGTTAATAAATTCTCGCAAGCCTTCAGCCAAAATTCTTTCTATCTCAGAAATTTCTTCAGGATTGCAGTCAAATTGGTCAAACTTAATTTGCGGCGGAGCGAGAAAAATTTTCAGTGGGATATTTCTGTGACTATTACGAGTTTCTAAAATTTGCGAAGGGTATAATCTTAAAGGCCAGCTATCCAAAACTTTATTAACTTCTGGTAACTGAAGAGACGTGTCTCTTTGTTGCTGCGCTATTTGTAATTGTGTTTCTCGTTGATAAGCTGCTAATTGCTGTTGCAGAAGTTTTTCTTGTTGAAACCCCTCTTCTAAACCTTTGCTATTAGTTGTAATATTTACGAATTCAATCACCTCTTCAATGACTTGCGGGAATTGGTAATTATTTGTAGTCAAACCTTCTGCTGTTCTCTTTTGTACTAGATTAACAACTACAGGTGCAAACTCTAGTACTAATTGGATGAGTAACCTTAGCCCTTGTTCCATAAAGGGATGCCTGTGAGATAAATAACATGAACTGTGGAGAATAAATACGTGTAATTGCAGTACTTTGTAATTAGGTACTGCTGCGATTCATCATTTAAATTAATCACCATAAGCCATACTACTACTTGCCGGGATCATATTTGCCCATAAATTAAATATTTAGTTTACAGTTATCACCAATTGCCGAGCATCATAGTAGAGTTGAAGGGAAATTTTATGAGTGCGATCGCAGCCTTGATTAGATTTTAAATTAGTTGGAAAATTAAGTAAACTAATTGCTGGCTAAAAATCTAGAGGCCTACATAATTGAAGCATTTGGCTCTAATTAAAACATATAGCAATAATAAACCACTAAATCAGGCTCAAATAACGAAAAATTGCTTAATAAAATATATATCGGTTAAACTTTTATGCCAATAAAGCATTCCAAAATAAAATAGAGGTTGTCTATTTTATTTTACCTATCAAATATAAAAACCCGCCTGCGGTTTCTGTAAACATCCACAGAACTAAGTTCCAGAAGCAGGAATAAAAAATGCAACAAATATGATTGATCCTGTCTTTGAGTAAAAATACTATCGCGGCGCAGATACTTGTTCTTGTTGCTTAGGCAAAGATGGCAGATGAGCAATTTGTTTGAGCTTGACTTTTACCCCGTATTCTGGTCTAAGTGTAATTGAGGGTTGTGGCACAATGGAAAATCCAAACATTAAATCGGCCTGGAAGTATTGGGCGATCGTAGCCAATAACAAAGCTGCTTCCATTTGAGCAAAACTCTTACCAATACAAATGCGCGGCCCATCCCCAAAGGGGATATATACTCCTCTAGGTAATTGCTTTTCAAATTCTTCTGTCCAGCGTTCGGGTTGAAAGGCTTCGGGACGCTCAAAATATTGCGGATGACGGTGCATCACCCATTGACTAATCATAATTGTCGTGCCTTGAGAAACTTCGTACTCACCAATTTTAGTATCTTGTGCTGCTTCTCGCCCCATGAGCGATACGGGAGGATACAGGCGCATAGATTCTTTAATTACTTGCTGGGTGTAAGGTAAGCGGCGAAGATCATCTATGGTTGGTAAATTTCCTTGTAAGACTTGCTGTAACTCCGCTTCTAGTTTTGCTCGAATTTGAGGATGTTGTGATAGAAGCATCCATGTCCACGATAACGCATTGGCGGTAGTTTCATGGCCTGCCAGCATGAGGGTTGCTACTTCGTCCCGCAGTTGCTGATCATTCATTTGCTCATGAGTTTCTTCGTCTTGTGCATCCATTAACATGGAGAGCAAATCATTTCTGTTTTCGTTACGATCGCGGCGATCGCTGATAAGCTGGTAAATAGCTGCATCCATTTCGGCGATCGCGTGACGATACCGAATATTTTCTGGTCTAGGAAACCATTCCCACACCAAAAAATTTTGTCTTCGCTTGCTCTCAAACCAGTGCATGGTCATGTCTAGTGCATTGGCAACAACTTTTGCTTCACCGGCATTAACATCAGTGTTAAAAATACACTTCATCACAATCTCAAGGGTCAAGCGCATCATATCTGCATGGATATCATGAACTTCACCATCTTGCCAGCTTTGCAACATCCGATAAGTGTAATCCACCATTGTTTCACCATAGCCACTAATCCGTTTTTGGTGAAACACCGATTGAGCTAAACGACGTTGGCGAAACCAAGAATCTCCTTCTGCTGTTAACAACCCTTCACCTAGTAAGCTTTTTAAAACACGGAAACCCCGGCTTTTAATGAAATGTTCCCGATTTTTTAAAACTTCTTCAATATATTCAGGATTAGTCAGTAAACAAGTAGGTGTCAGTCCTAAGCGTAAGGGGACAATATCACCATAATCGCGGCAAGCAGAGAGGAAACTTAATGGATCTTGTCCAAGATCAAATAAATGCCCCACTATAGAACTGACTGGTGGCGCTGGTAACTCGAAGATATCCTTCGTCATGGGGATGAAAATCCTTAACGCTTATCTGTTTTAAAAAGCGAAAAATATGCTGCTTTTCTGCTCTTTTCCTGATTGAGCCAGTTTAACTGTTAACTAATTTGCTATTTTTTAGTTATAAATCCATCAACCTTAAGTAGTATCTCTTGGGAATTAATTGTGATTTTTTAGAAATACAAACTAATGTACAATTTGGCAAAAATTTTGGTTTTATACCAATCCGCAATTCTCTATAAAAAGATAATTAAACAAAAAAAAATTACTGAATTTCTTCACAAAATCTATCAAAAACTCTTGTATCCTATTTATGTGGATTCATCTGAAAACGAAATAAACACTATTAATTTGCAGACAGGCTCTAATTCGTTAGCTGTCTACAAATATAATTCACTGAAGAGAAAACAATTTTAAATAACAAAATTAAAATCTAATTCCCAGTTGTCCGTTAAAACCTCGCACAGAATTATAACCTGCTCCTACGAAAACGTTTTTAGTAGCACCTACTTGAACACCACCAGAAACAGCCACACCTTTATCTTGGGAATATAATCCTACTCCTACATAAGGAGAAATAACTGGTAAATTGACAAATTTCAACACATCTACCCCCGTAGCTCCGTCAGGGCCATTTCCTACTTCAACACCCAAATTAAAAGCTCTAGCTCCTACCGCATAGGTGGTATCACCATCTTTACTGCCAACGGATACCCAAGGTTGTGGTATTAGTTGAGCAGATGCTTGGCTAGGAGCAAACAAAGCGAAAAAACTAACTGATGTGATGAGTGTTTTGGTAATAATTGATTTTTTCATACTTTCCTCCTAATATTAATCATCAAAGATGATTAATATTGACGTATTTGCCTAGATTAAGTGCCTTGCTCAGGCTATATTACTTCTTATATAGCAGTAGCCAAGGCAGTTAGGACATCGGCCAATGATAAAACTCATGCACTAAAAAACTTTTAACCCTGTCATCTGTTCCCTGTCACCTGCTATACCAATTCAAAAATTCTTAATAGCATATTTAGTGTTAGGGACACTGCGACCTTCGTGTCCCTCAAGTATTAATCTATTGCTTGTTAACGATCGCAAACAAGTTTATAACTTAATTAGACAGGCTCTTGTGAAACTTTAATAGCTAGTTTTCCAATTTTGCTGCCATCAAATAGTTTAAGAATTGCTGATGGTGCATTTTCTAAACCTTCAACAATCTCCAACGCATACTTAATTTTCCCTTGGTTGAGCCATTGTCCAAGATCCTTGATCGCTTCACCAAATCTCGGAACATAATCAAGGATAATAAACCCTTGTACTAGCGATCGCTGCATGAGAATTTGGCTATAGTTATAAGGCCCAGGCACAGGCTCAGTGGCATTATAAGTTGAAATCAAACCACACAGAGGAATACGTGCGTGCAAGTTAATTTTGGTTAGCACCGCATCCAAAATAGCACCGCCGACATTATCAAAATATACATCAATGCCATCAGGACACGATTTAGCTAGTGCTGTTTCTAAATTTGCCGTTTTATAGTTAATAGCATCATCAAAGCCGAGTTCTTCTACAAGCCAACGGCATTTTTCATCGGAGCCAGTGATTCCAATTACACGACAACCCATAATCTTGGCAATTTGTCCCACAACGGAACCAACTGCTCCGGCTGCGGCTGAGACAACTACAGTTTCGCCGGCTTTAGGTTTTCCGATATCTAGAAGTCCAAAATAAGCTGTAAAACCTGTCATTCCTAATGGCCCGATTAATGCTGTAAGTGGATAGGGTAAAGGATTAGGTAGTTTTGTGATGTCTAAACCAGTGTTTCCCAAAGCCAGAGCATAATCTTGCCAGCCAAGCATCCCTGAAACTAAATCCCCTGTTTTAAAATTGGGATTTTTTGATTGTTCTACCACACCAATACCACCGCCGCGCATAACTTGCCCAATTTCCACTGGTGGCATATATTGTGGTCGATCGCTCATCCAAATACGATTGGTAGGATCTAGTGAAAGATATATGGTGCGTACCAACACTTCACCATCACTAAGCTGAGGAATTGCTTCTTCTCGATACTCAAAATTATCGGCTGTAATATCGCCAACAGGACGGGATGCCAAGCGAAACTGTCGATTGATTGCTGTCTGCATTGATTTGTTTCGGTGTAAGAATTGACGCGGATATCGAAAATGGGTGTTGCATAAATGCGGGATGATTTTCTGATATTTATCTCACAAAACCTCTTCTTCTCTACGAGACGCTGCGCGTTGGCGGAAGCCTCTCGTAGAGAATGCGTACTTTGCGTACTTTGCGGTTCATTATTTCATCCCTAAATTCAGCAACGCCCGATTTTTATTCAACCCTCATTTTCTACACCTACCTATCCGCGCATTCAGCAAGGAAAATATTAAAATTCTTTGTGCTGATAAGCCAAGTAAACAGCCTCTAAAAATACATCAGGAGCAACTTCTGGTAATTTATCTAAATTAATAATGGCTGTAACCTGTTGAGTTAATTTAGAAGCTAGAGCAACTCTTGATTTTAATGCCATTGCACCACGTCGCTGCAAATATTCCCGAATTACAGCAAAATCATCAGGTAATAATTGTGATAAGTCGGCAATGTCTAGCAATTCTTCATAGAAAGACCTAGCTTGTTCTGAAATCGTGAAAGTCGCTGACGCAGTGGTTGTTTGGGATTCAATCACAATTGTACCTGCTGCCCAATCACCAAGCCGCTTTTCACGGCGACTAAACATAATTAAAAAAGCTCCCATAAATAAGAATTCATCTAAAGGTCGCAGTAAGGCGCGTAAAGTTGCCTGTGCTAACCCGATAGGTCTACCATCATCTCGAACAACGCGAATTTTAGCAAAGCGTTTTCCTGGGGTTTGTCCTTGCCACAGGGTTTCAAAAAATACAAAATAACCAGCGTAAATTCCGAAGAGAGTCAGAAAGATAATTGCTATCAACCAAAGGCCAAGTTGTGAAGCAAAAGTATCTTGACTTTGCCAAAAATCGGTTAACTGACCAGAGATTGTAACCCAAGTAAAGACGCACACTACCAAAATTACAGCTAACACTAAATAGTCAATTAGTAAAGCCCAGGCGCGATTACCTATGCCAGCAAGGGTGAATTCTAATTCTATACTTTCGGGGGTGCGGAATTTAACGCGGTTAAAAATGTGCATAATAATATTTTTACTGATTTTTAAATTTCGCGCTCGCGTAGCTGCAAGCCTAACCCTTCACGGCGGCTGCGTAGGTCGTAATAAATCACTGCTTTAACAGTTTGCCAAAACGGTATAATCAACGCACCACCAATAAAACTTAAACCAACAGTTACCAAAACATAAACTAGAGTAAACAAAGCAGAATTTTCTCTAATTAATAACAAAAAAATAGACTGAAGAATAGTAGCAATAATCTGAACGATGATTTGAATAGGTATTGTAATCAAAAGGGCAACAAAAGAAATAAACAAAATCCGCCAAACATAACCTTGGGTTAATTCCCAGCTGCGGCTAATAGTTGATGTCGCTTCAATATTTTCTTCAATAGCTAAAGGTACTTCAACTAAATAAAATCTAGTTAATAGCCACAAAATTGCGACAAATGCCGCAATACCCATAACAATAGCTATGGCAATAAATAAAAGATTGCTGGCAGAATTTCCTTGTTGACCAACTCCTCCAAGAAATCCTGCGGATAAAGCAGCTAACAGCACAAATACAATTAATGCACCTAAACCAATACCTATACCGACAAAAAACATTAACAGCATCATCAGCAAAAACTGCCACAATCGAGAATTGACAAAGCGCTCGCCCGATGAAATACTCTCAGGCTGATTGACTAGTTCGCCAAACGCCAAGCGGGAAATTAGCGATGTCAGAGCATAAAACTTTGCCCATCCATAAATAGGTATTAGTAGCCACAAGTAAGCTCTTAACGCTAGTAAAAAATAATCCTTGAGATGAGAACGATACAGCCGCATTCCTGCACTTACAACATTCCCAACGCTGAGTGGTTGCATGGGACTGGGAGAACCAATATTTCCTGACATAATGCCAAATTTCCTTGAAAGTACAGTTGTGAATTTGTGGCTATCTTAAGGTACGTTATATTGATTCGTAATTCGTAATTTGTAATTCGTAATGACGCTCTCTTCGATACACTGTACGTTGGCGGAAGCCTTTCGTAGAGAATATGGTTTATTATTTCATCCCTAAATTCAGCAACGCCACAAATGACTATTGATCATAATCATTAGGATTAACACTGAAAACTGTTTCATCTTCAACAACATCATCATATAAATCCATTGGGGAAATTGGCTCTCCTTCTAAGCTTTCAATTCCTCTGATATCGGGATTATTGTTAAACCAAGCTTCAGTTTTTTCAGTGCTATTAGTGATGCTCATTAAAGATGACTGTGATAGCAATTTTTTCAGGGTGTAAAACTGCTCCAATGAGAATAAAGCACCATTAAGTGTGGCAATTTCTCTGTCAGCGTTAGCCAGAATAGCATCAAATAAGCAGGCATTGGTGAGATTGACTGTCTGAAGGTTAACTCTGCTAAGGTTAGCACTAGTCAAATTTGCACCATTCAAGTTTGCACCAGTCAAGTTTGCATCAGTCAAATTTGCACTAGTTAGGTTTGCACCAGTCAAGTTTGCGCCAGTTAGGTTTGCACCAGTTAGGTTTGCGCCAGTAAGGTTTGCACCCGATAAATTTGTCTGCTCAAGATTTGCTCCAGCTAACATAACTTGCAACAAAGATGCCTTTGAGAGATTGATTCCCGTTAGGGATTGGGGGAAAATTCGTTTGACTAAGACATCATCAGACAAAATAGCGATTCTACCAATTAGCATCGTCAAAGTTTCTGGATAGAACTCCGCCATACTGTGAGGATTACCGCAAGGGGAAAATGCAACTTTTGTAGTTCTATAGCCAGCACACAACAATAAAAATATATTTATTCCAACATTGGCATTAATTTGCTCGACATTGACAGGATTATGCAGTGTGTGAAAATAAGTCCAAGCTGTATGAACTATCCCTTCATTCAACCAACGACCTTGACAGTAACCACGCCAAAATAATTCTAGACGTTGTAGTAACAATGTTAGAGAAAAATCGCTCTTGGGCTTGCGTAACAAAGTTTCAATGACTAGTTCCTCAATTTGCTGAGTGAGGACACCATAGCCAAGTAAATTATATAGATGTTGGGCAACTTTACTAAAAGAATCTAGGCTAAAAATGAGCGTTCCGTAGGCATCTTCTTGCTGTTGAGTGAGGCTTTGTAGTTGATTAGCAATAGCTTCAGCACAGAGATATTCGCCTAAGTTGGGGTGAGAAAATTCTGTTAGGAGGGAGTTAGGAGAAGAGGAGGTTCTAAAGTAAAAAGCGGGTGGGATGTTGTGATGGAATTCTGTGGGCAAGTTGATTTGATAGCGATCGCTGTGTAAAATTTGTAGAGCGATCGCCTGTATTTGGTTTAATAAATCTTGGGGATGATGACCTGAGAGTAAATTAGCGATCGCTTCTTGTGTACGATGAATATGCGCCGACCCCGAACGTAATAACATTGTCTTAATACCGCCAGTGGCAGGATAGCCCAATAACCAGCGACTCAAACGATTGTAAATTTCCCAAAGCACTGTAGCGGTGCTAGTTTGTTGACCTAATTCCCATATCTCATCATCTATGAGTGCGTCACGGTGGAGAACTCCCAGTAAATAAAGCATTAACGGTTGGCGAACTAGAGCCGCCAGTTCTGGTAACTGGGATTTACCAATAAATAACCCAGCTTGCTTTAAGAATGTAAAGAAGTTTTGGGCTATTGGCAACGATTGCAAAATTGCCCACTGCTGAAACCATTGTTTTAGCTGCTCTTGCTCTAATGGCTGAATAGTTATTTGCTGCAATTGCAATAATATATCTGAGTCGATTTCTTCTAAGGTAGTTCTGCGACTAGTCAACACAATTTTATGTTTACCCTCAGCTTGAAATACAATTAGCTGCTGGATAAAAATTGCCTTTGTTCTTGAACCTAAACTAGAAGTGGGTAATTCATCCAAACCATCTAGCAGTAATACACACCGGGGATGTTCTTGTTCTAGCCAATCACTCAAGTTAGTCTGAGTATTTAAACAAAAACCAGAATTGAGAGTTTCGGCTAAAGTTTTGCCATATTGAATATCGCGCAGTCGAATAATAACTGGCATCCAAGTAGGATAAAGCTCTCGCGCCACTTGTGCTGCCCAAATTTGGCAGAAGCTACTTTTACCATAACCAGGTTCCGATATAATTATGGCGATCGTTTCGAGATCCGCCAACTGTTCCTGCGCCCATTTCTTTAAATCAACAGACTGAAAATTACCTGCTTCTGGAGTCAAACCTTTGAGCGGAATATAAATATCCTTGAGCGCAAAAGATTCCGTAAATAAAGGTGTATTCAGGTTTTGCAGCAAGCTTGCGCGGTAATTTTCTCGGTACAAGTCAATTTTGTCACCTACCAAAACCCCGGCTTCTGGAGGGTAAATATTACTAACAGAAGCTAATTGGAAAAATTTTTGTAGTTGGGCTAGAGGTGGTGCATTCTCAGCAATGACTTTGAGTAAGTATCCACTCAGGGAATGAGTTAAACGCTGAGTTAACAATTTAGCTTCTAATTCCTCAGCACCATTGGCGATAAACCAAGCGATAGTGGCGTTACTCATCTGTTGTACCAGTAATGAATCTACTACTACAGACAGTGCTTGTTCAGCTTGAGTATCAGTTAATTTACCAATGCTCAGAGTTTTCAACAGCCCTTGGAGTTGAGGATCTTGCAAGCTGAGTTTACTAACTAGCTCTTTTAATATTTCGGTTCGAGTAGGAATCATAGCACGATTGAGCCAAGGTCTTTGCAGCTTGACTTCTTGCTCAATCACCTGTTGCAAAGCTTGGAGATAGGCAATTTGAAAGGCCAGCCATGTGCCTTCGTTACGTTTTAAGGCTTTTTTTTCACTGAGACTACGCAATAGACTTTCTGTTAATCGGGCGATGACATTAATATCTTGCCAAACAGAACCTAAAGGTAGTTCTAAAACTTCTGCTAAAGTACAAATATCAAGTGGTGCAAGGCTTTTGACTTCCATATCTTGGACAATACGGTAAGCAACACCCGCTAATTGACCAAGTGAAAATTCTCTAATTTGATTGACTTCAATCTGGCGTTCTGCCAACCATTGCCGGATACTGAGGTTCATTTAATTACATAATTAAGAGTCCGCCTATGCAATTATTATCCATTTATTGGTTGGCGAAAACAGGTAACAATGGGTAGGAATACGCTTAGTATCTAAGCCAATTATGAGCGATCGCCCTCTCAAATTATTGCTAATTGACCCAGACTCCATTTTCCGCCTAGGATTGCGGGTAGCTTTGGAGGAAATGCCTAACTTGCAAGTGGTAGCCGAAGTAGAAACAGATACCGCCGCTTTGCAAATACTAGCAGAACTTGCAAATCAAGACTCCAAGCAAGTAAATTTGGTGGTTTTGGAATTAGGAAACGGCCACTCCATTGACAGTCAGTTACAAGGTTTACAACTCTGTCACCAACTAAAAACTTTATACCCCACATTGCCAATTTTGCTGCTCAGTTCTGTCCAAGACCCAAGAATCCTTTCAGCCGCCAGAGTGGCGGGTGTAGATGGCTACCGTCCTAAAGGTACTCCTGTGTCTCAACTAGTTGCTGCAATAGAAGAAGTCGCAACAGGTGGTTCTCATTGGGTAGTAAATGCAAATCCTCCCCAAACTCTCATCTCTTCACCTCACAAGTTGCCTTTATTTCGACTGCGGCATAATCTACGTTTGTCTGGGATTAATTACATTAATGATTCTCTAGCAAAAGTTACAGCACAATTACACACCCCAGGCTTACCAATACTAGACCAGGTTGTTTTAGCTGGACAACGGCGAGAACTTTTAGCTGCGCGTTGGTTGCTCAATGGCTTGTTAAGTTCACCCCAAGAAAGACAACAACAGCAATTTACTCCCTCGCCTGGACAATTGCCAGTCATTCCCTCGCCTAGTAGCGCTATTGTGCCAACCGATTCTGAAGAACAGCTAATTTCGCCACTTCCAATTAACTCAAGAGCCTTACAACTTGCCTTATTTTCATCTTGTGTAAACAAGCTGCAATTTCCTTTAGTAAATGTCACAGATATTCCTTTGGAAATTGATATTTTACGTGAAGATAAAAAGCGTGATTTACTTTATCTAATTCTGCAAAAATTGGCGAAGCAACTGGATGAAATACGTGCTTCTAAAATCACAATTGAACAGTTGGAAGGATTTAAAAATACAATATTATTTGATTTATGGCAAACCACAGTTACAGATTTCTTTGGTAAGTTCGCAAGGGTGCAAGTTGGCAAGCAAAATATCGAATTTGTCAACGTATTGTTGCAAAATTCTAGAGTTATTCAAACTGAGATATTAAATAAAATTCCGTTTGTGGCGGAACTACTTTCTTATCTGCTATTTCAAACTGATTTACATATTGATAATAACTCTTATCCAGCAGATAGCTCTGATGCTAAATATCAAGCATTAGGAATTTTAGAAAATTTATTGATTCAGGTTGCAAACAGTGTAATACAACCACTGTTGAATTACTTAGCAGATGTAGAAGCGGTTAAGAAGACTTTTTACAATCGCAATTTCATTTCTACACGAGAAATTGAACGCTTTAGAAATGACTTGTCATGGAAATACCGTTTAAATAATTATGTCAATGAAGCCAAAGCAATTTTTGAAAGCCGCTATGAGTTATTTGTTTTAGCACCGCGGGGAATTGCCCAAATTTCGATTTACGCTCCCCGTAAAGAAGAGTTAGCAACCCTTTCAGGAGTTCCCTTATTTGTAACGCTGGTACTAGAATTTTGGGATGCGATCGCTCCACGCTTACAATCTCTGATATCTTTTTTAGGTAGTGGTATTGTTTTTATTCTTACCCAAGTCATCGGTCGCGGTTTAGGTTTAATCGGTCGTGGTATTCTGCAAGGTATCGGCAGTGTGTCATTTCAAGATAAAAATCTTAAGCGCAATAGTGAGAAGCAGAAGTAAACTGCTACCGCTCACAGCACTTTGCTATAAATGCTGATGCAATAAACCAATAACTACTTCTGGTAATTCTAAATGAGGTAACACTCCAGCATCAGCGATCGCATAAAATTTGTGAATAGCATCTGGATTAAAATTCGCCAGCCTCCGCCCTAATTTAATACTAGTAAACTGCGCCTTTTCTCCCCAAAACACCACACTAGGAACTGTTAACTGTTGAATATATAAACTCAAATCAAAATACAAATCACCCCGCAAAAATGCCAACGCTGCAAATTTAGCATTAGGTTGCTGTGCTGAAGTTAAATAAGCTTCTACTATTTCTTGCGAAACTCTTTCGGGTTTAGCAAACAGAAAACTTTGTAAAAAATTCCGCACTGCTAATTCATTTTCTGCACCCAACGCATATATTAAACTATCTAATAAGGGCGTATTAATAACCGAAAGTGGTAATCTGCGTCCAGAACCTTGACCAAAATCATCAAATCCGGAAGGACAGACTAAATATAATGATTGAAATAGTTGAGGTTGAGTAATCGCTAAACGGATAGTAAAAGCAGCCGTGAGAGATGAGGCTATGACTTGGACAGGTTGGCGACAAGTTTGAGTAATAAATTCTGCGATCGCAGTAAGATAATCTTTAATTTGATAATCTCGTACAGGGTGTGCAGACTCTCCCCAACCAATTAAATCAGGTGCTAAAATCCGGTATGTTTGGGCAAAAGCTGGGTACACTTTTGACCATTCGTAAGCAGATGCCCCACCACCAAAGTTATGCAAAAATAGTAATGGTGCTAAATCTTCACTATCAGCGTTTAACCAAGGTGCAGATGTCTGAGTATAGTAAACTATTGCACCCAAGGAAGTATTAATAACTTTATGCCCAAAGCCAGGAGGTTGAAACTGAAGCATAAAAAGTATGAAGTATAAAGTGTGAAGTATGAAGTGTGAAGTATAAAAACTTTCTTCACTTAGCGTTATCTCTAGTTATCTGAACTAGTTGATTTAAATTATCGCCACTAATTTTATAAGCATTGCCAAAACCAAGAACAAAACGACCTGAACTAGGGGTAAGCTGAAAAATCCGAAAATCAGCTAAACCTCGTAATACTTCAATCATTTCCCCAAAGCGTTCTTGAAATTGCTCAACAATTTTATTCCAAGTTTCCGTGTCACGTTCTATCAAAGTCGCCGTACAATCAAAACTTAAGCGACGACGGGCAAAAATGTTATTACTCTTTGCTTCATCATCAATAAATAAAACACTCACATGCGGATTAGCATAAAGATTCTGCGTATGAGTTGCTAAGTCACTGATATAAATGTAAATATTTTTTGCTTCATCAATCACAAAAGGTGCATAACTACTATTAGGTATACCTTCTTGAGTAATAGTACTAATGATGACACTCTGAAACTCGTGAGGAAAACTTTCGTATTCAGCTTGAGTTTTTTCTAGTTGGCTCATAATTGATTATTTGTATGATTAGCAACACTTAAGTAAGTATTTTAGCTTTATTTGGCGATCGCCAACACACAAAACGATGTGGCTTAATTGTACCTACTTCCTCATCTTTGAGAACAAAACCGATATCATGTAACAAGAAGCGAGTAATGAGGACGCAATTGTGACTGACAAAAATCGTTCTCAATGGGACTTAGGCAGGTTCATTGAAACACTGTCTTATTTTGAGGTTATTCCGTTCCTCAACTGGATACAACAACTCATCCAAGGTCGTCCCCAAGATACACAAGATAGACCTGATGGAGGAAAAAACGTGGGTGTAATATTAGTAGCAGGTGCAACGGGTGGTCTTGGTAAGCGAGTAGTACGGCGACTGCTAGAATGCCGTTATCAAGTGCGATGTCTTGTGCGCGACATAGATAAAGCTAGGTCACTTTTAGGCAACGATGTTGATTTAGTAATTGCAGATATTACCAAACCAGAAACTTTAAACGCCTTAGTTATGGCTAACATCCAAGCTGTAGTTTGTTGTACAGCAGTGCGTGTCCAACCCGTTGAAGGAGACACAGCCGATAGAGCCAAATATTATCAAGGCGTTAAATTTTATCAACCAGAAATTGTTGGTGACACCCCCGAAAATGTCGAATATCAAGGTGTCAAAAACTTAGTAGAAGCATCAGCAAAATATCTCCCTCAAGCTAATAAAAAAATCATATTTGATTTTACAAATCCTTCCGCAGAATTAAAAAATATCTGGGGTGCGCTGGATGATGTAGTTATGGGAGGTGTTAGTTCTAGTAATATTCAATTAACAACAAATACCGCTGTGTTTGCTGGTAATGTTTCCACCGCTAACTCAGGCGGATTTGCTTCTATTAGGACAAAAAACTTTGACCCACCTTTTAAATTATCTGGTTACACAGGTGTAGAATTACGCGTCAAAGGTGACGGTCAACGCTATAAAATATTCCTAAGACCAGATGCAACATGGGATGGTTTAGGTTACAGCTATTCTTTTGACACCGTAGCTAACACTTGGATAGATGTTCGCATCCCTTTTGCAAATTTAGTTCCAGTATTTCGCGCCAAAACTGTTAAAGATGCTCCACCATTAAATGCAAGTAGAATTAGCTCATTTCAACTAATGTTGAGCAAGTTTGAATATGATGGTGCGTTAAATCCTAAATTTACACCTGGCGCTTTTAGTTTAGAAATAGAATCAATTAAAGCTTATGGCGAACAAACTCTACCACAGTTTATTCTCGTCAGTTCCGCAGGTGTAACTCGTCCCGGAAGACCAGGTATTAATCTAGAAGAAGAACCACCCGCAGTTAAATTAAATGAGCAACTAGGAGGTATTTTAACCTGGAAATTAAAAGGAGAAGATAGTTTAAGAGCCAGTAGTATTCCCTACACAATTATTAGACCTTGCGCTTTAACTGAAGAAGCAGGAGGTAAAGAACTAATACTTGAGCAAGGTGATAACATCAAAGGCAAAATCAGCCGTGAAGATGTAGCAGAAATTTGTGTACAAGCATTAGAACAAAGTAAAGCACATAATGTCACTTTTGAAGTGAAAGCCGGAGAAAATAGGGCTGACTCTATCAATTGGGAAAAACTATTTTCTGATTTACAGCCTGATAAATAAATCACCAATAAATAAAAATTAAGCCTACTAATACAGGCTGTTGTTATAAATCAATCTACAGAGATGAAAAAAATTAGAGTATTAGGACTTGCAGTGGCTTTAGTCATAATTATGTGGGCTGGATTATTTTCTAACATCGCATCATCTCAGCAAACCGAATCTCGCCTCAATAATTTGCGGGCAGATTTTAATCGCATGGAGTCACGGTTAAATCAAATAGAATCACAAATCGGACAAACTCGCCAGTCTCCCAACTCCAGAACATCGATTACTGTACCACAGTCAACTAGAAGAAATTTGTCACAACAAGAGCGTGATAATATGTTTGACCGATTGGCAACTTTAGTGGTTGAATTAAAACAACAAGTTAATACATTAGAGGAACGCATTTATCAATTAGAATCACGTTAATTAATAAATTTGTATGGCAATAACTATTCAAGAACAAATGATCTACGAAGGTGGTTGTCATTGTGGTAAAGTACGTTTTCGTGTGGTAGTTGACCAACACATAGCCCAAGATTGCAACTGTTCTATTTGCAGAAAAAAAGGCTTTTTACATCTAATTGTCCAACGAGAACAATTTAATTTATTGCAAGGCGAAGATGAGTTGACAACTTATCGATTTAACACGGGAGTTGCTCAACATAAATTTTGCCGCACCTGTGGAATACATTCTTTTTACATTCCCCGCAGTCATCCCGATTGTATAGATGTGAATGTGCGATGCTTCGATGGTGATGTAATTTCAAATTTCGAGACTATACCTTTTGATGGGATGAATTGGGAGGCAAATATTCATAAGTTAATTAATTGATATTGATATTGTTGCAAATAAGCAATTATAGCTATTCTCATACTAATTGAGTACAAATTCATCTAGGTTAAAATCTAGGGAAAAATGCTGCAATTAATTATTGCTTGAAGAATTAATAAAAAGTATTGCTTTTTGTAGAGCAATTGCTAAAGAAATCTGAGGAAAATGCCAGAAAAGGCAATGTAGATTATATAAAAGTTGTACTAGGAGTGAATGGATGTCTCATTAGACTGTTATACAAGCTGACATATCTGAATAAAGGGAATCTCATAGTCAAGTCATAATCGAAAAATTATTCAGTTTACGTCAGTTACTAACCCTTTTGAATTAGGGCGAATTTCTATGAATCAACCATATCTCTCTCCCGATGATTTACCTTCTCATAAAACAACACTAATTAGTGAAGTATTACTAAGTCAACTGGAAGAAACCATAAAACGAAGCTTTTTCTTAGGTTGCGATCGCACTGTACGCGTTTTATTATCTAGTTGTCACTGGTATTTCAAAATCAATAGCGGCATTCTCATATTCATCATCGTCTGTCAAGATATAGAAAGCTATCAGCATATTCTGACTACTGTTCCCTACTTAGCCGATAAGTTAAAACATTTTGCTAACCAAGCTAAAATCAGTATCAGTTCTCCAGTGAATCACGGTATACCCTGGGTCATCGGTATTAATGATATTTTGCCTGGAGAAGACTCATCCATTATCTAAATCATCTATAGCAGTGATAAATCATTTGTAAACAACAAGAAACCCGACTTTTTTAAGAAGTCGGGTTTCTGAACTTCTCGATTTTTACCAATCAAATATGATTGCTATAGCTCTCATTCTTATTTAAGAATAGTCAAACCAAGTATTATACTTAAAGCTATGGCCAAGCTATCTAAATAATCATCATCTAAATGACCAATTACTCTGATAATTCTTGATTTATCGACAACTCGAATTTGCTCACAAAGGATTACAGAATCTTGATTTAAACCACCTGTACCAGCAGGAATAAAAACATGAGATTGTAATATCACACGTCTAATTTTTGTGGTTAACGGTGTAATGATAGTGTGAGGACTAACAGAATTTGCCCTATTAATTTGCACTACAACCACAGGTCTAATTCCTGCCTGTTCTGTACCAACTACTGGATTAAGATCGCAAAGAACTACATCTCCGCGTTTGATCTCTAAAGTAGGTTCTCTTTTATTCATTTCAATCTAAAGTGGATAGTGTATTTTTTTAGGAATTGGGTATTCCTTATTAACCCTTTCGCTTTGAATACACTTATTAGATTGAGTATTATTAACCATACTACCATTTTTTGATAAGTATAGTCAACAATTATTCATTCTCAGCAACGCTTGCACTAGAGAAATATTGAGTAGTGCAGACGGATTATCATGGTGTAACCACAAACTATATTCACATTCGATTCAAATAGGGGAATATCTACCACTGAATTTCTCCTTGTGCTAAACGTTCTTCATAATCTTCCAAATTAGATAAATATTCAGAAAAATCTGATTCAGCCATATTCAGTGATTCGCTAAACTGAAGCCACAATTCCCAATTATTACCTTTGTGCTTCATTAATAAAAAGTCTATATAATCACTTACTTCCTGCAATAAAGATTCTGGCATTTGCCGAATTTTAGCAATTGTTTTCTCTTGTATATCCATGATGAATATGTTCAGATGTATCTCTCTTTATCTAGGATAATCTCTACTTCTTGCACTATACAGCAAAACCCGCACTGGCGGGTTTTGTTTGTGTTCGCTAATTACATTATACTGTTGTTAAAATTCAGCATTTTGTGGTGTGCGTGGGAACGGGATCACATCACGAATATTTCCCATCCCTGTCATGAATTGCACGAGCCTTTCAAACCCCAAACCAAACCCAGCATGGGGAACAGTACCGAAACGCCGCAAGTCTAAATACCACCATAAATCTTCTGGTTTCATTCCTTGCGCTATTACTCGGCGTTCTAGAACGTCTAAACGTTCTTCTCTTTGAGAACCACCGATAATTTCCCCAATTTTTGGTGCGAGAATATCCATCGCGCGGACGGTTTTTTCATCGTCATTTAAGCGCATGTAAAAAGCTTTGATTTGCGCTGGATAATCTGTGACAATTACTGGTTTTTTAAACAATTGTTCTGCTAGATAGCGCTCGTGTTCTGATTGTAAATCTAAACCCCAATTTATAGGATATTCAAACTTGACATCGGCTTTTTCTAACAGTTTGATTGCATCTGTATAACTCAGACGTTCAAATTGATTGTTAATAATATTCTCAGCTGTGGCTAAAACGGTGTTATCAATGCGTTGATTGAAAAACTCCATATCTTCTGGACAGGTTTCTAACACATATTTAAAAATATGTTTGAGAAACGCCTCAGCTAAATCCATGTCGCCTTCTAAGTTGCAAAATGCCATTTCTGGCTCAACCATCCAAAATTCTGCTAGGTGGCGGGAGGTGTTGGAGTTCTCTGCACGGAAGGTAGGGCCGAAGGTGTAAACGTTAGAAAAGGCCATCGCCATGACTTCGGCTTCTAACTGGCCGCTAACTGTTAAATATGTGGGTTTAGCAAAGAAGTCTTGGGTGTAATCTACGGCTTGGTTTTCTGCACGGGGAACATTCTTAAGATCCAAACTGGTGACGCTGAATAGTTCACCTGCGCCTTCGCAATCGCTGGCGGTGATAATGGGGGTGTGTACCCACAAAAAGCCACGTTCTTGGAGAAATTGATGAATTGCGGTTGAACAAGCATTTCTGACCCGGAAAACTGCACCAAAGGAATTAGTACGCGATCGCAAATGTCCGATAGTACGCAAAAATTCAAAAGAGTGGCGTTTCTTCTGCAAAGGATACGTTTCGGGATCAGCTTCCCCGTAGACTTTCACCGTCTCGGCTTTTAATTCAATCCGCTGTCCCTTCCCAACAGAAGCTACCAGTACACCGTTAACCTCAACTGACGCACCTGTATTTAGTTGTTTCAAAATCCCTTCGTATTCTGGTAAACCCTCATTGATGACAACTTGCAAATTAGCTAGTGATGAGCCATCATTCACCTCTATAAACGCAAACCCTTTCAAGTCACGTTTCGTCCTTACCCAGCCTTGAACTACAAGAGACTCATCAGGTTGACCACTCCGCAATATTTCTGCAATCCGTCGATTTACCATATTTACCCAGCACAGGATTTTAATATCCAGCCTATGATAACGCCCATTCCACCAAAGCGGACGGCTTGCCAGAAAGGTTTTTTTAGGCTACGCCAAGAAAATAACTGACTTTCTAGGTTGGTGTCCAGCAATTCCAACTGCTTTTGAATTTGCCGTAACTCAGCTTTGATTTCTGGTGTTTGATGCTTATTTTCTTTTAATTCTTGCTGGCGTTGTTGCCATTCTGCCTTTTGCTGTTGATCTCGCTTGATTTGAGTGTAACGTTCTTTAATTAAGCAGAGCGATCGCTCTACTTCCTCTAATTCTTGCTCAAAATCTAGTTCTAGATTTTCTTCAGGCGAAGGATTATGTGATTGTCTAGGCGGCTTCATTGACGGGTAATAAATTAAGATTAATGTAGCTCTGCCAATAGTTATATAGTTACTAGTCAATAACCAAGTGTAGACATGGAATCTCTCAGCACTCAAAACTTAGAATTGGATATCCTGCCTAAAACCAGTCAACTAAATGAAGTTAGCACTCTGGAATTAGCTCAAGCCGTCATGGAAAGACTCAGTATTTCCCCTAACGATTGGCATCGCCTCAAGTCTAACCGCAATTCTCGCGCTAGTGAACAAGCTGCTGCTGCTCTGGTCTTTCTCCTCAAAAATCAGCCACAAGAAGCCCTCGCCCGCTTAGAACAAGCCACAGGTTGGTTAGACAGGTCAATTTCTGCACCTCCGTGTCCTACACACGGACACAAGGGACAAGAAAGTTAAAGGTAAAAAGAACAGAAACTTTTGCCTTTTACCTTTTGCCTTTTTACTTGCTATCGCCTCAAAGATAATCGGGGGCGATTTTCCATTTGTTTACAAAGCCTTAATTCTGTGCCTTTGCGACTCCATTCCACCTGATCAAAAATTTGATGGAGGAGGCATAAACCACGACCACTTTCTGATTCATCCGGTGGTAAATAGTCTGTGGGATCTTCATCAGAACTTGATGCTGGCATAAAGCCTTGGCCTTGGTCGGATATGACCCACCAGTACTGATTATCTATTAGAGAAAAACGGACTACAACTCTTTTACTAGGATCAAGATTATTGCCATGTTTTGCGGCATTTACTAAGGCTTCTTGGAGTCCTAGCCGCAGTTCTGCTTGTAATTTAGCTGGAATTTCTGCCAGCAGTAAATCTAATATGGGACAAAGATAGAGAGTTGAGGCAAAACTAAGTGTACCCCAATAACGTCCTACCGGACGGAGCGAAATACTAATCACAAGAGAAACCCCATAGCTTTCAGTTAGCTAGACATCAGTTTGCTTGTACGCGCACCCTGACAAAATTTGAGGTGGTCATGCTGCCTTCAAACTTGCGTCTTTTATACTAAGTTTTGAAAATGCTAGGGAGCATTTACTCTGTTCATGAAATCGGACTGTTGATACATAAAATGGCTCTAAAAAATCCACTAGTGTAGTCAGAAACTTAAGAAATACTAGAAGTTTTTTCAAACTATTAGGAAGACTTTTGTGTTGCCTATTTTTACTTCAGACAATCTTATTCATAATGTTGAGAGTTTATGCAACTTTAGTAGTTTTAACAAAATGATTTCTATTTTTAGGTTAATTCGATTTTAGCATTTTTACTATGCACCAGACTACAAATTTGCAATTTAAGATTTTCATGAAGAGTTAGTACTCTTACTTAAATGTCATAACACAAGAAAGGCAGCAGTTTCCACATGAGATGTTTGTGGGAAAAAATCGGCAGGTTGCACCCGTGTAAGTCTATACATGCCTCCTTGACACAATAATTTCAGGTCACGCGCCAGTGTGGCTACTTTACAGCTGACGTAAACAATGCGTGCAGGTTTCGATCGCAGTAATGAATCGATGACAGAGCGATCGCATCCTTTACGTGGCGGATCTAGTATGACCACATTCGGTATTATTCCCATTTGCGGCAGTAAATCCTCTACCGCACCGACTTGGAATGTAACGTTATTTATACTGTTGCGCTCGGCGTTCAAAATAGCTTGCTCTACTGCTTCGGCTTGTAATTCCAATCCCACCGCTTGACGAACTTGCTTGGCCAGGGGCAGAGTTAAGGTTCCAATCCCACAGTAAGCGTCAACTAGCACCTCATTCCCTTGCAGCTGAAGTTCCGATTGAATTACCTGCAATAGCGCTTCGGCTGTTTCTGTAGAAACTTGGAAGAATGTATCTGGTCGGACTTGAAATTCTAAATCTGCAAATTTTTCTCGCAGATAGGGAACACCTGCAATACAGCGAGTTTCTGTCCCAAAAATAGCATTGGTGCGATCGCTATTCCGATTTACACAGACTCCCACTAATTGAGGATAGCGTTGCAACCACTCCTGGGCTTGTTCCGTAATTCCCGATAACTTCCAATCTGTAGCCACCAAAGTCAACAAGATTTCGCCAGTCCGGCGGCCAATGCGTAAACCCAAATGACGAATTTGCCCTTGGTGTCGCTGTTCGTTATAAATTTTCCAGCCACGCTTTTGAATGTCTTGCTTAACTTCAGCAAGTATAAGATTTAATCGAGAATCTTGTACAGGACATTGATTCAAGTTAACTAATTGGTGGCTACCCTTTTGGTAATATCCCGCTTGTACCTGACCTGTAGCAGAAACACTGAAAGGATAAGTGGCTTTGTTGCGATATCCCAAAGATGAAACTGCGGTGAGTACGGGATCTACTGGTGGTGCAGTAAAACCACCAATTCTTTGTAAAGCTTGAATAACTTGATTATGCTTGGCTGCTAACTGATACTCATAATCAATATGTTGCCACTGACAACCACCGCATTTATCAGCCACAATGCAACTCGGTCGAATGCGGTGAGGAGATGGATGTAGTAGCTGCTGGAGTTTGCCGTGAGCATATTTAGGCTTGACGTGTAGCAAACGTACCTGGACGCGATCGCCAGGGACAGTATCTGGTACAAATACAACCCGATCCTCATAGCGACCGACACCATCACCAGTATCATTCAGGTCTGCGATCGCTACTTCAATTAATTCACCCTGTCGCCAAATATTAGTCATTAGTTATTTTCTCTCTGCTCCTCTGCTCTCTTGACTCCCCTCCTTCCCTTGTGTACCTCCAACTCGTTACACTAGCAAATAATATTTCTCGTGATTACAATAATCATGACTGTAATTAGCCAAGTTATTCTCAAAGCCGACGACGAACTGCGTTATCCCAGCAGTGGTGAACTCAAGAGTATCAAAGAATATTTGCAAACCGGTCAGCAACGGACGCGAATTGTAGCGACCTTAGCTGAAAATGAAAAAAAGATAGTTCAGGAAGCAACCAAGCAACTTTGGCAGAAGCGTCCTGATTTTATCGCACCCGGTGGCAATGCTTACGGCGAACGTCAACGCGCCCTGTGCATCCGTGATTTTGGCTGGTACTTACGCCTGATTACCTATGGCGTACTTGCTGGTGACAAAGAACCAATTGAAAAAATAGGTTTAATTGGTGTCCGGGAAATGTACAACTCTCTTGGTGTTCCTGTGCCTGGAATGGTAGAAGCCATCAATTGTCTGAAAAAAGCCTCTCTTGACCTACTAAGTGCGGAAGACACAGCAGCAGCAGCACCATACTTTGATTACATCATTCAAGCGATGTCTTAATTCAAAGTCTGTTTTGCTTCTTTTTAGATGTGCCTTCCCTCTAATAGAGTGAGTGCAGAGTGTTAGCACTCAAAGATAAAATCTCTAATTTGATCATACCTCCCCACATTTGGTAGTGGCTGTGGCCATCTCTGTGTCAAGCTATCAACCAAGTGTGGGGAAATTTAATTTCATAGTCAAGATTTTTACTACACCCTACACCTTATACCCAAATAAAAAGCCGACAGGCTTTCATCAAAACTGTCGGCAATTAGTGTGTTCCCTATTAATGACTCGGCTAGAGTTCAGTTGTATGTAATTATGCCAATTTGCCCAGTGGAGGGAGACGATCTCAATCATGTTTCTATGTGATTGTCGTCACTTGAGTGTTAGTATCGAGCGGTATCTACTTAAGTGAGTTTGATATCTAGTACAGTACGGCGTAAAGAAACAGACCATTTTAAATCAAAAAAAAGCCTATTCCATGAGCTTTTTGATTTTTGAACGCCAGTTGCTTTAAGTCGGGGAACCCGCCCAACGCACTGGCTCCTTTTGACTTCCACCTTGTGCGGTACTAGGGTGCAAATCGAAGCAGAGAAAGAATAACATAATGACAAATGACCATTGACTATACAATGATCCTCTATACCCTTGGTGCATTACTTCCATGACTGCCACCTCACAAAATCCGTTTTCTCCCCAAGAAATTGCAGCCGAAGGTCTTAAACCAGAAGAATATGCAGAAATTGTGCAACGCTTAGGCCGTCATCCCAACAAAGCAGAACTAGGAATGTTTGGGGTGATGTGGTCAGAACATTGCTGTTACAAAAATTCCCGACCTTTACTGAAACAATTTCCCACGACAGGCGAAGCCTGCGGCGCGGTTCCCGAACGCATTCTTGTCGGCCCTGGTGAAAATGCTGGAGTTGTTGATCTAGGCGATGGATTACAACTAGCTTTTAAAATTGAATCCCATAATCACCCCTCCGCTGTCGAACCTTTCCAAGGAGCCGCCACAGGCGTAGGTGGTATCCTCAGAGATATTTTTACAATGGGTGCGCGTCCCATTGCTTTGTTGAACTCGCTGCGTTTTGGTTCTCTAGAAGATCATAAAACCCAAAGGCTATTTACTGGTGTAGTCGCTGGGATCAGCCATTACGGTAACTGTGTAGGTGTACCTACTGTCGGTGGTGAAGTTTACTTTGATTCTGCTTACGCGGGAAATCCCCTCGTTAATGTGATGGCACTGGGATTGATGGAAACGCCAGAAATTGTCAAATCTGGGGCATCTGGTTTAGGTAATCCTGTATTGTATGTTGGTTCTACCACCGGACGCGACGGTATGGGAGGCGCAAGTTTTGCCAGTGCAGAATTAAGTAATGCGTCAATGGATGATCGTCCTGCTGTACAAGTTGGTGATCCATTTTTAGAAAAGTCTTTAATTGAAGCTTGTCTAGAAGCTTTTAAAACAGGTGCAGTTGTCGCCGCCCAAGATATGGGTGCAGCCGGGATTACCTGTTCTACCTCAGAAATGGCAGCTAAAGGCGGTGTCGGAATTGAATTAAATTTAGATAAAATTCCTGTGCGGGAAACTGGGATGGTTCCCTATGAATATTTGCTGTCAGAATCTCAAGAACGAATGCTGTTCGTTGCCCACAAAGGGCGAGAACAAGAGTTAATCGACATTTTCCACCGTTGGGGACTTCATGCCGTCGTCGCTGGTACAGTGATTGCTGAACCCATTGTGAGGATATTGTTTCGCGGTAAAGTTGCAGCTGAAATTCCGGCTGATGCTTTAGCTGAAAATACCCCACTTTACCAACGTGAGTTATTAGCAGAACCGCCAGAATATGCCCGTAAAGCTTGGGAATGGTCACCTGATGCTTTACCTGTTTGCACCACTGCGGGGATCAAAATTCAAGGACGCAGCCACAGTTTGAGTCAGATTTTATTAACTTTACTAGATACACCAACGATCGCCTCTAAAAATTGGGTATACCGTCAGTACGATCATCAGGTACAAAATAATACTGTCACCCTCCCTGGTGGTGCAGATGCCGCTGTAGTCCGCTTACGCCCGCTAGAAGAGCAGGGGAGCAGGAAGAGAAGTTGCCAGGAGGGTTTCCCTCCAAGCAAACTTCGGGGAGCAGAGGAGCAGGGGAGGATTACTTATAAATCAGCAGTTGCGGCTACAGTAGATTGCAATCCTCGCTATGTTTATCTTGATCCCTATGAGGGCGCTAAAGCCGTGGTGGCAGAAGCAGCACGCAATCTTAGTTGTGTAGGTGCAGAACCGTTAGCTGTCACCGATAACCTCAATTTTGGTAGTCCTGAAAAACCAATCGGCTACTGGCAATTGGCAGAAGCTTGTCGGGGTTTAGCAGAAGGTTGTCAAGAATTAGCAACGCCAGTCACAGGCGGTAATGTTTCTCTCTACAATGAAACCCTCGATTCCCAAGGCAACCCCCAACCAATTTATCCAACACCTGTGGTGGGAATGGTTGGTTTAATTCCTGATTTTACCAAAATTTGCGGTCAAGCTTGGCAAGCAACTGGCGATGTTATTTATTTGTTAGGGTTAACCGTACAATCCAAAGTTGAATTGGGAGCATCGGAATATTTAGCCACTATCCATAACACTGTAGCTGGTAGACCACCACGGGTAAATTATGATTTGGAACGCCGTGTGCAGCAGGTTTGCCGCGATGGCATTCGTGCGGGTTGGGTGCGTTCAGCCCACGATTGTGCTGAAGGTGGACTGGCTGTAGCCTTGGCAGAATGTTGCATTACTGGCAACCTGGGTGCAAAAGTAAGTTTAGAAATATCATCAAACCAGTTACAACGTCTTGATGAAGTGCTGTTTGGTGAAGCTGGAGCGAGAATTATCGTTTCTGTGGGATCACAACAACAAGAAAAGTGGGAATCCTACTTACAGGAACATCTGGGCAAAGATTGGCAAAAACTAGGCAAGGTTACTAATGTCGATGCTGGTTTGACGGTTTTAACTACCGATAACCAGACCTTAATCGCAGTTAGTATTGAAGATATGAAGAGTCGCTACAACAATGCGATCGCTAAACGTCTAGCTGCAAGTACCACAGCCTGAAAAAGCATGAAGTCTAAAATTTCACACTTTATACTTTATACTTCACACTTCTTAAGGTACTGTTTTAATAAGTGGTTAAAGATTTATTAAGAATAAGTAACCACCTAAAGCCATAATCCCAGTGACTTGACAATTCGTAATTCGTAGTTACCAATTCGTAATTACATTTATGGTGGGGATTTAAGCTCCACCCATAAAGGAAAGACCTGTAGGGTTGCTTCCTTTTACCCTAGATTAATTACGAATTACGAATTAATAATTTGCGTCGACACCCCCACCAGGAGCAAAGCCAGCATGATTCCCAACCATTCCGTCACTTCGGATGAATACCCCGAACAGACTAACAACCCAACCAATAGTCAAGAAGATCGTCCTGACAAGCCGGAAGAAGCTTGCGGTGTCTTTGGCATCTACGCACCAGGAGAAGACGTTGCTAAACTGACCTACTTTGGATTGTATGCCCTCCAGCATCGGGGTCAAGAATCAGCTGGGATTGCTACTTTTGAAGGTACGCAAGTCCACCTACATAAAGATATGGGCTTGGTGTCTCAAGTATTCAACGAGTCTATTTTAGAAGAGTTGCCAGGTGATTTAGCCGTTGGACACACTCGTTATTCCACCACCGGTTCTAGCCGTAGAGTTAACGCTCAACCGGCTGTAGTGGAAACTCGTTTAGGCTCCATAGCGCTAACACATAATGGCAATCTTGTCAATACACCGCAATTGCGCGAAGAATTGCTTAAGAGTAATTTTAATTTAATAACTACCACCGACTCAGAAATGATTGCCTTTGCGATCGCAGAAGCAATCAATTCTGGTGCAGATTGGCTAGATGGTGCTATTCAAGCGTTTCAACGCTGTCAAGGAGCCTTTAGTCTAGTCATTGGTACACCGGATGGGATTATGGGTACTCGTGATCCCAATGGTATTCGTCCTCTGGTAATTGGGGCTGTGGGTAGCAATCCAGTCCGTTATGTATTGTCTTCTGAAACTTGTGGTTTAGACATTATTGGCGCTGAATACCTGCGAGATGTAGAACCAGGAGAATTAGTCTGGATTACTGAAGAAGGTTTAGCTTCTTTCCACTGGAGTCCCCAGCCGCAACGCAAATTGTGTATCTTTGAGATGATTTACTTTGCTCGCCCTGATAGTGTTATGCACAACGAGAGTTTGTACAGCTATCGGATGCGTTTAGGAAGACAACTAGCCGCCGAATCTGCTGTAGAAGCTGATATTGTTTTTGGTGTGCCTGATTCTGGTATACCCGCCGCCATTGGGTTTTCCCAAGTTTCGGGTATAGCTTATGTCGAAGGGCTAATTAAAAATCGTTATGTAGGGCGAACTTTTATTCAACCAACCCAAGCCATGCGCGAGTCAGGTATCCGCATGAAACTCAACCCCCTCAAAGATGTATTAGCAGGTAAACGAGTAGTAATTGTGGATGATTCGATTGTGCGGGGTACTACTAGCCGGAAACTAGTAAAAGCTTTGCGCGATGCAGGCGCAGCGGAAGTACATATGCGAATTTCTTCACCACCAGTTACGCATCCCTGCTTCTATGGCATTGATACTGATAGCCAAGATCAGCTAATTGCTGCTACCAAGTCAGTTAAAGAAATTACCAAGCAACTGGAAGTCAACTCCCTCGCCTATCTCAGTTGGGAAGGAATGCTGACAGCTACGGGCGAAGATACCCAGAGTTTTTGTTCCGCCTGCTTTACAGGAGATTACCCAATTGCGATTCCTGAACAAGTCAAGCGTTCTAAATTGATTTTAGAGAAGGTAATAGTCTAGTACGGTAATTAAATAATTTGCCAATTAATAGAATATCCGGCTATCAGATTCTCAAGTACTTTGATAGCCGGATATTTGTAATCGGAGGCTTTGAGGTAGAGAAAAGTGACCGAGGTAGAAGCGTAGACACTTTGCGGCTTGTCGTCAGACATCGCCCATTACCAATTGCGGAAAATTACACTTAATACTACTTGGCAGTGTCAATCAATTACGATGATTATTACTGTAGCGAACCCTTGTACCTGCCCAGAGTAACTTGTCTCGCAGTGTCTGATAATAGGAATTGTTCTCGCGTAAAACAATGAATTTAGCTCGACACTCAGCCATCCGCACATCAACGCGATGTCCAGGCCAAATTGAAGTAGATAACACGCCGTCCATCCACAATTTGGTACTCAAATCATAATCGCCCAACGGCCAGATACTAACCACAACACCAGGTGGTAAAACTAGGGGACGGCTAGAAAGGCTCATGGGACAAATGGGAGTAATAGTAACAGCCTCCATACCATCGTGCATGATTGGGCCATTTGCCGAAACTGTGTAACCAGTAGAACCTGTGGGGGTAGAAATAATCAAACCGTCTCCGACATATTGATCGACTACCTCACCATCAATTTCCATTTCGAGAATTGAGGTGATCATGCGATCGGCAGAAGCAGGTTTGACACAAAATTCATTTAACGAAAGGTAGCGTTCGCTAACTGGTTCTAAATTTGTGCGATGACCCTCATACACTGATGCTTGTAGCATCATCCGCCGCTGGATGGCGTAGCGATCTTCAAATAGCCGATCCCAAACTTTTTCCGTATCTTGAAATTCATCTACAGACTCGGTTAAAAAGCCCAGATGGCCTCCCACGTTTACCCCCAAAATGGGGATACCAGCTGGGGCTAAATGTCTGGCACTAGTTAAAACAGTACCATCACCACCGAGTACTAAAGCCATATCAATTGGTTGACCAGCTGATGCCAAAAACACAGGGTAAGGGTTATCTTTTGGCCCGCTAGGCCCCATTAGTACATGGCAATCGCGATTTTCTAGTTGCTTGGCACAAATTTCTGCCCAGCGTTTACTTTGAGAATCTCGCGCTTTATAAGCAATGATTACCTGCTTGAGTTGCACGCAAAATTACCACTTCAGGAGATTAAACTGCTCCATATCGACGGTATCGCGGTTGCGATAAATGGCCAGGACAATCGCCAAACCCACCGCCGCCTCAGCAGCAGCGACAGTAATGACAAAGACGGTAAATACTTGGCCTTTGATTAATGTTGAGTCAAGAAAGTTGGAAAATGCCATTAAATTCAAATTAACAGCATTTAGTAGTAACTCAATCGACATCAGCACTCGCACCGCATTACGACTAGTAATTAAACCATAAATGCCGATACAAAATAAAGCTGCTGCCAGTAATAAAAAGTACTGAAGTTGCATGAATCCTAGTATTCCTTCTGAAATATGCTGACTGTTTCTAGTTCGCAAATTTTACTCTTTGGTTTCTTGACCTGCTGATACCAGTTCTCTGGGACGCTCTGGCAAAGTCAAAATAGTGGAAGGTGTTACTTGATCTGGTAGATACTCACGACGTGCCAAAATAATTGCTCCTACCATCGCCATTAGCAACAAAATCGAAGCCAGTTCAAAAGGTAATAAAAAGTCGCTGAAGAAATGCTCACCGATCAAAACTATCGAACTTTCACCAGCCACGGGAGTAGCTGAGTACGCCCAAGGAGTGGCCAAAACCATTGCACTCAAAAGTCCAAATAGCCCAATACTGACTACACTTGTCAATACTTTCCGGACTCCAGTGCTGGGAAATGGTGCAAAATCTTGGCGCTTGTTTACCAGCATGATGGCAAACAAAATCAACACGTTAACTGCTCCAACATAAACCAGCACTTGGGCTGCTGCTACAAAGTCAGCATTTAGCAACAGGTACATTCCTGACATGCTAATGAACACGCCTCCTAGCATAAAGGCAGAATAAACAATGTTGGAAGACAGCACTACACTCAGCGCGGCTCCAATCATCATCACGCCTAGTATGCCAAAGGTAACAATCTGTATTCCTTCCGCTAGATTCACTTTTTTATCCTCAGTCAATGGTCAATAGAAAGTATGAAGTATGAAATTACTTCAACTATCAACAGATAAGGGATGTACTGATTTTTTCACCCTTTAGACTTCATTGGTCATTAGCAAAGAACAAATGACTTTTATTTTTCTACTTGTTCTACAAGGTCTTTGGGAAGTGCGCCAGCACGAGGTGCATCTGCGGGTAAATCGTGGGGTTCAAGTACGCCCTTAGGTAGATAAACTAGTTCCCGTAACGGTGTGACCATTGGATCATCTGTGACTTTGTAAGGTAGACGACCTAAGGCTACACTGTCATAATTCAATTCATGGCGATCGTAAGTGGACAGTTCGTATTCTTCTGTCATGGATAGGCAGTTGGTAGGGCAGTATTCCACACAGTTACCGCAGAAGATACAAACCCCAAAGTCAATGCTGTAGTGTTTGAGCTTTTTCTTTTTACTACCTTTATCAAATTCCCAATCCACTACGGGTAGGTTAATTGGACATACGCGCACACATACTTCGCAAGCGATGCACTTATCAAACTCATAGTGAATCCTACCGCGAAACCGTTCACCAGGAATCAGTTTCTCATAAGGGTACTGTACGGTAATTGGCCGCCGCCGCATGTGGTCGAAGGTGACAGATAAACCCTGACCGATGTAACGACCGGCTTGCACTGCTTCCTTGGCGTAATCACCAACTTGCTTCAAGAACTTTAGCATTGTGTTTTACTCTCTCTGTTCAATTTTGGATTTTGGATTTTGAATTTGAGATTTTAGATTCAATCTCAAACCTCAAATTGGTTTATCCACCGAAAGCGAAGGGAAAGGCTAATTTCAGGGCGGCGGTTAGCAAGAGATTAACCAACGCAACTGGTAACAAAAACTTCCATCCTAAGTCTAAGAGTTGGTCAATACGAACCCGTGGTACTGTCCAACGCAACAGGATAGCAACAAATACTAGTAAATAGGCTTTGAGTACAGTCATAGTGATACCCAACGCAGCTGTGACTACTTGCAATACAGGCTCTGCTTCACTAATGCCCAACAAACCAGCTATGGTGTTAATGGGAATGGGAAAATCCCAACCGCCTAAATATAAAACTGATACTAATAAAGCAGAAAGCACTAAGTTGACGTAAGAACTGAGGTAAAATAGCGCAAATTTCATACCTGAGTACTCAGTTTGATAGCCTGCTACTATTTCTTCTTCAGCTTCTGGTAGATCGAAGGGTAAACGTTCGCATTCAGCCAAAGCGGCTATCCAAAAGATGAGAAAGCCTACTGGTTGTCGCCAAATGTTCCAGCCAAGGATACCATAACCGGATTGCTGATTTACGATGTCAACTGTGCTGAGGCTGTTAGACATCATAGCGATCGCCAGCACACTCAACGCCAGCGGAATTTCATAACTAATCGACTGCGCTGCTGCTCGCAACCCTCCTAAGAGAGAGTATTTGTTATTGGATGCGTAGCCAGCCATTAATAACCCAATTGGCTGAATACTAGACAAGGCAATCCACAAGAAGACTCCCATACCGACATTTGTAATGATGATATTCTGTCCAAAAGGCACAATCAAATAAGACAGAAATACTGGCAACACCACAATTATCGGCCCAAGAGTAAACAACCAGGGGTCGGCTTTAGCTGGTACGATATCTTCCTTAAACACTAACTTCAAACCATCTGCTACCGGAGCCAGTAAGCCAAAAGCCCCGATAAATTCAGGGCCAACCCGTTGCTGTGCTGCTGCTGAAATCTTCCTTTCTAGCCACACACAGACCAATACACCTACTGTCGCCCCAATCAGCATCAGGATCATTGGCAGAGGCATCCAAATTGCTTTGGCTGTGCCTGCTGGTAGTCCTAAATCCATTACGGATTTAATAAAAGTTTCTTGGAGATCAATTCCTGAATTCATGTTTCCGCTCTTTAAGTCAATTGAAGTGTGAATTATGAAGTGTGAAGTATGAAGTGTGTAGACGCTTTTAGCGGTGAAGCAGTGCGTTGGGCGGGTTCCCAGACTTGTTCGCTGAAAGCGTTCCCGTAGGGTAGCAACTGCTGTTAGCGACGCAGGAGCGTCACCCGTTGGCGTAGCCTCTGTCTGACGACACGCTACGCGAACGCAGAGAAGGGCTTGCCGCAGGCTAGTATGAAGTGTGAATTATGAAATTTTATCCTTCAACCTTTATTCTTCAGCATTTAGCCTACCCTGCGGGAGCGCCAGGGGCGAACAGTCTTTGTCCTTCATTCTTCTGAGATGACTCCTGATTAAATATTTGTTGCCATATTCCCATGCCTAGTATATCGTTGCATGGTTTTCAGTCCTTGTAGCTATACAAGAACTTCTACCTATGGCTAGGATTGAGATTCACTATGGGGTAGGGAGCATGGGGGAAGTTTTTCACCTAGTCTCCCCAGTCTCCCAGTGCAAGCATCAAAAAGCTCCCGCTTGCGTTTGGGCAACGGTTATTTACTGCTGATAGGTTTTCTCATTCCCCACACTGGGCGGTTGATGCTGATATTTTTAACTGAAGGTAGGTGCGTTCTTAACGATCAAACTACTAGTTAACGTTGATCGAAAGGGGTATAAGGAATGTCATGCTTACCGTTGTAAACCTGGGTAGGTCGGAAAATCCGGTTTTCTGCTAGTTGTTCTTTCCAGTGAGCTAACCAACCAGCAACGCGGGCGATCGCAAATATTGGTGTAAATAAGTCGGTAGGAATACCCATCTTTCTGTACACCAAACCAGAGTAAAAGTCAACATTAGGATAAATCCCTTTGTGACCCAGTTTTTCCTTAACCACCCGTTCCATCTCTTGGGCGATGTCGTAGTACTTGTCTGCCCCAAATTTCTCAAACAGTTGCTCTGCTAGGTTCTGTAAAATTATGGCGCGTGGGTCTTTGACTTTGTAGACGCGATGCCCAAAACCCATCAGCTTGTCTTTGCGTTGTAGTCTATCCTCTACGTAAAAACGAACATTTTCTACAGAGCCGATTTCTTCCAACATTTGGATGACTTCTTCGTTAGCCCCACCATGTAGTGGCCCACCCAAGGTTCCCACAGCACTAGCAACTACAGCATAAGGGTCTGTCAAAGTAGAAGCTGTTACCCTGGCACTAAAGGTAGAAGCATTCATTGTATGCTCGACTTGTAAAATCAAGCAGATATCAAAGATTTTTGCCGCCAAAGCATCCGGTTCTTTCTCGTTGAGCATGTAGAGGAAATTGGCGGAATAATCTAAGTCATCACGAGGCTTCACCGGGTCATTACCCTTACGCATTAACTGGAATGCGGCCACCATTGTGGGGATAGTTGCTATTAAGCGCACAACTGAATCCCGAATATAGGCGGGGTTATGTAAATCTCGTAGGGAGTAAAACAAGCCCAAAGCAGCAGCTGAGGCTTGTAAAGCATCCATTGGATGACCACTTTCGGGGAAGCATTTCATCATATCCCGAATGCGGTATTTAATCCGCCTGTGGTGGCGAACTTCATCCTCAAATACTTCTAGTTCTTCTTTACTTGGCAGTTCACCCCAGATTAGGAGATAAGCAGTTTCCAGAAAGGTACTTTTTTCTGCTAATTCTTCAATCCGGATGCCACGATATTCTAGTATTCCTTTCTGCCCATCCACGTAGCTGATACTCGATTGGGCGGCGGGAATGCCTTCTAATCCAGGCTTGAATTCACACACCATCATGGCAACACCATTTACTTTGTGAAATATCTGAACACGCTAACTTACCAGAAATCATTTTCACCATAACAGTAGCCGTTCTTACAACAATTCTTCGAGAAGAGTTGAAAAACTGTCATAGCAAGTACTTGGGTGGTGTCAACCAGAACATCTGACTACGACCCACAACAGAGCCTGCTTCTGGTAGTTTTACTCCGATCATACCTGCTTTTTTCAGGACTAAACCGCCTTTGGCTTCTCCCCAAAGAAGAATTTCTGTCCAACTACTCAAATCAGGTTCATGCCCCACTAAGGCAAGTCGGGTATTTTGGGAATAATTTTTGGGTTCTAACCAGTAAACCAACCAACTGGAAAGATTACCACCAGGAGCAAGGTGAGTAGATTCTTCTAACTGCGAACTGAGTCCGGTGGCAATGAAAATTTCTGCTGTTTGGCGAGCGCGGACTAAAGGACTGGTGACAATTAAATCAAATTGCAAATCCAGCTTGATGAGACGCTGGGCGACTTTCTCGGTTTTTTGTCGTCCTTCTTTGGTAAGTTCGCGCTCTTCATCTTTAATGCCAGCTTCCCTCTCTTGAGCGATGCCATGACGAATTAAATACAGTTCCACAATTATAGTCCTGGGTGCTGAGTTAGGATTTATGCCTGATGTGAATTAACATATCCTAATTATTCTCGAACACTACGTATTCAAGCATGGTTTTGGCGATTGCTAGTTTAAAGTTAGTCATTGGATTTTGACCACTCACTATCTCGAACACTACGCACCCAAGCATTACTGTCAGCTAAATCTTGGCGATCGCGCCACATTCCAATAAAACTATTATTTACCAAGTCAGAATCTGGTGACTCAGAGGTTGCTTCAACGGCTTTATATCTTTGTCGTAAAAAAGCAATAAAATCGATTACCTGACGCTGTGCTTCAACCGGAAGAGATAAAAATTCATTCAACAACTCTTGCTGTGTCATTAAAATTACTTTATCTTGGGGCAATAAGTTATCATATTAACTATCTTGTCATACCTGACAGCGATGAGCGATCGCACTACACATTTTTCCACCATTCACACTGCTCCAATCTCTGTTTTAAAAACTGTTTGTTGGGACGGCGCGTTTCATCCTCCGGAACTTGTATTTCTTTCCCTTCAATTGTTCGATACGCTGTTTTTTGCAGAGTAGGATGAATATGAACCTTCATTGTTTCTGGGTTGATAGTAATAAGATTTAAGTCAAATAAGGTATGTAAATCTGCACGTAATAACAACCCATTTGATGGCTCATTATTTTCAGTTTCAATATAAGGAATTATATGAGCAGCTTCCAGGGCTGCCTCAGCATCAAAATTAGTAATTGCACACCTACCAAAATAAACTTCTAGCAAGGACTGACGAAACTTTTGTTGCCCTTGTCTCCTAGCGATTGAGACAGTAATTTTTTCGCAAGCATCAGCATAACTTTTAAAAGTCAAGAATTTTTCTTTATCAAGCTCTTTTCTGGCGGTTATTAGTTTACTCTCATCTGGAAATGGTGGTTTAATAATTGGCTTATCTGCGCTTGCCTTCAAAATAGATTCACAAATATTTATTCTATAAATTGCTTTAGAATATTTTGGATTAACTTTTAAAGCTGATTTATATGCCTCAATTGCAGCATGATACTCCTTATTTTGCTTGCAAGCCTCACCTTGATCAAAGAATACGTCAACGAGTCTACTTCCTCTTTTCTGTCTTTGCTGTATTAGAGAATGCTTTTCCCATTCCGAATCTAAAAAGGCAGCAGCGTTTTCATCAAATCTACAACCGCTTCCTCCAAAATTAAAATTTACTCCTTTAAATCCAGATAATTTCTTTAAATCTTTTTGTTCTAAAGGAATATTGAAGTCTACTATTGAATCAATTTGAATATACACAGAAAAACAACCATTATCATATACATCTAGATACGCTTCACTTAAGTCTGAATATTTTCTGTCTAGACGCTTTAATTGATCATCTTTTGGCGCTGCGATAACATGACCAGCAGCAATAAACCCATTAGGATAATTACCAATATTACCGCTTGTTTTGAAATAGGCTCTATCTCCGACTTTTATAAATTTAGAATTTCCACAACTCCAAGATGTTCTATAGTAGTCCTTGTTCCTTAAAAATTTTAACTTGATTTCTTCTGGTAAGTCTTTATTTGGAATTATTCGTTTTTCAGTATAATATTCAGCGTCACCGTTGCACAAAAAAATTATAGTTGCCATCAGAGATACAATTGGCTAATCATGACAATCATAATATTAGCCATTAAATATACTAAACATAAGCCGTGTATTTACTATGTTTACGTTTAGCTTCATCTGCTTGCTTGAGTCATTCCATAACTCTGATTTGTGATCGCCTATCGCAGTTCAATTTTGCAGCATCGGATGAATCCAAGAGTGATTCTCAGTACTTGGAAGCATTGGTGATGATTGTGGCGGATAAACTTGCGGAATCTTGGACTGATGATGATGTAACTGCATTTGAAATGAAGTTAGCAGATTTGGTGCGACGGTTCAAGAATTTGGAAGCTTTGCGAAAGGAAGTCGCCGCCAAAGGGGAAGGCTTTGAAGCGCGACGCATTACCATGACTCGTCCCGATGGTCAGGAAATTCATCGAATGGTATGGGTATATCATGGCAGAGAATCACAGGTTGAGAAGTTGGGTGACGAAATTTTAGCGAAATTACCTGACGATCAGCAGTTACGACAAGCAATTTTGGCAAAGTTAAGTGAAAAAATTTTAAATCCTGATTTACCGGAGATGGTGACTAAGATTAGGGAAAAAGGGAATGATGAAATAGCGGGGAAAAATGCCGGTTAATAGAAGCATTATGATGAGGAAAGAGAACAAAGCGATTTTGGAGTAGTGGCAAGCCAATACTTTTCGGATAAAGGTTTGGTCATCCTAGATTCAGCTCCCCCCGCCTGCGGCGACCCCCTTAAAAAAGGGGTAAAAGAGGGTTATTAGCCGAATGGTACTAAGAAAAGCTCAAAGTGTTAGAGAATAAAGGCTACGGCTTGGGATGCCTAAGTCTACAGTAATAGCATTAATTAGCACAGATAAGCGCGTTTATTTGTTTTAAAGAAGCAGCAGAAAGGAAAGTGCCAGAAAGCAGAGATGTTTCAAAAATTTCTGGAAGTAGAAAAAGCTTACTCGTTCATTAGATACTTTAATTGAAACGAGCAAGCCAAAACCAAAATTACTACTACTGTGACACTAAGAGTACAAATCCTCAAGGATAAATGAGCGTCAAAGTTTAGGTTTACCTTTTAAAGAACTATTACCAGAATCGGTAATTAAGCAAGCCATAACTGAGCTAAAAATAAAATACAAAAAGCGATTATTTGACCCATTGATAACATTGTGGGCATTTTTATCGCAAGTTTTACATCTGTATTAGATGTTTCGTGAAATGGTACAACCACCAAAACCTAGGCTCTTAAGGTGTGAATGCTGCCTAATTGTGTCCGAAGCATTGAGCAACACCAAAGCAAAAAGCCTCTTTCGTAATTTTACGAAAGAGGCTTTTTGAAAATAGAGACCTGGCATCGAGCTATTGTGGCAGGAGGCGACCCTCCAACTATCGTAGCCGCAGCAGCGTTTCACATCTGAGTTCGGGAAGGGGTCAGAGTGGTTCCA
>NZ_JADEXZ010000024.1 GCF_015206815.1 Fortiea sp. LEGE XX443
CCAGTTCTTCTTTGGATAACTGGCCCAAACTTTCTTTTTCTAGTTCTTGAGGCAGGTTTTGGTTCATATTTGTGATACTCCACCTCAACTGTCCCCTTTGTCAATACTCTGTTACCTGAATCCTTACATTTTTTAATCTCTCTACTCTGCGTGACTCTGCGTTTTAAAATGCCTCTTGTTGACGGGAATTTGCCTCAACTTTACTCAACCAAATCACTAAATCTTCCGAATGTACTGCGATTTCACTTCCTAAAGTTTTGATATAAAGCAGTCCATCACTAATAGTTAAATCCCTAATAGGATACCACGAATCACGATTCTGAATTAAAAGATCCAACGGAATACCACCTCTTAAAACATTCTTGCGATATTTCCACCAAGCACGCCATAGCAAAACAGATTTAGTACAGTGCATCTGATAGCCTTTTGGCACTTCGCAATATTTATAGTGATAGAAACCTCTATGATCTATTTCTCCTTTGAGGAGATAATTAGATTCTGCTAGTACCTCATTGATCAATTCCCAATGGGATGACTTAGCTTGAATTAAAAACTCAGGAAATGCGCTATTCAGTTGTGTTGTAGCAATCACGCCTTCAGACTTAGCTGTTAGTTGATTAGTTTTATAAACTGTTTGTGCTGTTAAAGTAGAGTTGGATAGCAAAACATCTTGTTTCCGAGTAGATTTATCTACAAACTCACGAATTAAGTCTAGATTAGACAACATAAAATTACTTGTACTAACTTACTAAATGTGATATCAACCACAACGTTATGTAATTTAGTAGCTACATTAGTCTTTCACAGCAATCTGGATAATCACAAGCGAATTCACAGTAAAAACACAGTTAGTTCAAGTTTTTGTTAATTTTAATAAACTAAAAGCCTATACCTAAAATATAAGTAGAAAGGTGCAAATAAACCGAACTATGTAACGGAAAGTAAAGTAGGTTGAAAACCTCTTCCCTTCTGCCTTCTGCCCTCTGCCTCCTGCCTTGTCATAACGACAATTTTTAACACCGACCTACTTAGGTATAGGCTTTTGTGATCAGCCGTTGAATATTAAATTTTCAAATCTTTAAGAAAAGGTTCAAACACAGGAGTTAATTCTGAGCGACTAAGGACGAGAGTCGGAAAAGAGCGATCGCTATAATCTTCTCCTACTGTCAACGGAAATGGCTCAGATTTCAAGGATTTCCAACTACCACCAGCCGCTTGCACAATTACCCAAGCACCAGCTAAATCCCAAACTTTGGGTGTCGCTTCAATTCCACCTAATACTGCCCCAGTCGCAACTGTAAGAAAGTTATAACTAGCCACACCCAACATGCGAATTTTGCAGGGAAAGCCTTGTTGGATGACAGATGTACTGCGAGAACAAAGATTAAAAAAGTGGTTACTACTGGGAGCATCCGCACTGGTGTGGATAGGATGATTATTGAGAAATGCTCCCGTGGGTGTTGCTAAACCCGATGTACCTGGCCAAAAACCGTGGAAAGTTTGAGCTAGTGGCGGTACGTGAACATAACCAAAAACAGGCGTACCTTGATACAGCAAACCCAGAGAAATCGACCAGATAGGAATACCACGGGTAAAGTTAGTTGTCCCATCCAAGGGGTCAATTACCCAGCACCATTCTGTACCGGGAAATGTCTTGTCGGCTTCTTCGCTCAAAATACCATAACCAGAAAAATTAGCGGCGATCGCATCTCGAATTTCCTGATCAGCCCATTGATCAGCCCTTGTCACCAAACTACCATCAGCTTTTTGTGAAGCTTGCACTTGTCCAAAATCTTGCATCAGTTGTTTGCCCACTCTTGCAGTGGTAATGTGGGCAAAATCAAGAACTGTTAACCAAAAATCATTCATTGGAATATGAGGGAATGGGAATGATCATTTCATACTTCATACTTCAAACTTCCATCAGTCTAGATCGCTTTCTAAAACAGAGGCGATCGCTTGTTTGGTATTTGTCTGAAATTCTGTGATGTTAACTCTATTGAGAAACCAAATCGATACCACCATCCCCACTGCTTCTAGGGCAAAGACCAACCCGTAAGCTAGTTCCAGACTGGGTAGTGTCCTGCGCCCTATATCCAAGAGTGTACCGCCAATCACCACTGCCATTCCCCTGGAAATAGATTGTGCTAATCCCCATGCGCCAATAAATGTGCCGGCGGCTTCGGCTGCTGTCAAATCCAGCATCAAGCTAATTGCAGCTGTTGTTAAGAAACCAGTCGCTAAACCGAATAAAACCAAACCCAGTTTCAGAAAAGCTGCATTGGCTGTAAATCCAGAAATCCCCAGCAATAATGCACATAATGCCACCAACATACAGCCTAAGCGGGCGCTTTTGCGCTTACCTAAACGTGGCACAATTAAAAAGCCAGCCACAGCGTAAGCAACCAACAATCCAATACCGTAATAAACGTTTAACTTGGTGCTTTCAGCCAAAGGCATTTTAAACACCTGACCGGCATAAGGTTCTAAAATTGGGTCTTGCATAAACAAACAAAGTGTCATCACCACCAAAAAGGTGAAAAACAAACCTGTTTGGGGACTGGCTGTTAAAATTTTCCAAGCTGCACCCAGGGTGATACTGTCTTCTCGGTTTACTAATGTGGAACGGCTGGCATATTGGGAGTACTTTTTCTCAACGCCCAATGTTGATGCGATCGCCATTCCAAATACAATAGCTGGGACAATGATAAATAATTGGTTGACTGCTGCTTGCAATGTTTCTGTAGTTGCTTCTGGTGTTAACTGCTTGAGCAAGCTAGAACTAATGATTGCTCCCACAATAATCCCTGCCATCAGCATCGACCAAACCACACCCACTACTTTAGAACGGTTATCTTCTTCAGATACATCCACCAACAAAGCAGCAAAGGCTGTACCACTAGCGCAAATTGCTAAACCGTACACAGCAAAAATTAAAGATAGCAGCGCAGTCCAGCCTATAGTTTCAGTTGTCCAAACCCAAGCACCAGAAATACTCGCAACATTATTCAACTGCCACATTACTTGTACAGCTAAAAAAGCCGCGATCGCAAATATGGCTGCACCCACCCACACATAAGCTGTACGATGATAACCCCACAACGGTTTAGCATCAGAAATCTGACCAAACCAAATCCGGGAAGGCGACACAAATGCAGGTAAAGCCAACACCACCGCTACCAACGTCGCCGGAATCGCTATTTCTTGAATCATGACCCTGTTAAGTACTCCCAGAGTCAAAATGGACATCATGGCCAAACCCATTTGAAATAGGCCAAGCCGAAACATTGTGAGTAAGTTCACCCTTGACACAGCCAGGGATTTTGCTTTGGTATCGAACACTTCACCGCTTGCCATAGCTACTTTTTCGTATGGTTTATCAAAATAGTCTCTCTTTACTTAAAGATAAACTGTTTGATCTTCCAAAAAAACCCGTAATTTCAGTGTAGAGTGGGACATAAATAAATCCCCTGTTTAAACTGCTAGATTCTTCACTTAATTGTAGAGCAGTGCTTGATTGTATCCATGTTTCTCAAGAGTAGATGGAGTTTTTACCTTATAAATTACTTGCACAAAGCTGAAAGCCGTCATTAAAATTATTGACATATAAGCGATAGCTAAAAAAGCAAAGCATGAACACTGTTGTTAGAGTAAGTGCTTTTTGGGATTCTGAAGCTGAGGTTTGGGTAGCTAGTAGTGATGATTTACCTGGATTGGTTACGGAAGCTTCTACTATTGAAGTGCTAACGGAAAAGCTCAAAGTGATAATTCCAGAACTTTGTGAGTTAAATCAAGTAGAAGATTGATTATGTACGTAGAGGTGTTGTCTGCTTCAATTTATGACAAACCACTCATTCAACGGATGATGGAGCTTTATCAGTATGATTTTTCAGAGTTTGAGGATAAAGAACTCAATGAGCATGGTTATTTTGGATATCCATACTTAGATTATTACTGGGTGGAAGATAATCGCTACCCTTTCATCGTTCGAGGAGACAAAAAACTTGCTGGATTTGTTTTAGTGAATCAATTCACATACACTCCAGATAGTCAGTATTCAGTAGCAGAATTCTTTATTTTACGAAAATATAGGCATCAAGGAATTGGTAAGCGGGTTGCCTTTCAAGTTTTTGACCAATTTTGCGGCAAGTGGGAGATTCATCAAATTACTACAAATACAGTCGCTCAAAAATTTTGGCGTAGTGTTATTGGAGAGTACACAAAAGGTAAATTTACAGAAATATTAATAGATGAGGCTAGGCAACGAACTATTCAATATTTCAACAATAGTAAAAGAATGCAGTAGTCTTACTATTGAACATTTAAATTCTTTCCTTTCTACAGTTTATGCTCAAATTTATCTGAATCTAGCTATCACAATAATAATTTTTAACTAGTAAGACATACTACACGAATTAACTTACCTGTCAATGATTCCTCTTGAGTAATTGCTTCATTAATTCGAGTTGCCATTCGAGACATATCAGTATCATTCGTACAAACAATAATACCTGAATGTTCGGATGAGTTTCTATGCAGTTTGATAAAGTCTTGACGATTTAATGTTATGACAGTTCGATTATCACTAATTGCAAAATTTAACACTTCGTCATCTGGAATACCTAAATTTGCGTTACCAGCTTCTTGTACAGTTAAAACATCATGCCCCATTGTTCGTAACAGTTCACTCACCTTCCTGGGAAACATTTCATCAGCGTATAAACGCGCCATGATTTAAGCAACCTCATTAGCGTGAATAGCAGCTTCAATTTCTTCAGGATAAGCATCTGCATATATCCAAGCATTAACTAAATCAGCTGCACTAATATGAGGATAATCTTGCAAAAGTTGAACTTCGGTAATACCAAGACGACGTGCTTCAACTAATAGCCAAATCGCAATACGAGTTCCAGAAATACAAGCTTCTCCACCACAAACACCTGGTGTTTTTGTGATACCTTTTGCCCCAATGTTAATATTTTGAGTTAAAGTTTGAATAATTGCAGCCTTCTCTGTTGGAAGTAGTGCTAGGATTTGATTTTCTAGTTCTTGGAAAGTCATATAGTAACTAGCTCAGTTTGTATTGTAGCTGCTTATATTGTAGTAGTGGGGTTTTCAAAAATCGCTTTGAGCTATGTGTCCGGTCTCCTATTCGCAGAGAGAAGGCATCACCCAAACCATCACACTGAGTAATAAAAATTACTTTTTATAAAACTAAAAAAGATTTTAAAGTAAACTAAAGAGTAATACTTCTTAGAGTTATTATATTGCTCCGTAACTTTATCAAATGTAATCAATTTACATAAAAATATCAATGTGAAAAATGTGGTTTTAACTACGTTATTTCATTGAATTAGTAAGATAAGCTTGCCGTATGTATGTCATAAAACTACTGACTTCAACTACTAACAAAAAAGGCAGAAACCATGAATAAAGAAGTAGCCAAAGTAATATTATGGGAAGAAAATCAAAAAGATTTTCTCAGAAAGTTCTATGATCTCCAATTTACTCCCAGAGTAGGAGAGGAAGTTTACCTCAAAAAGGAAAGGTGGAAAGTAACCAGAGTTGAGCATGATGTAGAAGTCAGCGAGATTAATGTCTACATGGAATTAATCAAAAAACCTAAGCAGGAAAAATCATCTAATTCATAAATAAAAGTAAATACATTCAACTATAGCAATCCTATTTGATTTGAGAGAATTGCCGCCAGCAGATCCCTGATTTTTCAAAAAAGTTGGGGATCTTGTTTCTGTGAGTCAAGATTAAAATCTTTATGCAAGCCACAACCTCGCAACCAGAGTTGCGCGATCGCTCTGTAACGCTACACTATAAAAGTAAAGAAATGTAAATATATAGATATTGCAACTGTGGAAACAATCACATTAGGGAAAAATGGTGCGGCGGTTCCACCTCTGTGCATTGGAACTTGGGCTTGGGGTGATAAACTGTTTTGGAATTATGGTAATGGCTACGATCAGCAACAGTTACAAGCAGCCTTCACCGCAGCTTTAGAAGCTGGTGTGACTTTTTTTGACACCGCAGAAATTTACGGAATGGGATTGTCTGAAGAATTTTTAGGGCAATTTATCAAACAAACAACCCAACCTGTACAGGTTGCTACGAAATTTAGCCCTCTCCCTTGGCGATTTACAGCCCAATCTATCAGCGATGCTTTAACAGAAAGCCTTAAGCGCTTGCAATTACAGAGAATTGAACTGTATCAAGTGCATTGGCCATTTGCTTTCTTTTTAAGCCAAGAAACACTAATGAACACCTTAGCAGATGAGGTGAAGCAGGGAAGAATTGCCTCAATTGGTGTAAGTAATTACTCTGCAACACAAATGCGTGAAGCACATCAAATATTAGCAGCGAAGGGAGTACCGTTAGCGACAAACCAAGTACGTTATTCTTTACTAACTCGTCAAGTAGAAAGCCAAGGTATTATCGCCACCGCTCGTGAGCTTGGTGTCACAATTTTAGCCTATAGTCCTTTAGCTCAAGGATTACTCACAGGTAAATACACACCTGAAAGTGCTGATAAACCAAGCGGAGCTAGAAGAATAGATTCAAAATTTAGTAAAGAAGGCTTGCAAAAAATTGCATCAGTGATATTTTTACTACGCAGATTGGGAGAAAAACGCGATCGCACCCCAGCCCAAATTGCGCTCAATTGGTTAATTGCTCAAGGTAATGTCATTCCCATTGCTGGGGTAAAAACAGCCGAACAAGTAAAACAAAATGCGGGTGCTTTCGGCTGGAAATTAAATAACGATGAAATCGAAGAACTAGAAAAAGCAACTCGTCCTTGGCTGAATTAACCTTCATGGTCTCTGTATTTAAATGTGCTGTTATCTGGCTTATTCAAATACAGGAGGCCACAGTTCTGATACAGTTAACTCCCAACCAGGGAGTAAATCTGGCAATGTCAATTTATCGTGATTTTTTAAAATTACTGGTGCTTGATTAAGTCGATAAACTTTTAAAATTAATTCGTCAGGGTCAATCAAGATCCCAACAGTAGACCCCAGTTCTAAAAATAGTTGAATCTTTTGTTCTAATGTCTTAACCCGGTCTGATTTAGATTTAATCTCTACTATCAAGTCAGGTAATAATTCCACAAAATCGCGCTTGCTAGTCTTGAGTCTGTCAGCACACACAAAAGACACATCAGGAGCGCGGAGATTGCGTTTTTCATGATTAGTTTCCAAGCTAGGCAGAATAAAACCAGCACTAGAACCAGTAACCCTTCCTAGCTTACGTGGGCGTACCCAATTTGCTAACTGTCGAGCAAATTCTATACCTATTTCTTCTGAAATGTAGTCTGATGGCCCCATAACCAAGATGCTACCGTCTACCAGTTCCATTTGCCATTCTGGATGTTCAGCTTGTAGCTGCTCTAAATCTGCAATAGTGAACATAAAACTATAGAGAATACATCTTTATCTATGTTCCTACAAGCTGATGGAAACTGCTAACTACTTTTGTGAGTTATGAGTCCCTCAGTACTCAGCACTTAAGAAAGCTTTTGATTGGTAGAGGAAACAGGAGATTCACGGCGGCCTGTCCGCAGTTTTGGTTTGGGTGTAGAACGTCTGTCTTCGTCACTGCTGTTAGCGTCTGATTTGTTCCAAGAGGAACGGTTTCTGTCACCAGAAAATTCCCGACGCTTACCGCCGATCTTGGGTTTGGCTACAGGAACTTCCTCTTGGGGAATTTCCACATCTGAACTTAACCAAGCGGGACGGGTTTCATCGTAAGCAAGTTGTAGTGCCGCTGCGGCGATCGCATGAGCATCATACTGTTCAATTAATTCGCTGACAATGGGTAAGAATGAAGCTAACCGTTCACCAGTCAGGGCTTCTCTCACTTGTTGTTGCAATTTATTGATGTGTCGCGCTTCAATTTGCGCCCGTGTGGGAATTGAAAGTAATTGCCAGTTTTGACGGTTGTGGCGCTCAAATACTTGCTGTTTGCGGCGCTCAAAGGGCTGAACCAAAGAAATCGCTGTACCTTCTTTACCAGCACGACCAGTCCGACCGATACGATGGACGTAGGTTTCGACGCTATCGGGCAAGTCGTAATTGATCACATGGGATAATTGATCAACGTCTAAACCCCGTGCAGCAATGTCAGTTGCTACTACCCAGCGTACTTGACGATTACGGAAGCGAGTTAATAACCTTTCTCTGGCTTGTTGGGACAAATCACCGTGATATTCATCTACACTGTGACCAGCTGCTTGCAGTTGATTGGTTAATTCTGCCGCAGTTCTTCTGGTACGCACAAAGATTAAGGCTGTTTCTGGATCTTCCATTTCCAGAATTGGCTGTAAAGCTTTGGCTTTTGTCCAGTGACGGGGAATAAGATAAGCTACTTGGTTGATTTTGTTGGGTGCAGCTTTTGGTTGCTCAACAGTAACTGTCACAGGCGATCGCAAAAACTTGTTTACCAACATGCGAATCGATGGTGGCATTGTCGCCGAGAAGAGTGCTGTTTGGCGATCTTGGGGTGCTTGAGACAAAATTTTCTCGACATCATCGATAAAGCCCATGCTCAACATTTCATCGGCTTCATCCAACACAAACCACTTGACTTGATCCAACTTCAAGCAACCACGCTCTAACAAGTCAATCACCCGTCCGGGAGTACCGACAACGACGTGAACGCCGCGTTTGAGTTGCATAATTTGGCGATCAATTGATTGACCACCGTAAATTGCTAAAGCCCGTAAGTTACTATTGCCAATAAATTGACTGACAGCATCATGAACTTGAATCGCTAATTCACGAGTTGGTGTTAAAACTATAGCTTGCACTGCTCTTTGATTTACATCCAACCGCTCTAAAATCGGTAGGGAAAATGCAGCTGTTTTGCCTGTTCCTGTTTGGGATTGTCCCACTACATCCCGACCTGCCAATAATTGAGGAATGGCTTGGACTTGAATGTTAGTAGGTGCAGTAAAACTCATTTTTTCTAGTAGTTCTGCACGTTCTTGGGAAATTCCTAGTTCAATAAACGAAAGATTCATCAATTCTCCTAGATTTTATATTTTGACTTTGAGGCTGAGAAATTGAGCAGCAGTTACTTATGGGGGTTTCTCTCCCTTTGGGAGAAAACCGCACTGCCTCAATTCACTTGTAACTAGAGACAACTTGACCGTAAAGATCATATGTGTCAGCGTTGCGAATTGCTACTGGCACAATGGTTCCTAATTTTGCCTGGCCTGTGACATACACCTGACCATCTACTTCTGGCGAACATCTTCCTGAACGACCAATTAATTCCCCACTTTCAGGATTTTCTTGCTCAATCAGGACATCAACAACTTTGCCGACTTCCTGTTGATTTTTGCTCCAAGAAATGGGCTGCTGAAGTTCCATGAGTCTTTGCCGCCGCTCGTCCATGATTTCTTGGGGTAACTGATTGGGCAGACTGTAAGCGGGGGTTCCTTGTTCTGGCGAAAAGGTAAAGACACCAACATGGTCAAATTCATGCTGCTGCACGAAGTTTAGTAGATGCTCGAAATGCTCCTGGGTTTCTCCTGGGAAACCAACAATAAATGTTGTCCGCAATACGGCTGTTGGTAGTGCAGTTTTGATGCGCTCGATAATTTCATTGTTTACCCGCCCTTGCCAGGGACGGTTCATGGAGCGCAGAATTCCAGGATGAGAGTGTTGCAAGGGCAAATCCAAGTAAGGTAAAACGTTGGGTGTTTCACCGATTGCCGCAATCACATCTGGGGTTAATCCGGTGGGATAGGCATAGTGCATTCTCACCCAAGGTATGTCCACTTTCCCCAAGGCTTGGAGTAATTCGGCTAATTTGGGCTTGCCGTAAATATCCAATCCGTAGTTAGTAGTGATTTGAGAAATCAAAATGATTTCTTTCACCCCTTGGCTGGCTAACTGCTCGGCTTCAGCCACAATCGATTCTATGGTACGCGATCGCTGGTTGCCTCGCAGATGAGGAATAATACAAAACGCACACCGATAATCACATCCTTCCGCCACCCGTAGGTAGGCAACACCCTCGGTTGTAGTCCGGTAGCGCGGTGTAGTTTCATCGGCGATGTAAGTTGGTTCGGCGCTAATCTGCTTTACGCGCTCTCCTTGTTCTGCCCGCTCAATGACATTGACGATTTTGTGATAGTCGCCTGTACCTACAACGGCTACTGCTTCCGGCAACTCCTCCAACAATTGCTCTTGGAAGTGTTGCGCCATGCAGCCTGTAATAACGATTTTTTTATTGGCCTCTGCCAATTCTACTAAAGTTCTAACAGATTCTTCTCTTGCTGCTTCAATAAAACTACATGTATTAACAATAACGTAATCTGCTAACTCTTCGTTTGTATCTACGCCATAGCCTGCTTCCACTAGCAGTCCTAGCATGTGTTCTGTATCAATTCGATTTTTCTCACAGCCCAAATGAGATATTGATATTGTTGGCTTTTCACCCATACTTTAAATTCTGAGGTTTTTTTTGTTATCTACACAAAGTGCGATTGACTTCGCTCTTTGTAATGCACACCTTTCTATTGACAACACCCAGGTGGATTGTTCCTCTATTAGTTACTGTGCATATACCTGTGACCTGGATAAATTAAAGGTCATGTTATGATATGTCTACTATTAATCTGTTTCCCAGGGTAAATCCGAGTGCCTTTGAGTATATTTGACACTTGTAATATTTTTTAACAAATCGCCTATTGGTATTTTAAATTACCGCAGCGTATGCGTTGTTGATCTACCCGTCGGGAAGCCGCCCAAAGGGCTTGTTGTGAGAAGTCGCTACCCTCAGGGAAATCGCGCTTGCGACTACGCCTAATCAAGCAATAATGCTAACCCTAATGATTAGGCTAGTCCAACGACGATGCGTGGGCAAGGTGCCTAAACTCCGGGAAGCTGCCTTGCGTCTTGTGAGTGGCAAACTCCTCTTGCAGCCAGGTTTTATCTTAACATATCTTATGGAACGTTTGATGCTAAATTCCATCTGCGGATGGAGGCAGTCAAACAAACACTAGAAACACATTCATGCTAATGAAGGAACGAGGGACGAGAAACGAGAAAATAGGAGCTAGGTGAATTTTAATCCCTAATGCCCCATCCCTAATCCCTAATCCCTGAATAATGTTTGAAAACGTGGACTTATATCAGACCTTTAAAACTCGTACACCCATTATTGGCGTAGTTCACCTACTGCCATTACCCACCTCACCCCGCTGGGGAGGTAGCCTCAAAGCAGTAATTGACCGTGCCGAACAAGAAGCAACAGCCTTAGCCAGTGGGGGGGTAGACGGCATTATTGTAGAGAATTTTTTCGACGCACCATTTACTAAAAATCAGGTTGACCCGGCAGTTGTGAGCGCCATAACGGTGGTGGTACAAAGGATACAAAACTTAGTAACCTTACCTATCGGGTTAAATGTTTTGCGAAATGATGCCAAAAGTGCAATGGCGATCGCTAGTTGTGTGCAAGCCCAATTTATCCGCGTCAATGTGCTAACAGGGGTAATGGCAACAGATCAGGGATTAATTGAAGGAGAAGCCCATCAATTGCTACGCTATCGCCGAGAATTGGGCTGCGATGTCAAAATTCTGGCTGATGTCTTAGTTAAGCACGCTCGGCCTTTAAGTTCCCCCAATCTTACAGTCGCCGTCAAAGACACTATTGAACGGGGTTTAGCGGACGCAGTCATTTTATCGGGTTGGGCTACAGGTAGTCCTCCTAATCAGGAAGATTTAGAAATAGCTTGTGGTGCAGCTAACGGTACACCAGTATTTATCGGTAGTGGAGCCAGTTGGGAAAATATTGCTACACTGTTGCAGGCAGCAGATGGTGTCATAGTTTCTAGTTCCTTAAAACGTCATGGTCGGATTGAACAACCAATTGATCCGATTCGCGTCAGTCAATTTGTCGAAGCCGCACGTCGGAATTGGAACTCTAAAGGCACAAGTAAATCAACGGAACAAGTAAAATTACATTCGTAATGAGTAGGGAGTGGGAAGGCTTCAAAGCTGAAGGATTTAGATCCATAGAGACTTGCCCCAGGCTGGGATGAAATTTCACACTACCCTTTGGGAAGCCGCGCAAAGCGCGTCTACATACTTCACACTTCATACTTCATACTTCAAAGTTATGATTCGCCGCCGTTCTACTCCTTGGATTCACAAATGGTCGCGCCCAATAATTGCCGCGATCGCTGGATGTGGTGCTTTGGTTACAGGCTATCTCACCATCGAAAAGCTCACAGGAGGCAGTGCAGCTTGTGTGGCAGAGGCTGGTGCTAAAGGCTGTAATGATGTACTTTCTAGTGCTTGGGCTACAGTGTTAGGTCAACCACTAGCTTTGTTTGGATTTTTGGCATACACCGGTATGGTGATCTTGGCTTTAGCTCCCTTAATCTTGAAATCTGAGGACAACAACCAGCACAAACAGATAGAAAACTGGACATGGTTGCTGTTGTTGGTGGGAGCGATCGCTATGTCTGTCTTCAGCAGCTACTTAATGTATGTGCTGGCTTTCCAAATCAAAGCATTTTGTCCTTATTGCATAGCCTCAGCTTTATTCTCCTTGAGTTTTTTAGTCCTCACAATTATTGGCCGTGCTTGGGAAGATATTGGACAAATTTTCTTTATTGCCATTATTGTGGGGATGGTGACCCTAATCGGCACTTTAGGCGTTTATGCTGGTGTTAACAAATCAGCCACAACACCCGGTTCTACACCTGGACAAGAAAAGATTAGTTTTACACCTACAGCCGCACAAACACCTAACCCAGAATTCGGTTGGGAAATTACTACAACCTCTGGTGAGGCAGAAATTGCTCTAGCACAGCATTTAGCAAAAGTGGGTGCTAAAGAATATATTGCTTACTGGTGTCCCCACTGTCACGAACAGAAACTGATTTTTGGCAAAGAAGCTTATCAGATCCTCAAGGATAGTAATGTTCCAGTAGAGTGTGCTGGCGACAGTCCCAAAGGTAAACCAGAATTATGTCAAGCTGCAAAAATACAAGCTTTCCCCACTTGGATTATCAATGGTCAAAGTTACAGTGGAGTCCAAAACCCAGCAGAACTAGCAAAGATTACTGGTTATACAGGCCCAACAAATTTCAAGTATTTTAAGTAATTACTAGTCCTTCAATGTTGGACTTCGCCCAAAATCTAAAATTGGCATGGTCAACTGGCTGAATGTAACAATATATTCCCAGTTGACTTATTTTTTTGCCAATCTGATTTCCAGATTTGGTATAACTTACAACAAAATCATCAAAATATTTGTTTCTTAGTCATAACCACTCAAATAGAATATTTGTCATTTTTTAGTCAGCGAAAATATACTTTTGTTATTAGCAAACAATATTTATACTGAACCTGTTCCTGATCAGCAAGGAAATACTGGCTAACTTTTGCTTCATAAGCACTCACCCTAACTCCTACTTCGTCAACACTATTCTCAGATGTTTTGGTGGAACTTAATCATACTGACAAATTTCTTAAACAATGAACACAATAAGATGCAAGCTATACTTACTAGTTATTTGATAGCTAGTTGATAGCTGTACACAATAGATATGTTTTCCCCCACTAGGTAATGGGAATGAGTAAGCAGCTAGGCAAGTGTTTTGTCAGGTTAATGTTGAAATTAAAACTGAAACAGGCGCTTGGTCGAAAATATAGAGAATTATTTGTCGCTTGTACCGTTGCAGCCTGCATTTTACTTTTGCGCTCTGTTGGAATGTTACAATCCTTAGAGTTAGCTGGGTTAGATCAATTTTTTCGCTTACGTCCAACCGAACAACTAGAAAATCGCATCACGATTGTAGCAATTGATGAAGATTCTTTGCGTCGAGTCGGTTCTTGGCCAATTCCCGATGGGGTTATTGCTCAGTTATTAAAGAAATTACAAGTTAATCAACCTCGTGCTATTGGCTTAGATATTTATAGAGATTTAGCAGTAAATCCAGGTCATGAGAATCTCGTTAATTTTTATCGTTCAATGCCAAATTTGATAGGTATTGAACTATTAACGCAGAACAAACATACTCGTGTTCCACCTCCACTAAAACTAAATCACAAACAAGTTGGTTTTAATAATGTATTGTATGACCCCGATGGTAAAGTACGACGCAGTTTGTTGTATTTACATATGGGCAATCAACACTATGAAAGTTTTGCGCTGAAGTTAGCTTTATTGTATTTACAATCAGAAGGAATTACACCTCAAAAAGCAACTGAAAAACTTGATTATTTAAGGTTGGGTAAGGCTGTATTTACTCGTTTTCGAGCCAATGATGGTGGTTATATAAAAGTTGATGATAAAGGCTATCAAATTTTAGCTAACTTTCCCAAACCCTTCTGTTATAGACCCTCTGGCGAATTCTGTAGCTACCGCCAGATATCGATGAGCGATGTACTTGATGACAAAGTGCCAGTTAGTTGGATACGCGATCGCATCGTATTGATTGGTTCTACTGCTCCCAGTCTACAAGATTTTGCATTTATTCCTCACTCCAGTCAAATGCTGGGTGCAGCCAAGCCTGTGGCTGGTGTTGAACTGCAAGCTTATTTTATCAGTGAGTTAATCTCAGCTGCGATTGAAGGGCGACCTTTATTGAAAGTTTGGCCTAAATTCTGGGAATACTTATGGATTTTGGCTTGGTCTTATCTGGGATCAACAATAATTTGGCGAATTAAATCCTTCAGTAAAAGTATTCCTAGAATTTTTCTATCTTTATTAATATTGTTTTTCACTAGTTATATGGCTTTTTTATCCGGATGGTGGCTACCATTAATTCCCGGAATGATCACCTTTGTTAGTGCATCTATTTGGCTGATTTTTCATATTGCGTACATGCAGGAAGAATTGAAACGTTCTAAAGAGTTTTTGCATCAAGTAATCAACTCTATTCCTGACCCAATTTTTGTCAAAAATGAGCAACATCAGTGGATTGTTTTAAATGAAGCTTACTGTCAATTCATTGGCTATCCAGATAGTTTGTTAATTGAAAAATCATACTATGAATTTTTTCCTCGACATGAAGCTGATGTTTTTCGCCAACAAGATAATCTGGTTTTTATTACACAAAAACCGCGAGAAAATGAAGAAGAATTTACTGATGCTACTGGCAAAACTCATCTAATTGCAACTAAAAGATCGCTGCACAAAGATGCTGCGGGGAATTTCTTTTTAGTTGGAGTAATTCGAGATATTACCCAGCGCAAGCTGATGGAAGAAGAACTAAGACGCACGGCTGCTGAGTTATTTCGCTCTAATACTGAATTAAAACTCAAAGAAGACCACTTACGCTATTTGGCTTACCACGATCCCCTTACAGGTTTATCTAATCGGAAATTCTTTGCGGAACAACTTCACGAGTCGTTGCTTTGGACGCAAAAAAACAATCTATTACTGGGACTGTTGTTTATTGACTTGGATGGCTTTAAGCAGGTTAATGATACTTTAGGACATGATATGGGCGATCGCCTGCTAGTGATCGTCGCCCAGAGACTCAGCAACTGTTTACGTGGAAGTGATACTGTCTCCCGTTTGGGTGGTGATGAATTTACAGTGATTCTCAGAGCAATTCCTGATGTACAAGTAGCTGCTAGAGTCGCGGAAAAAATTTTAACCAGCATTACTGAACCAATTGTTTTGTCAGGATACACTACTAAAATTTCTGCCAGTATTGGGCTTAGTATTTACCCCATCAACAGCCAAGATACAGAAACTTTGATTAAACAAGCAGATGCAGCCATGTACCGGGCCAAGCACTTAGGTAAAAACCGTTATGAGTTGGCTTAATTAGCCAAGAGACACCATCATAAGCACCCAGTTGCCTAAGTGGGATTAAAGATGGTATTTTTTTAGTACAAAATTACTAGATAATAGTTCCGAGTGTTTACTGTGGTCATCCGGTTGGACTAAAAATTTTATTTAGAAAAGTAACACCATTTAAATTAATTTGGAACTATACTTAATTTTTATAAATTAAAATTTCATTAAGATTACTAAAATAAAAAATTTGTGGCTCCGTTTTCCTGATATTTACTTAAGTGCATCCAATTCCCTAAGTAAATACCGCTAAAGTATGTGTGTTTTTTAACAAATAAATGAAGTATTTAAACGCAGAAATATAAAGATTTTATTAAAAATTTGAATTTGTGATTATTATCTATGGGGAATTAATGAACGTTGATAGCTTTCGCTCGTAGAGAGTTCTAACTTTAGACTGATGACCATAAATGATATTTAGGTATATTTCTTAAGTGTTGAGCAGGTTTGATGACCACGGCTTTTCACTCCAATAGTTATCTGTTAACCAAAAACTTTAATTAAAACTTAATTTTTTCGGAAAAAAAGACTGAATCTGTTGTAGGTAAAAAAAATATTGGATGAACTCACAATGCAAGAACTTAATAAAAGCTTTATGGATACGAACTTGAGAATTACGGGCATTTTAATATTATGTGTGAGCGCCTGTCTCGTTATTCCTAAAATCGCTGATGCTACAGGTAGGGTCAGCAGTTTAGTGGCGAAGGATTTAAGTCATACAAACAGCAATAGTTTGACGAGTTCCAAGGTGAATTCTCAGGCATTAAAAAATGTATACATTCCGCCCAATTACGGTGGCCCTGACAGCCAGCACGGTAGCGGTACACGTTAATACTGCTTCTTTTAGATAAATGTTATGGGAATGTATTAAGTCTAAAGTCAAAGATATTTGCTCGTTAGTAACTAGCTTAAAGGAGTGGATTTACTCCATTGAAATTTTTGTACAAGTGTGTGAATTTGCCAATTAGGATCTGGCTCTGGATAATCGATGCGGTAGTGTCCGCCCCGGCTCTCTGTCCTAAAAGCAGCACTTTTGAGAATTAAATAAGCTACATCTAATAAATTCCGAGTTTCTGCCCACAGTCTTAATTGCCGCTCTACATCCGGTGTTTTGAACCTGACAGATTCATTAGCACGTAAAGAAAGTAAGAATTGACTCAAGGGTAAGATAGCAAAATCTTGCTGCCAAGCTTCTACAGTTGCGATCGCCTTTAATAATCCCGACTGTTCCCGACAGATACCAGCACTTTGCCAAACTAAACGCGGTAACTTCTCTCGCAATGCTTCTAACTGTACTTGCTGGATTTGCCAATCATTGACATCTATACTCAATTCGCGTAACGGCAACACTGGTATTTCTGATAGTTGTTCAACATCTGCTAGTGAAATATCCGTCATCTGTGCGCCAAATACAATACATTCTAGTAAAGAATTACTTGCCAGACGATTTGCTCCATGTACTCCAGTACTGGCGGTTTCTCCCACCGCATATAAACCAGGAATGTTCGTGCGATTCTGTAAATCTGCCACAATCCCCCCCATCCAATAATGAGCCGCCGGAGCCACAGGAATTGGTTCATTGTAAACATCAATTCCCCAACGCTGACAAACTTTGATGATGTTGGGAAAGCGATGACGAATTTTGTCAGGGGGGATGGGGCGCATATCTAGCCAAACATGGGCGGTAGCCAGATCGACAGCAGTCTGTTGGAGATGGCTAAAAATTGCTCTGCTAACTACATCTCGCGGTGCAAGTTCTCCCGCTGGGTGATAGTCAAAGGCAAACCGTCTCCCTCTATTATCAACTAAATGTGCGCCCTCACCTCTGACAGCCTCACTAATCAAAAAGCGATCTGCGCCTGGTTTAGTTAAGGCGGTGGGGTGAAATTGCACAAATTCCAAATCTCGCAGCATAGCACCAGCCCGCCAAGCGATCGCCACGCCATCGCCCGTACTCACGGCTGGGTTAGTAGTTTGGGCAAAAACTTGGCCACCGCCTCCAGTTGCTAAAACGATGGCTTTGGCCTTTACCCATGTAATCTCACCTTGATAAAATAGGCTAACTCCCTGACAGCGCCCTGTGTGGGGTTCTAACCACAGACTCAGTGCTAAAGCTTGTTGGATAACTTGAATATTTTTGCGGCGTAATACTTGTGCCGTTAAAGTAGTTGTGACCTCTCTACCGGTAGTGTCAGCGGCGTGGAGAACACGGTTACGAGAATGGGCAGCTTCTAAAGTCAAAGCCAAGGCTTGACCATGACGGTCAAAAGCTACACCCAAATTTACCAAAGATTGAATGCAGCTAGGGGCTTGTTGGGCAAGGAATTCCACGGCGGCGCGATCGCACAAACCTGCACCGGCTTGGATTGTATCTTCAATGTGCAACTTAGGCGAATCTTCTGGGGCGATCGCCGCAGCAATCCCACCTTGCGCCCAATCACTGGCAGACAAAGTAACAGTTTCTTTGGTAATCAAGCCGACTTGCAAAGACTCTGGCAAACACAGCGATGTGTATAGTCCAGCCGCACCAGCACCGACTACTAAAACATCAAATTGGCGAGGAATTTCTATTTCAGACAAAGTGAGAGATGGGGAGAAATTTTTACGATATGTCCTTACAAACAGCTTTTATACTCAGAACTCAGCACTCACACTTCGACTCCTTTCGACTTCTCTACGAGACGCTACGCGAACGCTCAAGACAAGTCGCTCAGTGAATAACACTCAGCACTCAGCACGGGCTAAACGCCCCGCTATCGCTAACAGGACTTTTCTACAAGAGAGCCACTCCCATCTAGGGAGTGGGCTACTGTTTTCTACATTAACGATAATTAGGCTTATCTGTAGATCCCGTTGTTAAAGCGATCGTCTCCTTCGTTGAAAGCAGGTTCTAGTTCGGTAACGGTGAAGTTATCGAAATTAGCTTGCAGGAGTTGTTTTTGGCGATCGCTCAATCCTGGTAGTTCTAACACATCTTCTACCTTTTGGTAAGGAGCGTTTTTGATGATTTTCTTCGCCAAAGTCGGATACAGACCTGGGTAATTTTGGAAAGCTCGGACATTGGTATTATTTAAATCAATTTTTTTCCCAAATTCCGTTGCTAGTTTAGCATCTGCACGGTTGCTGGATTCCACTGCTAAAACAGGGACTTGCGGCAGAGCCAGACTGTTGATCCCAGCAGCTTGGGCTATTCCAGTTGTACCTAACCATCCCCAGCAACCAAGCAACAACGTAAATACTGTTAATAAACGCGCCAATCTTTTCACGACTTTTTACCTCTTTCTATCAAACTGAATAATGGCTCTAAGCTTACAGCTGTCAACAGTTTATAATCTTTGAGCCATATTTATGACTCTCGACTCTTAACCCTTGACTAAGAACTGATAGCTCAATCAACACACAGCAGTCATCAGAAACTAATATACAGCGTATTAATATCCACAATATTTACTGCTATTGGGTTTGACTCAATTTACTTTTTGTTACAGAGTTCTGTTTTTTTGTACTTTTATTGTTATAAATGCGTTTCCTCATCAGTAGTAACCAAATCCACCCCACACTTGATAGCCGCCTCTGCTAATCGAGTATCAATCGTTGCCAAGGGCAATCCCAATCGCAGCGCCAGTTCTAAGTAATACCAATTCACGAAAATCTTGATACAAATTAATGGTTTTTAATTCTTTCCCTCTGCTCCCTACCCCCTGCCCCCCTGCGACCTACTTGTATCAAACTTAAAGTGAAACGGTATAAGCCGCGTCATAAGCTGCTAAACTTTCCTGTCGCCCCAGTACTAAGGTTATACCCAAGGCGTTTGCATCTGTAGCCAGATCAACCCGGATTAAAAGTGACTGTAGTAAAGCAATCGCTTCTTCGGATTGTTCTTTAGTTATACGGTTACGCCGTTCAGCTACAAGCAGTACATTAGCAATCTCCAGTGACCAAATTCCCGGCACAAAAGCTTCAGCATCCGGCATTATTGCCAATATTGCCTCAGCACTGGAGTTATTTTCATCCACCAAGCACCAGCTAATTGCTACAGAACAATCCAAAACAAACTACATCTGATTATCTTCGCCCTTCTTCTATCATTGAGCGGATTGACGTTTTATCTAACGCCACTTCTCGCCGTAGTTGTTTCATTCTGGCAATAGCATGACTGATCGATTTTTTTGTTGTGGGCTTTCCCCAAGCGTTACATTGGGCTTGGACTTCCTCAATTTCTGTAACTTCGGTATCAGGTAATGCCTGTATAACTACTACTACTTCAACAGAAGTATCTTTTAAATCAGTAGTTGTTTGGATTTGTAATATACCATCAGAGCCAATATGCGTTTGCCCTTGGCGTTGGCGAAGCCATCGCAAATTCATGGTTTCCATGTCGGCATCTAATAACTCATATTTTGGAAAGTACCTTAATTATGCTTCTACTTCCTGTAAGTGTTGACTCAGCACTCTAAAGAAATATGGGTGTATGGGAAAAAAGTTTCTTTTATTCATAATCAGATGGTGCGCTCCCTGTGCTGATGCTTTCAAGCAGCACTAGCTGCTAACAAAAATAAGCCATCTACCAAAATAGTGCTTAAAGCTGCGCCAGCAAAAGCATACCAGTGTTGTTGTTGGTTAAGTAAAGGTAAAATTCCGGCTGTTAGTAGTACTGATGCGAGTACCACTGCCCAAACTTGCCCCCAAGGTGTATGGACTTGAGTTACAGCAGCTTGTAGTATAGGCGACGCACGATCAGGTTCGACTTGCATAATTTGTCGCCAATAGGGCATTAGGTCAACTATGTAGAAATAAACATCGGTTAAGACTGTACCAAATAAGGAACCTAGATAAAACCAGTTACCAACCTTGCCCCAATTTTTAAGTAGACACCAACAAGCAAATGGTAAGCCGATCGCCTCTACTGGTAAATGCCATAAAGGTTCCCAACGCAACCAACCCCAATAAATTGCTCCTGCTAACCAACTCCAGCTAAAGCCTAAGAGCAAATCCCCCCACAAATAAGTTGCGGGACGTGACATTAAGCGAAAACTCAGCCATACCCAAAATCCTGTGATCGCTAAACTGAGACTGGGTAGCGATCGCACAAGTGGTGCTTCGATAAATACAGGTACTGATACTAAGAATATCGCCGCCGCCAACACCAACCAAGTTTGCCGAGGCGATATTAACAATGGTAAAGATGGCGATACGGAAAGCGTAGATTCTAATTCTTCGATACCTAGCCGCCCACCATCCCTTAAGGGTAATTCCTTATTTATAGCGGTGGTAGAAGCGTTGTAACCAGACAATGTATTATTAATCAAAGTTTTAATAATTGTTACTAAACTTTATTTTATTTAAGATAACATACCTCAGAATCCCCCCCAGGGGTATTTTTATTATACTGAAATTTGAGGCAGTGCTGGAGATGTCCGCAGAAAAAGACATTGGGAAATATTTCCTAAAATCTCACTGCATCTTTTTTCATGAGAAGGCAGAAGTACGAAGGCAGAAGTACGAAGGCAGAGAGCAGAAGGGAAAACCCCATAAATAAATTCAGGGGTTTCAACAAGGACACCTTTTTTCTCGCACTGCGTGTCCCCAGAAAAATCTTTTTACTTTTGTTCATAAATAAATAATGGTGCTTGAAACCCTGTGGCAGAGGGCAAAAATATATTTTATTCCTTCTGCCTTCTGCCTCCTGCCCTCTGCCTTTCTTCGGTCATTGATAAAAGTTCTATAAAATTGGCAAAATGGCGTTGACTTATTGAAGTAGTTGTAAGAACATGGCCAGCGTCTTAAATAGTGTTGTTGATTGTAAAATTGAATTTTATTTAAGATTGAGTAGAACAAGAAGTATATAAAGCAACATTACTAGCTAAAAAATGTTCATGATCATCTGTACAATCTTAAAAAGGTAATAAATGGAGTTTATTCAAGCTTTTATTTTGGGTATTATTCAAGGTATTACAGAGTTTTTACCCATCAGTAGTACAGCACATCTTCTAATTGCTACCAAAGTATTTGGTTGGAAAGAATTAGGTTCTAAAGATTTTGTTGATGCTATTCAATTTGGCAGTGTTATCGCTATTGTGGGATATTTTTGGTCACTCATTGTTAATGTTGTCAAAGGTGGAATCACTGCATTCAAAGAGAAAGACTGGCAACGTGAAGAATGGAAAATTCTTGTTGGTATTACAGTCGGAACAATACCTGCCTTAATTGTTGGCTTTTTGTTGAAAGATATTCTGCCTGAGAGTGCATTAATTATTGCCATTATGTCAATTATTATGGCAATTCTACTAGGTTTAGCTGAAAAAATTGGCACTCGCAAACGCGGTTTTGATTCATTGCAGATTCGGGATGGGATTTTAGTTGGATTGGGACAGACACTGGCTTTGATTCCTGGCGTATCTCGTTCTGGTTCAACCTTGACAACTGCCTTATTTTTGGGATTGGAACGCGATACCGCCGCGAAATTCTCATTTTTATTAGGATTTCCCACTTTAACTATTGCCACCCTGTATAAAAGTTTGAAAATATTCAAATTATTTCAAACCCAAGCGTTACCAGATAACATTGTGGGCTTGTTAATTGTGGGAATTATTTCAACCTTTATTTTTTCCTATCTATCAATTGCTTTTTTGATCAAATACTTGCAAACCAAAAACACTTTGATTTTTGTTTGGTATAGATTGGCATTTGGCAGCGTCATTTTATTGGCGATCGCGGCAGGTTGGGAAGGATAATGTAATCAATGTATGACCAATGACTATTGACCAATGACTACCATTCAGCCTGCAAAAATTACCAGGGTGCTACCAGATTCCATCGCTGCTGAGATTGGCTTTGAGGTTGGTGATGCGATCGTTGCTATTAATGGTACACGTCCCCGCGATTTGATTGATTATCAGTTTCTCTGTGCTGATGAATTTTTAGAACTAGAGGTTTTAGACACTGCTGGTAAAACCCATAACGTCGAAATTGAAAAAGACTATGACGATGATTTAGGGCTGGAATTTGAAACTGCCTTATTTGATGCTTTAATACAGTGTAATAATCGCTGTCCGTTTTGCTTTATTGACCAACAACCACCAGGTAAGCGCTCAAGCTTGTATTTAAAAGATGATGATTATCGTCTGAGCTTTTTGTATGGCTCCTACCTTACCTTAACCAACTTACCAGAAAAGGAATGGCAGCGAATTGAACAAATGCGCTTGTCTCCCTTATTTGTGTCGGTTCATGCTACAGAACCCGATGTAAGAATCCGTCTGTTGAAAAATCAACGTGCGGGACAAATTATGGAACAGCTGCGCTGGTTCCAAAAAAGACGATTGCAAATTCATGCTCAAGTTGTAGTTTGCCCTGGTATAAATGATGGCAAACATCTGGAACAAACATTACACGATTTAGCGTCATTTTATACTGGTGATGTACCTGCTGTAGCATCGGTGGCAGTCGTGCCGGTAGGTTTGACAAGGTTTCGTCCCCAAGCAGACGAACTCACATCTGTAACTCCAGAAAAAGCTCAAGAAGTAATTGTACAGGTGCGATCGCTTTCACAGCAATTTCGCCAGCAATTCGGCTCTAATGTTGTCTGGTTAGCCGATGAATGGTTTTTAATTGCGGGTGAAGAATTACCCACAGAAGCAGAATACGAAGACTATCCGCAAATTGATAACGGTGTTGGTTCGATTAGGTTATTTCTCAAACAATTTGTCTCGGCTGCTGCTGAATTACTCCCAGCCAAAGTTTATCCTCAAAGAAGGTTTACTTGGGTAGTCGGTAACGCTGTAGAAAAAGCCTTTCAACCGATATTGCAACGTTTAAATTCTGTTGATGGTTTAGAAGTAAATATGTGGGCTTTAGCCAGTGATTATTGGGGGCAAACTATTAGTGTCACCGGATTATTAACTGGACATGATTTACATTTAAATTTAAAAGAACAAGATTTAGGCGATGGAATTTTACTGCCAAAAGTCATGCTCAAACATGGTGAATTAGTCTTTTTAGATGATGTTAGCGTTGCAGAACTAGAGAGAAAACTAAATATCAAAATATTTCCAGTAGCAGGAGTACAAGAATTAATCAACACCTGTATTGCTGAACAAATTAAAAACTAAATATAAAAACATCAGTTGTTTTTCGGAGGTAGTTTATTGATATGCTGAATAATAACTAATAAAGGACTGTCTAATAATAAATTAAGTGAGGGATAAAAGTGAAGAATCAGGGAACTGCAATAAAAGTAACCAAAAAAGCCGGATTCTTCATTTTTAGTTTTAACTTTTTCATCATTAATTGTTTAAGTATTTTTAATGTTTTACCAGTTAGGGCAGCGGGTGAAGAACCTGTATTGAGCGTAGTTCAGAGTACAGAAAACACGCAGCAATGGGCAGGAATTACGAAGCGCTTGCAAGCCATTGGGGCAAAGTATTGCGTGATTCCCTTATCGCAAGTCAGAAGTAATGCTGATTGGGGCGATCGCCGCGTATTATTTTTGCCCAACATCGAGACATTCACCCCCGCCCAAGCGATCGCCTTAGAACAATGGGTGAGCAAAGGAGGCAAAATCATTGCTAGTGGCCCCGTCGGCAGTTTATCAGCACCGGGAGTCCGGCAGTTAATGCGATCGCTCCTGGGCAGTTATTGGGGATTTGGGCTGGATGAAACACAACAACTCAAACCAGCTAAAACCAAGCTCCAGGGATGGGCCAACCAAACCGAACTTTTTGGTCAAGTCCGTGGTGGTGTGGTTATTCCCAACGGTGCTACCAGTCAAACCACTGCGGTGTGGAATGCCAAAGATAGTCCTGCTGCCGTAGTCAGTACAGAATGGTCTACCTTATTGGGCTGGCGCTGGGGAACAGATGCAGCCTCAGCATTCGAGTTAGATCATGCCTGGTTAAAAGCTGCCATCAATCGCCATCTAACAGCACCATCTGAAGGACAGAAAAAAATCGCTGGGGCTGACTCAAGTTGCTTGACCACAATTGCAACTACTCCCCCAACTTCCCCATCGCCCATCACCGCTACCGCACCCAAACCTAGATTAATTCAGCGAATCACACCGCCATCTTCCCAGGAGGCGATTGACCAACTAGAACAAACAGTGCGTTGGAATGTTGAACCCAATTCTAATGCGCCGATTGACGACAAAGAAGCGATCGCCCTCCAGCAAGAGTTAGAAAATTTGATTAGTCGCTTAGAAAGCGCCCAATTAGCCGCATCAGTTCATGCTGCTAATTCTGACGAAGCCATCACTAGCCATTCCCCGTCTCTCAAAGAAGAAGAGACGCGCGTAGCTTCCACTAGACCGGGATTTACCATCGCCAGTAGAGAGCAAGCAATAGCACAGGCGCGGCTAGTTGCCAAAAGTATTACCGAACTAATTGCTAATAAAAACTATGCCGTAGCTCGTCAGCAGTGGCTGGCCACAAGGGCAAATTTGTGGAAAAATTTTCCGACAAATCGCCGACTAGCCCCAGCAGAAATTCGCGCAGTCTGGTTAGATAGAGGCACAATTGTCCGAGCTGGTGGTGAAAAAAAATTAGCCGAAGTTTTTGACCGCTTGGCACAGTCAGGAATTAACACCGTTTTTTTTGAAACTCTCAACGCCAGTTACCCAATTTACCCCAGTCAAGTTGCACCACAGCAAAACCCCCTAATTCGCGGCTGGAACCCTTTAGCTGTGGCGGTAAAATTAGCCCATGAGCGAGGCATGGAGTTACACGCCTGGGTGTGGGTTTTTGCCGCGGGGAACCAGCGCCACAACCAAGTAATTAACGTTCATCCTGATTACCCAGGGCCAGTATTGGCGGCTCATCCCGATTGGGCAAACTACGATAACAAAGGCAATACCATTCCCCCTGGTCAGACCAAGCCATTTTTTGATCCAGCTAACCCGCAAGTGCGGCAATATCTCCTCAAATTATTTGAAGAAATTGTCACCAAATATCAGGTAGATGGTTTACAGCTAGATTACATCCGCTATCCTTTCCAAGATCCTTTTGTCGGTCGGACTTACGGTTACGGTCAAGCTGCGCGATCGCAATTTCAGCAGTTGACTGGTGTCGATCCTCTGACTCTTTCGCCTACTCAAGGCGAATTGTGGCAAAAGTGGACAGAATTTCGTACCCAACAAGTTGATAGCTTTGTCGCCGATGTATCACAGATGTTGCGTAAACAGCGTGACAATTTGATTTTGTCGGTGGCTGTATTTCCCCTACCAGAACGAGAACGGATTCAGAAACTACAACAACATTGGGAAGTTTGGGCAAGACGAGGAGATATAGATTTAATTGTCCCCATGACTTATGCCCAAGATACAGCTCGTTTCCAACGCCTAGCACAACCTTGGATAGCTTCTACACAGTTGGGTTCTACATTATTAGTGCCAGGAATTCGTTTGCTATCTTTACCAAATCTGGCTGCATTTGACCAACTCCAAGTCATTAGAGACTTGCCAGCTAGTGGTTATGCACTTTTTGCCGCCGAGAACTTTAACAATGATTTGCTGAAAATTTTTACTCATACTCAAGGTAAAGTGCAAGCTGTAGCTGCTGTTGAACCGATTCCCCACCGTCAGCCTTTTCAAACTGCTGCTGCTCGTTATGCAGCACTGAAACGGGAATGGCAGTTTGTCATGGAAAACGATCAACTGCAAATACCTACCATCAGAATTTCTGAGTTTAACAACCAAATAGAAGTGCTAGAGCAAGCTTTAAATCAGTTGGCTACCTCACCTTCACCTAGTAAGTTACTCACAGCAAAAGCCTCTTTAACTCGATTTCAGGCGCAATTCCGCATTTGGATGCGCGAACCTGCGATTAATAACCCCTATCAAGTCAAAGCGTGGGAAAATCGGCTGGCAATGATAGAAAGACTATTACGTTATGGTCAAAGGCGATCGCAATTACGCCAGTAGATAAAAAGTATGAAGTGTGAAGTATGAAGTGTGAAGTGTGAAGTGTGAAGTGTGAAGTATGAAATTTTTTCTTTAGCCTTCTGCCTCTTAACGAATGACAAATGATCCTTGACCATTCTTAATATTTGTGTTTCTTCATACAAAATTTACAGTGAATTCACAGTATTTATCATTAGGATAATATTATCAATCTGGCATCAAAATCCTAAAACATACTGGAATAAACTCAGTTGAGATAACTATTGACAATAGCTATCGTGATTATCTATGTATACCCGACCACAACTTCTCTGGCTACAAAGCTTAGAGGAAGTAATTAACTGTTCGCCACTAACAGTTCAGCCAGAAACATCAGTGTCAGAGGTCATCTCACTGATGGCAAAGTGGGGTGTCGATATTTTGGTAGTGTCAGTTTCCCAGGTAGTAGGATGGTTGACAGCGAAAGATATAATCAAGCTCTTAGCTTCGGGTATAGACTGCAAAACCGCCAAGATTTCTGAGGTGATGCAGACCACAGTAATTACACTGAAAATTTCCGAACTTCACCATTTAACAACAGTAATTTCACTGTTGCGCCAGCATCAATTAAATATTTTGCCAATTGTTGATGAGGAAGGTCAACTGATTGGAACAGTTACCCCTGAAAGTATTTGTCAAGCGCTAGAACCAACAGTCGAGGACACTAGAAACGAAAACTCAGCGCGAATACCTTTGCTAGAGTCAGCAGTAGTATATGCTAACGACTCAAAAGCAAACCAAGATTTAGAAAGGCACGTTTCCGAGCGGAACATAGCCCTAAAGCCAACAAATCAGCAATTATTAACCGAAATTGCCGAACGCCAAATAGTAGAAGAGCAACTGCGCCAATCCCAAAAAATGTTGCAGTTAGTCATGAATACTATTCCTCAAGGTATTCTCTGGAAAGACTGCAATTCTGTTATTTTGGGTTGTAATTGGAACTTTGCCAAATTAGTTGGCGTAGAAAAACCAGAAGATATTATCGGTAAAACAGGTCATGATTTCCTTACCAACAAGTCAGAAGCAGACTTTCACCATGAGTGTGATGCCAGAGTAATCGAGACAAATCAAGCAGAACATCACATCATCTCTCTGCTTTCACGAGTCAATGGTAAACAAGCGTGGTTAGAAACCAATAAAATCCCACTGCATGATGTTGCAGGTAATGTAGTCGGTGTTTTGGGTACAGTTGAAGATATCACTGAACGCCAACAAGTACAGGAAGCTTTAGAAAAAAGCGAAGAACGCTTTCGGTTTTTGGCAGAATCCATTCCCCAACAAGTATGGATTGCTGATGTCAATGGCAACATTGAATATGTTAACCAACGGACTCTTGATTATTTTGGTTGTACTCCAGAGCAACTTCTTAGTTGGGCATGGCAGCAATGGCTACATCCAGATGACTTATACCGTTGTTTAGCAGATTGGCAAGCATCTTTAGACACAGGTAAACCCTTTGAAGGAGAATTTCGTTGGCTCCGAAGTTCTGATCAAACCTATCGCTGGCATTTAGCCCGTGCTATACCTTGGCGTGATCATGAAGGTAAAATTAACGCTTGGTTTGCTACAAATACTGATATTAACGATCGCGTTACAGCCGAAATTGCCCTGAAACATAGCGAACAACGGTTCCGTAATTTAGTGGAATCTAGCTACGATTTGATCTGGGAAGTTGATCAAAACTGTGCTTATACTTACGTCAGTCCCAAAATCCGCGACATTTTGGGTTACGAACCAGAAGCAGTTTTGGGGAAAACACCTCTTGATTTTATGCCTCCAGAACTACAACAATCACTGGCTACAGGTTTCGCCGCAATTTTGGCAACACCACAACCATTTCAATGTTTAGAAAACATCCAAATTCATCAAAATGGGCATCAAGTAGTTTTAGAAACTAGTGGTGTTCCCGTGTTTGATTCAGTAGGTAAATTCATTGGCTATCGCGGTACGAATCGAGATATTACCGAACGCAAACAAGCGGAGATGGCATTACTGGAAACTCAACAGCAACTAAAGGCAATTTTAGATCACTCGACTGTGGCAATTTATGTAGTAGATACTGACAACAGATTTGTGTTGATTAACCGTCATTTTGAACAATTATTCAACATTACCCCAGAGCAAACAATCGGCACCAGTATTTACGATATTTGGACTGATGAGATTGCAGATAGGTTTGCAGTCAACAACCATCAGGTAATTGCCAACGGCATTCCGCTAAAAGTTGAAGAAGTTGTTCCTCTGGATGATAGGTTACACACCTACTTTTCTGTCAAGTTTCCGTTAAAAGATGCCAAGGGTGTTCCCTATGCTGTCTGTGGCATTTCCACAGATATTACCGATCGCAAATTAGTAGAAGAGTCCTTGACGCGCTTTCATAAAGCTATAGAAAGCACCAGTGATGCTATTTGCATGTCAGACATCACAGGTAAAACAATTTACATCAATCCAGGGTTTACTGAAATCTATGGATACACTTTAGAAGAATTTCAAACTGCTGGAGGAGCAGCCAGTATCTTCAAATATCCAGCAGAGTTCAACCAAGTATTAACAGCTATTCAAAGTGGTGAATCGTGGCGCGGTGAAGTGACAATGCGAACCCGTGATGGTCGGCTTTTACAAATTTATTTATCCGCTAATGTAATTAAAGATTTCACTAGCAAACTTACTGGAAGAGTTTGTATCCATACTGATATTACACAACGCAAACAGGCAGAAGAAGGTTTACGATTACGCGATCGCGCGATCGCCGCCAGCAGTAATGGCATTATCATTGCAGATGCCAGCATTCCCAACGGCCCAATTATTTATGTTAATCCAGCTTTTGAACGCATGACAGGCTACTGTGCAGATGAAGTGATTGGAACAAGCTTTCGGTTGTTTCAATGTGCAGACATCGAACAATCTGGATTAAAAGAACTCAGCGACGCAATGCAAGCAGGTAGAGACTGTACTGTAGTTCTGCGTAATTATCGTAAAAACGGCAGCCTGTGGTGGAATGAACTAAATATTTCGCCTGTATATGATGCTGATGGTGTCCTGACTCATTACATTGGGATTCAAACAGATATTACTGAACGCAAGCAAACAGAAACAGCCTTACTTGTCAGTCAACAGCAATTGCAATATTTACTCTCATCCAGTCCCGCTATCATATATACCAGTAAAGCTTGTGAAGGATTTGGTGCTACCTTTATCAGCGACAATGTGAACATCGTCACTGGCTATCAACCACAAAATTTTACAGAAGATGCCAGCTTTTGGCTCAATCATATTCACCCAGAAGATGTACTTAATGTTGTTGACGAACTAGCAAAAATTTCGCAGCAAGAACACTACAGCTTAGAATACCGTTTTCTCTACAAAAATGGTATTTACCACTGGCTATCTGACCAAGGCAAACTTGTCCGAGATGACACTGGTAATCCCGTGGAACTAGTTGGTTACTTAGCAGACATCACAGAACGCAAGCAATTAGAGCAAGAATTAAGAGTAGCACTAGAAAAAGAAAAAGAACTCAACGAACTAAAATCTCGCTTTATTTCTATGACTTCCCATGAATTTCGCACACCGTTGAGTACCATTCTTTCTTCTTCAGAGTTACTCGAACATTATCGTTACAAATGGACGGAAGAAAAACAAATTACCCATCTGCACCGCATTCAATCAGCCGTGAAGCGCATAAATGAAATGTTAAATGATGTGTTAGTTATTGGTAAGGCAGAAGCAGGAAAACTTGACTACGAACCTACGGCTTTTGATTTGGTTGCCTACTGTTCTCATATCATCGAAGAAGCTCAAATAAATCAAAGTAATCGATGCTCAATTTCTTTTACTAGTCAATATTCATCCATCTCATGCTGGATGGATGACAAATTGCTAGGGCATATTCTCAACAATTTACTCTCGAATGCGATTAAATATTCTCCACAAGGAAGCAATGTAAACTTTAATCTTACTTGTGAGGATGGACAAGCAGTATTGGAGATACAAGACCAAGGAATTGGTATTCCTCAAGAAGACTTACCACATTTATTTGAATCTTTTCATCGGGCTAAAAATGTGGGTAATATCCTAGGAACTGGATTAGGGCTGGCAATTGTAAAAAAGTGTGTAGATATACACAAAGGTAAAATTGCCGTTACTAGTTCGCTGGAAGTTGGTACAACCTTTACTGTGACTCTGCCATTAAATCACACAATGCAAATCGAGGGAAAAGATGGTTAAGATTTTGGTAATTGAAGACGAAGAATCTGTGCGGGAAAACCTTTTAGATTTGCTAGAGGCAGAGGATTTTGAAACGGTTGCCGCGGCTAATGGCAGAACAGGTATAAATTTAGCATTGACTGAGGCTCCAGATTTAATTTTGTGTGACATGATGATGCCGGAAGTTGATGGTTATGGGGTACTCACAGCATTACGGCAAGATCCATCAACAGCAACAATTCCATTCATTTTTCTGACAGCCAAATCTGCTAAAGCTGATTTTCGGCAAGGTATGGATATGGGTGCAGACGACTATCTAACTAAGCCGTTTACGCGGGCTGAATTATTAAGTGCTATTATGAACCGCTTAGAAAGACAAGCCACTTTAAAAAAATATTTATCTAACCAAAAAGTGAGTAAACCTTTTTCACCCAAAATCCAGTTACTAGAACTTAGCTTGCAACGCGTTATTCAACAACAAAAGTTTCAAGAATTTGAAGTTTATTATCAACCTATAGTTGATATTGCATCTGGACAAATCATAGCATCTGAAAGTTTATTACGTTGGAACAGTCCTGAATTAGGTTTAGTTACTCCAACAGAATTTATCCCAATTGCTGAATCTACAGGTTTAATTATACCTATTGATCAATGGGTATTACAAAGTGTTTGTCAACAAATTAAGATTTGGCATGATGTCGGCATTACTTACTTGACGATGACGGTTAATTTATCAGTTATTGATTTTAATCAGCCCGACTTGATTAAAAAAATTACTGAGTTCTTAACTAAGAACAACCTAGAGCCACAATGTTTAGAAATAGAACTTACAGAAAGCATCATTATGCAAGATATCAATGGTGCGATCGCCACTATGAATAAATTACAATCTTTGGGATTAAAAATTGCTATTGATGATTTTGGTACTGGTTACTCTTCGCTGATTTATCTTAAAAATTTACCAATTAACACCTTAAAAATTGACCGTTATTTCATTCATAATGTAGCCACAGATAGTCAAAAATCTGCTATTACTAAAGCCTTAATTGAAATGGCACACAACCTAAATATGCGAGTCGTTGCTGAAGGTGTGGAAACAGAAGAAGAATTGCATTTTTTGCGTCATCATCACTGTGATGCCATGCAAGGTTTTTTATTCAGTCGTCCATTACCAGCCGTAGAATTTGAAAACTTTTTGTGGAGTAATAGACATTTGTATATATGAATTTATCTAAACTTTAAAATCAAGCTTTTTGCTACATAAAATTTTTGTATTTATCAATCAAAGATAAATATATAATTTAATTGATAATTTGATTGAAGAGAAAAATGTGTGCTACTTATACAAATGTTATTACTAAAATTTATTTAGCATATATTCTTTTAAAATTTCATATTTGCTTAGATTCAATCAATATATGAATAAAATTTTAGTGATTGAAGATGATATAAATGTACGGCAAAATATTGTAGATTTGCTCTATGCTGAAAATTTTAACGTCATTATTGCCGAAAATGGTTACATTGGGTTGCAGTTAGCGCAAGCCGAAATTCCTGACTTGGTAATTTGTGATGTGATGATGCCAGAATTAGACGGTTATGAAGTACTGAAAGAATTACGTCAAAATCCTAAAACAGCAATCATTCCTTTAATTTTTTTAACTGCCAAATCGGAAAAAACTGACTTTCGCAAGGGGATGGATTTAGGCGCTGATGACTACATCATCAAACCTTTTTCCAGGACAGAATTATTAGCTGCCATCACCTGCCGATTAGAGAGACAAACAGCAATTTATCAACAAACTCAAGAAAAATTAGATAAATTGCGTAATAGCATTACTCTGTCCCTACCTCACGAATTACGAACTCCGCTGAATGGCATCTTGGGTTTCTCGCAACTTTTGATGGAAGAAAGTGAGTTACTAGATGCAGAATCTATCAAAGAAATGGCAGAATTTATTCACCAATCAAGTCAGCGTTTATTTCTTTTAATTCAAAAATTTTTACTGTATGCAGAACTAGAAATCATTGCTACAGATCCGCAACGTGTCAAAGAAGTTCAAAGCCAGTCAACTGATTTCCCTACACTAGAACTAGCTGATGTAATTACAGAAATTGCTAAAAATTCGAGTAGAGAAGCAGATATCCAAATAGATTTCTCACCATGTCACGTCAATATTTCTACAAAAAAAATTACGAAAATTATTGAAGAATTAATTGATAATGCTTTAAAGTTTTCGCCTTGTGGCACACCAATTAAAATTACAGCTAAGGTAATTAATCATACTTTCAGTTTATCTGTTAGCGATCAGGGCCGAGGTATGAGCGCCGATCAGATTGCGGAATTAGGCGCTTATCGACAATTTGAGCGGAAACTGCACGAACAACAAGGCTCAGGATTAGGCTTAATCATTGTCAAAAGACTAGCAGAGTTACACGGCGGTAAACTCAAAATTGAAAGTAAACCCCAAGAAAAAACAGTTGTCACCGTTACACTTCCGTGCAGCACTCAAGAAACATTACTCGATACTCAGCAATCAGCACGGGCTGAACGCCCCGCTACTGCTAACAGCACTTAAAACATGACTCAGCAATAAATAAAAGCTTGGACATTGTTCAAGAAGCGATAGCTTATCTAGGCAATGCTCAAGCTAGTTGGGTATGTAGATTTGGCTGACTCGAATACTATTATGTCTAGCCGATGTATGAATTGATGTTGGGGTTTTTGTTGAAGTTAGCGTATAAATTGTATAACTTGTATAAGTTGTATACAAACATGCAACTTTATACATAGTGTAGTGGTAGAGGTATGGCAAAGCGATCGCTCCAAGCGTCAGATGAAGGTATCAGAAAAGCAAAACAAGCCTTTAAACGCAAAGGCTGGACACAAGAATATCTTGCAGCGGAGGTAGGCTTAGAGACTCGTCAAGCCATTTGGAAGTTTTTTACTGGTAAGCCAATTGATAAGCATGTTTTTAATGACATTTGCTTTGTCCTCGAACTTGACACTTCAGAAATTGTCCAACCCTTCACCACTGGCGAATCGAACCTGTCATACATCCCTGGAGATAATATTGAGACACTAGTACAAAAACTGCGGACTGTTTATCACGACAATATTCAAGCCCAGTGCGGTACTGTGCAACTCTTGGATATTACTAGACCGATCGAATTTAACGATATTTATATTGATGTAGAGATCCTCGAAGAAATTAATAGTCGAAGATGGCTAGAAATTAACAATTTACCAAAGGTATGGGTTGAAGAAAATAACTGCTTGAGTGTAGCTGATTTGCCTCAAGCCAGGGTTTCGGGAGTGGAAGCAGTCAGTAAATATACTAAGCTGATGGTGCTAGGTAAGCCTGGTTCTGGCAAAACTACATTCTTGCAAGCGATCGCCAATAGTTGTAACTTGGGGCTATTTCAACCTGATTATTTACCAATCTTTGTCCGTTTAAAAGACTTTGCCGAAGACATTCGCGATCGCACTCAAATTAGTTTATGGCAGTATCTGCATGAATCATTTATAAATCTTTGTATTCACGAACAAGAACTCACTACAGTTTTGACTAATGGACGAGCCTTAATTTTATTAGATGGCTTAGATGAAGTAGCCGGGAAAGATGCAGATATAGTTATCAAAAAAATTCGTCAATTCACTGAAAAATACCATAAAAATCAACTAATTATTACTTGTAGGCTGGGAGCTCAAAATTATAAATTTCATGGCTTTACTGAAATAGAAATTGCAGATTTTAGCAAACAGCAAATAGCCAATTTTGTCGAAAAATGGTTTGGTACGGTTGCCCAATATCCTACAGTCGCAGCACAAAACCTAGCAAATCGGTTTGTGCAGAAGCTCGAATTAACAGAAAATTTGCCAATTCTAGATTTAGTAGCTACGCCACTTTTACTAAATTTCGTTTGCCTAGTGTTTCAGTTTAATAAAGATTTCCCAGCCAATCGCGGGGAACTTTATAAACAAGTATTAGACTTGCTGCTGATCCGTTGGGATGAATCTAGAGGTATTAAAAGAGATGAAATTTATCCTGATTTTTTGTTGTTACACAAAATAAAATTGCTCAGTTATATAGCTACAATCACCTTTACCCAAAACAACTACTTTCAGACTGAAGCGAACTTACATCAACTGATTGCCGATTACCTCCGTTATCATTCTAATAATGCCGCAGCTTTAGAATTAGAAAGTGCATCTGTGTTAAAAGCGATTGAAGCTCAACATGGGTTATTAATTCAAAGGGCGCGAGGTATTTATTCTTTTGCTCATCTAAGTTTACAAAAGTATCTTACCGCTAGAGAAATAGTTACTCATATTAATACTCAAACATTAACAGAATTGATGAATCATCTGAGTGAAAAACATTGGCGGGAAGTATTTTTACTAAGCTCAGATATGTTAAAACCTGCTGATGATTTATTGCAGTCAATAAAGCAAAAAATTAATGATTTAGCCATAAAAAAATATACGCTACATAATTTTTTAATTTGGTTAAGGCAAAAATCAGCCACAGTCAATACATCTTATCATGCAGCCAGTGTACGTGCTTTTTACTTTACTATTGCCCTGCCATCAGAATATCCTTTAGCTCGTAATCAAGAATTAGCAATACTTTTGGATCATCAGCTTGCTGGTAATCTCGCAGGAGATTTAGCATTAGACCTAGCTTTAATTCATGGCTTAACTGTCAGTTTAGGTATAACTGCCGAGATTTTTTTACCAAGATTTTCGGCTTTGAGTTTAGCTTTAGACCTCAAACATTTATTAGCGGATGAACCAGATTTACAAACCTCACTGCAAGAACTGAAAAATCAGCTACCTTCCCCAAGTCAAGGTAGAGATGTTTTAAAAAATTGGTGGCAAGCAAATGGCAAAAATTGGACAGAAGCATTACGGAATTTGATGATTAATCATCGCCAAATTGGCCATAATTGGCAGTTTAATCAACAAGATTTAGAGGATATACAGCAGTACTGGGATGCTAATAAATTGCTTTTAGCTTGTCTCAAAACAGCTGGTGATGTTTCGCCTAATTTACGAAATAATCTGGAGACGAATTTGTTTTTAGTTAAGAAATTAGATTAAATTAACCGCAGTAGACGCTTTGCGGCTACTCTACGAGAATGCTAAGAACGAACCCACAGAGTTGGATGCAGATATACGCTTGTGCTATAAATTTGAAGAGTAGGCGATCGCCTACTTTTCTATTCCTCAAAATCTAGCGCATCTGCTAAATCCAGAGTTTCTTCTAATTCTGAATCCTTCTCTTCTAGTTCCAAGGTCATCTGTTGAGATACGGCTTCTAATTTGAAATCGCCTTTTTTAGATACATAATCAACAAGTTTAATCCAATCAATACGACCGTTACTGGTAAAATATTGCATAAATTCAAAAGTCATTTCATTAACTTTTGCATCAAGAGTAGACTTAAAAAGTTCATCTTTTTTCTTTGCTTCCTCTTCGATAGGAACAATCATCTCTTGGTAGAGGTTAGCATCTTCTGAGATAAATTCCCAGAACTCTTGACCAGCATATTTAAAGTATGTTTTATCGGAATCTATATCTTCCTTGAAAGGATTACTATCTTTACCATACATACAACCATTAACAGCAACGACGTTACTCGTAATACCTTGTTTTATCAAAAACTGTCTTGCTTTCTTAAAGTTGTCTTTCATTTTGCTAATTTGGTCGGAATTACCCCAATTAGTTCCAGATTTAATACCTACAATATAGTAAGTTTCATTTCGTTCAAACTCTAGGTCAACACTATTTAGCTTTGATTTAAAACCACTGTATAAAGTTTCAGATATGTGTATTGCAAAGCCCTCTAACAAATTTCCAAAAATGGTTTCTTCTTGTGAGGAAAGAAAAGCAGTAATTATGCTATCAACAAAATCTTGGGCTCGTTCAATATTTTTTGCCTTAAATAAATAAGGATTTTTACGCTTAAGAACGTCTTTAAGTTTTAACTTGCTCAATTTCTCAAATCTCTTGTCGTAGAAGGGTGTAAGGACGTTCTGAATCAAGTAATTATTATAAATTGCATAATCTGAGCTAACCACATTTAATTCCTCATTATATTGGTTACTATTTTTCACAATTTGAGTATTAGAAACTGCTGTTTTAATATTAGATTCTGCCAGTTCACAATATTCTCTTTTAATCTCAATTCCTACATAATTTCTACCTAGTTCTTTAGCAGCCACACAAGATGTTCCTGAGCCAGCAAATGGATCGAGTACTACATTATCTAAATCAGTGAATAGCTTTATGAACCATGAAGGAAGACTTTTAGGAAAAGCTGCACTATGTTTTTTATTTCCACATTCAGTTGCTAAATGTAAAACATTGGTTGGATAAGCCATTTTACGCTCTAACCAATTAGATATATTCTTACCAAATCCACTTTCAACTTTAGAATTATCGCGTCTTCTATCAGTTTCACTTAGATTCTTGAGGCGCGATTTTGCCCAATCTCCCATAGGAACCATGACAGATTCCTGATACATCTTAAATTTCTTTTGCTTGTTAAAGTGTAAGCAACGCTCCCAGGAGTCACGAAAACGATTAGACCACTTACCAGGATAACTATTTTTTTTATGCCATATATATTCTTCAGTCCATAACCATCCTTGGTTTTGCATTCCTAAAATTAAATTCAACACGTATGGATGTCTTTCACCATCCACAACTTTTTCTTTAATATTAAGAATGAAGGAACCTTCAGGTTTTAAAACTCTTTTTAGCTCTAAAGCTCTGGTTAGGAACCAATCTGTATATTCATCTGGAGAAATTCCGCCATAATTTTTTTTTCGACTATCAGCATAAGGAGGCGAGGTTATAATTAAATCAACGCTTGCAGAAGGCAGCTTTTGTAATGCCTCTAAACAATCACCAAGAATCAACTTATTCTTCCAACTTTGCGGGTTATCCTGGTCTATTAACCGCAAATCCTGAATAAAAATTTCTTCACATCCCAAGGTAATGTTTAGTGCTGCTTCTACCATACTTGAACCTCTTATACTGAAATTTGGCTTAATCAAAATATACTAAATAATTGATAAAATATTAACAATGGCTATTACTTTAAAATGCGATCGCTCCCCTACATCCTACAGTGCGATCGCTATTTTCCGTATCGACTGGCTGAAAAATCGAGCAATAGCAAAACCCAACAAAGTCTTGAAAATATTAAATTTAGTTACCTAAATCGAACTTGAGAAAGGCGACAATAATTAGATTTTCGGTTTATATTACAAAAGTTGTGTATGACTCCACGCTGCTATGAAATTCTCTGAGCGTTTCTTGTTGTTGGCGTTGTTATTCGTCACAGCAGCCTGTAACCAAACTCGCGCTGTTTCAGAAACTGCTACAACGGAAGTAGCACAGAATCCTCCACAGTTGAAAAATAGCATCCGCACTGAACTGCTTTCGCCCCAACCAATTCGCATCAACTTACAAAAATTACCGCCTCCTTTCGCTACCAAAAGCGCCTCGAAGCGGCCAGATGTAGTATCAATTCCGCAAAATCCTGTGTTGCGTGTACCACCGGGATTTAAAGTGAATGTCTTTGCGGAAAATTTAGCAGCACCGCGTTGGTTGGCTTTGACTCCTAGTGGTGATGTGCTGGTGACGGAAACTCGACAAAACCGCATTCGCCTGTTGCGAGATAGTAATGGTGATGGTGTGGCGGATGTGCGTCAGACATTCGCCAGTGCAGACAACGGTTTAAACATTCCTTTTGGGATGGCGTTTGCAGGGAATTCTTTCTTTTTGGGTAACACTGATGCAGTTTTACGCTTTCCCTACAGCAAAGGTCAAAAACAACTATCGGGTACTGGGAAAAAAATAGCCGATCTTCCTGGTGGTGGTTACAACCAACATTGGACACGGAATGTGGTAGCTGCACCAGACGGTAAGAAATTGTATGTTTCTGTGGGTTCTCGTTCTAATGTGGATGAGGAAGCATTACCAAGGGCTTCAGTGCAGGTGATGAATTTGGATGGTTCTCAAAAGCAGACTTTTGCCTATGGTTTGCGAAATCCTGTGGGTTTGGATTTTCATCCGGTAACTAAGGAGTTATACACTACTGTCAATGAACGGGATGGTATTGGAGATGATTTGGTTCCTGATTATTTAACTCGAATTCGGTCAGGGGAATTTTATGGCTGGCCTTATACTTATCTGACACCAAATAAACTCGACCCACGTCAAACGGTGAATGGTAAAAGTAAACGCCCAGATTTAGCAGCCAAGACTCGCACTCCTGATGTGTTGTTTCAATCTCATTCAGCAGCACTAGGTGTGCAATTTTACGATGGTACAACTTTCCCTGAAAAATATAAAAATGGCGCTTTTACAGCTTTCCGGGGTTCTTGGAACCGCGATCGCGGTACTGGTTACAAGGTCGTATTTGTTCCTTTTGATACTAAAGGACGACCTCAAGGCTATTACGAAGATTTTCTCACAGGATTTTTGTTAAATCCAAATACCCCAACTACTTGGGGGCGACCTGTTGGTTTGTTAGTGTTGCCTGATGGTAGTTTATTAGTAACAGAAGAGGCTAATAACCGGATTTATCGAATTCAATATACAGGTGGGTAAAAATAACCTGATTATTTCTCAAATTGCAACCACCGATACACGCCGATACACGCCGATGATTTTAAATAAATATCAGCGTTATTTTGCGGTTGATGTCTATTCCTAACAGCAGTAATTCTGTAGCAAATTTACCAAATTTACCTTTATCGCCCAACGGTGCTGAGGTAATTTTAGGTAACAGTGTTGAACCGCAGCAATTAGCTATACCTATAGCACCTAGTCCTATCACAATGTTTGGCCCTCGTGGTGCTTGTTTAGTATCAGAAAGTGGGGCGTTGTGGGTGTCAGATACAGGACATCATCGTTTATTGGGATGGCGAAATTTACCAACGGAAGATAATCAACCCGCTGACTGGGTAATTGGACAACCAGACTTTAATCACGAAGGACAAAATGCTAAAGGAAATCCAAGCAGGATAACGGTTAGTGTCCCGACGGGGATTTGTCAGTGTGGTGCAGGTTTAGCGGTAGCTGATGCTTGGAATCATCGGGTTTTAATTTGGAAAAATGTGCCAGAAGATAGCAATGTTCCCGCAGATTTGGTATTAGGTCAAAGCAATTTTGTGAATAATGAATCAAATCGTGGTATTCAGCAAGCAGATGCCAATACAATGCACTGGCCTTATGGTATTTTCTATTATAAAGGACAGCTATTTGTTGCGGATACAGGAAATAGAAGGTTGTTAATTTGGCAGCAATTCCCAACAGAAAATGGTCAACCTGCGGATTTAGTTCTGGGACAACCAGATATGATTTCTCGTAATGAAAATGGTGGTGGTTCAGCAACGGCGGCGAGTATGCGCTGGTGTCATGATATTGCTATTTGGGATGATAATTTGGTTGTTGCTGATGCAGGTAATCATCGAGTGATGATTTGGCAAGGTATACCAACAGAAAATAATACTCCTTGTGCAGTAGTATTAGGGCAAAAAAGCTTTGATTTTGTGGAGATGAATCAAGGGGTTTATTTACCGAGTGCAAGTAGTTTGAGTATGCCTTATGGGCTGGCGACAAGTGGAGAATGGTTATTAGTTGCAGATACGGCGAATTCGCGGTTGTTAGGATGGAAGCAGGCAGAGTCTATACTATCATTGCAGGGTGCTGCGGCAGATGGGTTAGCAGGACAAGTCAATTTTCAAAGCAAAAGTGAAAACCGCAATTATGGACTCCCGAAACGAGATAGTTTGAATTGGTGTTACGGGGTGAAAATTTGTGGGAATAAGGCGGTAGTGGCTGATTCTGGAAATAATCGGGTTTTGTTGTGGGGGTTTGATGGAGAAGGTTAAACGAACCGCAGAGGCGGAGAGAACGCAGAGAGGGGTATGGTGAGTGAAGAGATTAGAGTTCGTGGTATTGTGCAAGGGGTGGGGTTTCGTCCGACTGTTTATCGGCTGGCTAAGGCTTGTGGGTTGCGGGGAGATGTTTGTAATGATGGGGAAGGTGTGTTAATTCGGGTGTTGGGAAGTGAGGAAGCAATAGCCGAGTTTTTAGTTAGGTTACAGCGAGAGTGTCCCCCTTTGGCAAGAATTAATGAAATTATTAGAAGTCCCGGCGTTGGTGAGTGTAAGTTCAATGATTTTGTGATTTCCCAGAGTGTCAGCAACAAAATCAAAACCGTAATCACACCAGATGCGGCTACTTGTCCTCAATGTCAAAAAGAAATCTTTGACCCCTTGAGTCGCTTTTATCGTTACCCTTTTACTAACTGTACTCATTGCGGCCCCCGTTTGAGTATTATTCGCGCCATTCCTTATGACAGATGCAATACCAGTATGTCTGCGTTTGTCATGTGTCCCGAATGTGCAAAGGAATACCACGATGTCGAAAATCGCAGATTTCACGCCCAACCTACAGCTTGTCATGTTTGCGGCCCTACTGCTTGGCTAGAACGTGCCGATGGTAAACCTGTTACTGCTTCTATGTTCTCGATGATGGACGATGTAGATGCAGTTTGTACATTGTTGCAAAGGGGTGAAATTGTAGCAATTAAAGGGATAGGTGGATTTCATTTAGCTTGTGATGCGACAAATGAAGCGGCTGTGCAGAAGCTACGTCAGCGAAAGAAGCGCTATGATAAACCTTTTGCTTTAATGGCGCGAGATTTGGCTGTAATTGAGGAGTATTGTACGGTAAGTGGGAAGGAGAAGGAGTTATTAATTAGTGCTGCTGCGCCAATTGTTTTGTTGCGGAAGAAAGAAGAAACGAACCGCAAAGGGCGCATAGACGCGCAAGCGGCTTCCCGCAGGGTAGGGCGCAAAGAAGAAGAGGGAAGAAGAGTTTTAGAAGAGTTAGCTGTAAGTCATATAAATAATAGGAAGATTCAACACTCTCACATAGCAACATCCGTTGCACCAGGGCAAAATACCCTCGGTTTCATGCTACCTTATACGCCGTTGCATCATTTAATTTTGCGGCGGATGAATCGACCAATTGTGTTAACAAGTGGCAATATTTCAGATGAACCGCAGTGTATTGATAATGATGAAGCGCGAGAAAAGTTAGGCAAAATTACTGATTATTTTATTTTACATAACCGAGATATTCTCAACCGTGTCGATGATTCAGTGGTGCGGGTTGTTGGTGAGGCAATCCAAATAGTTCGTCGTGCTAGAGGCTATGCACCAGCACCGATTAATTTACCGCCAGGATTTGATAAATTACCGCCAATTTTAGCAATGGGTAGTGAATTGAAAAATACCTTTTGTTTGTTACGCGATGGGGAAGCAATTTTATCTCAACATTTGGGTGATTTAGAAAATGCAGGGGCTTTTAATGCTTATCAAGAAACACTGAATTTATACTTGAACTTATTTGAGCATAAACCAGAAGCGATCGCCATTGATAAACACCCAGAATATCTTTCTAGCAAACTCGGTAAAGAACTCGCATCTGCAAATCAAATTCCCCTGCATCAAATTCAGCATCATCACGCCCACATCGCTGCTTGCATGGCAGAAAATGGCATTCCTTTAAATACATCACCAGTATTAGGTATTGCTTTTGATGGTTTAGGCTACGGTGAAGATGGTACATTCTGGGGCGGAGAATTTCTCTTAGCTGATTACCATAAATTTCAGCGACTAGCAACATTTAAACCAGTCGCAATGATTGGGGGAGAACAAGCGATTTATCAACCTTGGCGTAACACCTACGCCCACTTAATATCAGCCAATCTTTGGGATAAATGCCAACAAAAATATTCTGATTTAGGAATATGCAATTTTCTACAAAAAAAGCCACTAAATTTACTCAATCAGTTAATTGAAAAAAGTATAAACTCGCCTCCAGCCTCATCAGTAGGGCGTTTATTCGATGCTGTAGCAGCAGCTATTGGTATCTGCACAGAAGAATGTAGCTATGAAGGACAAGCGGCGATCGCATTAGAATCTTTAGTTAATGTTAACATTTTAAATAATCATGAAGAAAAGCTAATTTATCCTTTTAATTTTAGCTTTTCCGATAATAATATTTATTGTATAGACTCGGCACCAATGTGGTCAGCTTTACTCAGTGATTTGCAGCAACAAACTCCTCAACCAGTCATAGCTGCTAAATTCCACAATAGTTTAGCTAATGCTGTAGTCAAAATGGTTAAGTATTTATGTCAAGAGTATCTAATTCATCAGGTCATTCTAACAGGAGGAGTCTTCCAAAATACTATTTTATTAGAGTTGGTTACTAAACAGTTACAAACATCAGAGATTAACGTACTAACTCACAGCTTAATTCCTACCAATGACGGCGGGTTATCTCTAGGACAAGCAATTATTACAGCCGCGAAATTACAGAAGTTTTTAGATTAGTAAACCACATCTTTTCCATCTCACGCATTCGCCGCTAGACGTTCTCGCACAGTAGGTACAAAGTCGCAAAGTTACAAAGTATCCGTTTTTTATACTAATATCTCTCCTTCTCTGTGTCCTCTGCGCCTCTGCGGTTAGTTATTCAATCAAAGGAAAATAAAAATGTGCTTAGGAATTCCCGGACAAATTGTCGAAATCACCGACATTCAAAAAAAACTAGCCATTGTGAATATTGCTGGTGTAAAGCGTCAAGTTAATATCGCTTGCATAGTTGACGAACAACATCCCCCCGCAACTTGTTTAGGAGATTGGGTGTTAGTTCACGTCGGTTTTGCGATGAATAGAATTAATGAGGTAGAAGCAGCAGAAACATTAAAGTTATTGGAGGAAATTGCGGCGATGACTTAAACTCTTTTAACGCAAAGGGGCGCGGAGGTAAGCGCGGAGTTACACAGAGTTTTTATTGAGAACTATCCTTTGGATTTTATGAAATATGTTGATGAGTTTCGAGAACCAGAAAAAGCCGTAGCTTTACGTAAAGAAATAGAAAAAATCAGCCAACAACTAGATAAACATATCAAAATTATGGAAGTATGCGGTGGGCATACTCATTCTATTTTTAAATACGGTATTGAAGAAATACTGCCCGATAATATTGAACTTATACACGGGCCTGGTTGTCCAGTATGTGTTATGCCAAGAGGAAAGTTGGATGATGCGATCGCCATCTCCCAACATCCTAACGTAATCTTGGCAACATTTGGCGACACCATGCGGGTTCCCGGTTCCAAAGACAGTCTCCTGCAAGCCAAAGCCAAAGGCGCAGATATCCGCATGGTGTACTCGCCCTTAGATAGCTTACAACTAGCCAAAAATCACCCTGATAAAGAAGTAGTCTTCTTTGCACTAGGCTTTGAAACCACAGTCCCCAGCACTGCTTTCACCATTATCCAAGCAGACGCAGAAAACATACGTAACTTTAGTATGTTTTGTAATCATGTGTTAGTTATTCCTGCACTTAAGGCTTTATTAGATAACCCAGATTTACAACTAAATGGATTTGTTGGACCTGGTCATGTCAGCATGGTAATTGGTACTGACCCATATCAATTTATTGCCCAACAATATCATAAGCCAATTGTTGTTTCTGGCTTTGAACCATTAGATATTTTTCAATCAATTTGGATGGTATTAAAACAGCTAGTTGAAAATCGTTGCGAAGTTGAAAATCAATATAACCGACTCGTCCAAAAAGCTGGGAATCAAATAGCACTTAAAGCCATGAATGACGTTTTTGCAGTGCGCGAAACTTTTGAGTGGCGTGGTTTAGGTGAATTACCATATTCAGGCTTAAAAATTCGTCCTGAATATAGTCAATTTGATGCTGAAATAAAATTTACCATACCTAGTCAAAAAGTCGCTGATCATAAAGCTTGCAAATGTGGCGAAATACTCAAAGGAGTTTTGAAACCTTGGGAGTGTAAAGTATTTGGTACAGCTTGTACACCAGAAACACCGATAGGTACTTGCATGGTTTCTTCGGAAGGTGCTTGTGCAGCTTATTACAAATACGGACGCTTCTCCAATTTTACGCAAAAAAAAGTAAATGAAAAACCAACAGTAACCCTAACTTCATAACCTAAGATAAAAGTGAGCAATCCGAACTCTACAAGACAGAAATTTTAGGATTGGAGTACAAGTTTATGCCATTTGTTACAGTCAAAATTGCCCGTGGTCACTCCATCGAAAAGAAACGGCAATTAGTAGAAGCTATTACTAATGCCCTAGTCACATCTTTAGATACAAAACCGGAATGGATAACCATTCACATAGATGAATTTGAACGTGAAAACTGGGCTGTTAATGGGATATTACACTGTGATAGACATCGTGGGAGACATGACGAAACAGGCAGATAAAACTAGTTAGTAAATTGTAGGGTGCGTTACGCTATTGCTAACGCACCACCTTCAAAATTAATCAAGATTATTCAATCTCAGTCATAAATTATTCTAATCAATTTAATATGGATTTATCATCATCAAACCAATTACAAAATCCCTTATTTCAAAAAATTGAACAAGTCCGCCGCCGCCAACCTAAAATCCGAGATACTCACATCACTCTCGCACATGGTAGTGGCGGTAAAGCCATGCGTGATTTAATTGATGATGTATTTGTTCGCAGTTTTGATAATCCGATTCTTTCTCAATTAGAAGACCAAGCCAGTTTCAATTTAGCTAATCTTTTACAACAGGGAGACAGACTTGCATTTACTACAGATTCTTATGTAGTAGACCCGTTGTTTTTTCCTGGTAGTGATATTGGAGAATTAGCAATTAATGGTACAGTTAACGATTTAGCTGTTAGTGGTGCTAAACCTTTATATCTCACTTGTAGTGTAATTTTAGAAGAAGGATTACCTGTAGAAACTTTACGCCGTGTAGTGACAAGTATGCAAGCCGCAGCTAAAAATGCAGGTGTACAAATCGTCACTGGTGACACTAAAGTAGTTCATCGTGGTGCTGCTGATAAATTATTTATTAACACTGCTGGTCTTGGTGTAATTCCTTCAGGTGTGAATATTTCGGCTCACAATATTCAACCGGGAGATGTCATTCTTATTAACGGCGAATTAGGTAATCATGGTACTGCAATTTTAATCGCCCGTGGTGAATTAGCCTTAGAAACTGATATTAAAAGTGATTGTCAGGCATTGCATAGTTTGGTAGAAACAATCCTCAATGTTTGTCCAGACATTCATGCTATGCGGGATGCTACACGCGGTGGTTTAGCTACAGTTTTAAATGAATTTGCCCTTACTTCTAATGTAGGAATTCGTCTCCATGAAGAATCTATTCCTATTAGAGAAGAAGTTAAAGGAGTTTGCGAAATTTTAGGTTTAGACCCATTGTACTTAGCTAATGAAGGTAAATTAGTAGTAGTAGCAAGTCGTGATAATTTTGACAAGGTTTTATCAGCAATGCAATCTCATCCTGCTGGCAAAGATGCTTGTATAGTCGGTGAAGTTATCGCCTCACCCCCTGGCGTTGTGTTCCTCAAAACAGCCTTTGGTGCTGAACGTATTGTAGATATGTTAGTGGGCGACCAATTGCCAAGAATTTGTTAATTTTTAATATTTTATTTTATGCACGAACTAGGAATAACCCAAAATATAGTAGCCATTGTCACCGAACACGCCAAAGGCATGAAAGTACAAAAAGTAGTGTTAGAAATTGGTCAACTTTCAGCCATTATGCCTGAGTCTATTAAATTTTGTTTTGATATTTGTACTCAAGGCACAGTTTTAGAAAATTCAATATTAGAAATTATCGAAATACCAGGCTTGGCTAGGTGTCGCCAATGCGGTGATGAATTTGCTGTCGATAAACCATTCGGTATTTGCAATTGTGGTAGTGTGCAACTTGATTTAATAACTGGCGAAGAACTCAAAATTAAAGAAATCGAGATAGAGGAAGTATGTGTGTAACTTGCGGTTGTTCTGATGATGGTGAGAGCAAAATTACAAATCTCGAAACAGGTGAAATTCATCACCATCATACCCACACTTTACCAGATGGGACTATAATTACTCATTCTCATCATCATAATGAAGCATCACAAATTCATGCCAAAATTCACGGTACAACAATATCTTTGGAACAAGACATCTTAGCAAAAAATAACTTATTAGCAGCCCAAAACCGAGGATGGTTTCAAGGTCGGAATATTCTTACTTTAAATTTAATGAGTTCCCCTGGTTCAGGAAAAACAACATTATTAACTCGCACTATTAATGATTTAAAGCAGCAGTTACCAATTAGTGTAATTGAAGGCGACCAAGAAACAACTAATGATGCTGAAAAAATTAAAGAAACAGGCTGTAAAGTTGTGCAAATTAACACGGGTACAGGTTGTCATTTAGATGCGTCGATGATAGAAAGGGGTTTACAACAACTCAATCCGCCGCTAAATTCTGTGGTGATGATTGAGAATGTGGGTAATTTAGTTTGTCCGGCTTTATTTGATTTGGGAGAACAGGCAAAAGTTGTAATTCTCTCTGTCACGGAGGGAGAAGATAAGCCGATGAAATATCCTCATATGTTCCGCGCGAGTGAGATGATGATTCTCACGAAAATTGATTTGTTGCCTTATGTGCAGTTTGATGTGGAACGTTGTATTGAATATGCTAAACAAGTGAATCCAAATATACAGGTTTTTCAAGTGTCGGCGATGACGGGTGTTGGGTTAGATAGTTGGTATAAGTGGTTGACGGAAAAAGTGGGGAGTTTGTCAATTTAGATACCCCTAAATCCACGCCACTTGCTACAACGGGGGGAACCCTCGCAACGCAGTGGCTCCCCTTAAAAAAAGGGGACTTTGAAGTAAGTCCATCGGCAATATTACTTGAGCATCAACAAAATATGCGATCGCCGTATCTTAGAAGCATTATTCTTAGGTAAGTCTAGGTCTAATATTAAACTAAGAATAACTATGGATGCTCAACTAACCAGTAATGAAATTAATGTCGCACGGGAGTTATTAGGCAATTACGCCCCGGCAAAACACGCATTGGATGTTTTAGAAAAACACAATGGTAATTGTGATACTTCTTTCGATGAACTGTGGATAGAGACAAACGGTGTGGTAGTCATGCCAGAGGGCAAATCGCTTTGGCAGACAACACTGAAAGTATTGCGTCAGGAACTCTGCGGTGATGAAGGCTTTCGTGGTCAACTCAAAGAATACACGAAAAATCCGGGCAGTACACCTTTGCTGACAGGGTTGATTGTTTCTCTAGTGGGTGTAGCAGCCGCGCATGGCTTACCCCTTGACCCAGCGATCGCTACTGTTGTTGTGTTGTATATTCTTAAAATTGGACTCAATATATTTTGCGACTACACCGAACCACCTGCGGGGAATTCTGGGACTCTTCCGCCAGCAAACTAATGTGTACCCCACCCGCGCTATCGCTGAAATAGAAAACACGATCGCAAAATCTATAATTGCTGTCGCTGAAATAGAAAACGCGATCGCCAAAATAGCAAATGCGATCGCATTTTCTATAATTACAGTCGCAAAAACAACAAATGCAATCTGAATTACGAATTACGAATTACGAATTCACGAACTTCCTCCACCGACACCCCCAAAATCTCAGACACGGCTGCTAATAAACTCTCATCCTGAGTAACTTGGTAGAAACGGGCAAGATTACGAAGAGAAAATTCTAAACGATACTCATCATTGAACTCAGCCGTAATCTGTAAATCTTGCAGATAATTTGCTTTTGCTGACTCCAGTTCCCCTAATTCTTCTGCAAGTCTACCAAGGTTAAAATAGGTATTAGCACAAGAATAGCAATTTTCATATCCGCTAAAAAGATCCAAAGCTAGTTGATAATTGCGTCTTGCTTGTTTATACTCCCGCAACTCTTCGGCAACTCTTCCCAAATTATGGTAAGTGATAGCACAAGCATAGTGATCATCATATTTGACAAAAATATCCAAAGCTAGTTGATAATTGCGCCTTGCTTGTTCATATTCTCGCAATTCTTCGGCAACCATCCCCAACTGTCCGTAGTTACTGGCACAAGCATAGCGATCGCCATATTCAATGTTAATATCCAAAGCTAGTTGATAATTGTGCCTTGCTTGTTGATATTCTTGCAACTTTTGAGCAACCATTCCCAGATGGTGGTATGTGTTGGCACAACCATAACGATCACCATATTCAATGTTAATATCCAAAGCTAGTTGATAATTGTGCCATGCTTGTTCATATTCTCGCAACTCTTCGGCAAGCATTCCTAATTGGTGGTAGATGCCGGCACAAGCATAGTGATCACCATATTTGATGTTAATATTCAAAGCTAGTTGATAATTGTGCCATGCTTGTTCATATTCTCGCAATTCTTCGGCAATTCTTCCCAACTGCTGGTAAGAAGTAGCCTGCCAAATTTGTTTTTGTCTTTCTTCTTCACTCTCTAACGCATCATAAATTTCCAAAGTCTTTTTATAAGACTGTCTAGCTTGCTGATACTGCTTGGCATTTAGTTGACAACCGCCTAGTATGACAATTACCCATGCTATTTGATAACCTAACTCACCTTTTATAAATGCTTGTGGATAATTATCTAAACTTTGACAAACTGTTTCTGCCAACTTCAGGTTGCTTTGTTTGTCACTAATTAACTCAAAATATTTACATAAACAAAAATATATGCTGATACTTTCTTGATTATTTAAGCAAATTTGCAGCGCATTGTAGAGATTTTCATATTCCAGCCTACAGAAAGAAATACCCAATTTCTTTTTTTGAGAATTTTTAGAAACCATCAACTGGTAATAATAACCTGCCAAATGCTGGTAGTAGTTTTTAAATCTGTCATACAAAGTTGCACGAGTTGCTTCATCCAGAGTTACTAACTTAGTTTTTAAAAAATAGGGAAAAATAGGTTGAATAGTCAACAAGCGCAAATTTTCATTAATTGGTGAAAGCAAGCCCCAGTTAATCGCCTCTTGAATTGCATCACTGAATTTATCGAAAGAATAATCTTTTAATGATTCACAAATTTTTAATTGCTCGATATATTTAGGAAGACCAGGAGTGAAAATGAACTTACTAAACTGAGCCAAACACAACAGCAATTTTTGTGCTTCTGGCGATAAATTACTATGCGAATATTCTACACACTTTAAAATATTTTTGGTCTTATCTTCACTCCCTGTATCTAAATCCACATCCCCAGCTTGCAACCCTTGCAAAATCTCCTGTGGTGATTGCTTTCGCAAATTTGCTAACACAACTTGCATCGCTAAGGGATATCCTGCTAACAAATTCATCAATTTCTGAAAATCCCCATCTTGGCGAATATCAGCAATGCTAATTTGCGGTACATTCCGTTCTAAAATTTTCTCTGCTAATTCCGTCCTGGCTTCTTTATCTAAGCCTTGCAACTCATAAATATTGTGTTTAAATGTGGTAGCTTGTAACCAATCTTCCCGACTGCGGGAACCTAAAATAACTTTGGTATTTCCACCTTGCAAACGCCCTAAAAAATCACGGATTTGATTGCGTTCTGTCTCTGGTAAAGTATTTTGAATTGCCAGTTGTTGCCCTGTCACCGATTCTAAGTTATCTAAAATCAAAGCGTAAGCTTCAGCCCGCAGTTTTGCAACTAATTTTTGTACCTGCGCCGCCTGATTCATGGCTTGAAAATTAGCTTGTTCAAATTTGCCATATACCTGCTTACCAATTTCAAACAAAATTTGTGTGAGTGTCCAAGCTTTTTCGTCATAGCCAAAATAAAAGACATTCTGCACAAAATTGGTGCGTTGCCACCATTCCCGCAGATAATTTAACAGGGTAGTTTTGCCTGTTCCCCCCATTCCCTGCAACAGTAAAATGTTATGTCTGAAAACAGCTTTCTCTATTTTGAGAATCTCTAAATCCCGCCCGAAAAAACCATATTCTGGCAACGGGAACCGATACTGACTGCCAAAAGTTTCCCAATATTTCTCTTCTTCCTCTGGTGTAAACTGGCGTAAATTAAAATTCACTGTCTGATTGCAATACACCACAGGTAGCAACCAATCTTCTAAATCAATAAACTTAATATAAGCTTTGCGTGATTTATTATTAAACAATTCCCGCCTACCCAAGCGAATCGCTTCAGTGATGGGTTGGTTATTAAATAAATGACGATAAAGCTGTTCCATCATCAACTTAGCCGCCGACACGGTGACAGAATACCCCATCGCCACCACCATCTGCATTCCCGCCGTCATTAACCGACTTCCCAAGCTGGTTTCCCGCAAATCTTCATCGGGGTTGTCGTTCTTTACCTGCTTCCCCGACTGACAAGCATTGAGAATACAAACGGGAATCCCCTTCCCTGTGAGTAAATCTGCTAACTCCTGCGCCTCGACTAAATCAACTTTTCCCTGAGTCTCGCCCTCAAAGGCTAAACACGCCCTCACACCATCAAATTTCTGCCAATCATTCCGCCCATAACGCCCTTGATATAAATAGCGTCCGGGTTTGCTGGGTTGTTGTATTTCCTTGGATGTCATCAGCGCCCCATGACAATCTAAATGGATGACATGGTAATATCCCGCCCCCTTCGCTTCCAAATGCTGAGATAAAGCTTGGTAAGTTCCGGGGCGCAGCAATTCGACATTCACCCGCAAGTGGCTATTTTCAATCAACTCCAGCAAGGGGCGAGAAATTGTCCGATAACCTACGTCCATTTCTTCATCGGGACGCGCCACCACTACCAACAAATTGATTGTGGGGGAAGTTTGCACATCTGCATAGATGGGTGCTGGTTTATTACTCTTCCGCACCATTACACAATATACGGCTAAGGGACGGGGTAAATCTGGATCACGCAACGCTTCCCAATGCAGTGCTTGAAATTCTGGTGTTTTACCGACAATTTCAATTTGTAATTGACTTAAATTACTCCGCAAGCGGTAATATACGCCATAAGCATTAAAATCAACTCGAAAAACTTGGTTAAATAACTCTTCGCCGTAAGTTTTAATACTGGCTGCTGCTGCTTCTGCCTTCACCGTATCCAGCAAGGGAAAAATCAACCAGTCTTCAAAATACCACTCTAGTTGTTTTTCTCCCTTGGGTGTAAAAGGGTCGATAATTTTTACTAGATACTCGCCTCTCCCATCAAAGCTGAGAATGGCTTTAAATCCGCCTTCTGTTGCAGATTCTTCCCGAATAGTGATAATTGGCATGGTGTAGTATGGCTCATGCTAATTGCGAGCATAGTCATATACTACACAAGAGATTTGGCGATCGCCCTTTGGTGCTTGTATAGAATGTGGTTTGATCCCCCTAAATCCCCCTTAAAAAGGGGGACTTCAACCTTAACTGAACCGTATTGCCTTAAAAAGGGGACTTTAATTCTATTTTTTACCTTTTCAAGGGGGTAGGGGGATAAACACTAAAAATTATGACGAACAACCTTAACAGTAGCGATTTCCATTTACCTTACAATCCAAACCTTGTTGAAAGAGCGAAAGAACTTCGCAAAAACATGACCCCAGCAGAAAAAAACTATGGTGTGAGTATTTGAGGGATTTTCAATTTCGGGTTTTAAGACAACGACCGATTCATCATTTTATAGTTGATTTCTACTGTCCCATTTTACAATTAGTGATTGAAATTGATGGGGATAGTCATTTTACAGATGAAGGTCAAGATTACGATATACAGAGAACCAGCATTTTAGAAGGCTATGGTTTAAAAATTATTAGGTTTACAAATAATCAAGTTTTAAATCAGTTTGATAGCGTGTGTGAGCAAATACAGGGATTGATACCCCTTCCTTAAAAAGAGGAAAAATTCTTCAAAGTCCCCCTTTTTAAGGGGAGCCACTGCGTTGCGGGGGTTCCCCCCGTTGTAGCAAGTGGCGTGGATTTAGGGGGATCTAAAGATGATGAGACAAATTTAGATCCTGAACAGCGATCGCATGGCCTAACTTTTATCTTCCCCAAACTCTATAGTGAAATTAAGGTGCGGAAGAAGTTAAACTTGAAACATAAAAACACAGATGACAAATGAGCATCTGTGTTTATCTATATATATCTGCATTCAATACTCCAATTAAGCGAGATTCAGCACTTTGCGTAACAGTGCTTGGTCTTCTATTTTGGCTTTGAGGCGACCATTTTCAACATCTCGAATCCAGCTTTGGCTTTTGCCGGTGAGTTTTGCTAATTCGCGTTGGGAGAGATTTAAATTTTTGCGGGCTTCTAAAATCTGTTCGCCAACTAAATCGCCTGTGATTCTGACTCGTCTTTTGTTTTTGATGGTTCGTCGTTGCTTTTTTTCGGAGTCAGAGATTTGTTGTTCCCATTCTGGGGGGAGTTCAAATGACAAAATCCGCGCGTTCATTAGCAGGTTCCACTTTCCACGGGGGCCGGAGTCTGTTAAACGCGTTTCGCCACCACCGTCGTTAATCCAAAATTCTAAGGCTTCGTCTGGATCTTCGGGAATCCCCATTAATTTCGCCCATAATGGTTGAATTTCTAGCGGGTAAGTTATGGGGTCAAACATGGGTTTAATTCCCAAATGATTTAGCTCTTCCAAATCATTTTCAAATGTCCGCAATAGTCGTTTGCGTTCTTCTCGCTGTCGGGAGGCTAGGGTGACTTTTTCTTCACCATAGGCGATGCGTAGCAGGGTAGGAACAGTGATGCGTTGTTCTTTACCCATCTTGGTTTTAAATAGCAACCACAGCATGAGTCTGACAGCGCCTTCGTGTTGTTGCCAAATACTCATTACGGTGGTTAAAAGTGTTTTCGGCAAGCTACCGTATTGATAGAAGGCAGTGCGTTCTTTACAGGCTTGTTTGTTTAAGAAATACTGCGCCCAAATTCCGGCTCTGACTTTAAAAGTTAGTCCAACTAGATATTTACATCCTATGTCGTCTTCTTGGAAGTGGTGCTGAACATGGACTAAGTGCCACAAACGAGACTTGGTGACAGAAAATCCTTTAACTCGGCCTTGTTGAGGCCAGTCGATGGAAATTAGCAACGAACAAGCTTGTTGGACAAGATTTTTCATTAAGGTGAGCTTGGCAGTTTTACTTAGGTCTTTGCGTTTTTCTAGCCCTAAGTATTTCTCTATTTGCCGTTCATCGATCGCAAATTCTTGCTCCCAAGGTTGTTCTAAGGTGGTGGCGTGGGCTGCTAATATCAGATGGATACAAGTGGCTCTGATATCTAATGCTTCAATAGCTTCTAAGTTGGTGATCAGATCACTGACATTGAAGGGGTCTTGGATGTGAAAAGCGATCGCACCTTTTCCTTGGCTAACTTGTCGGCTGTAACATAAATATCCGGCTGCGTCTGGTTCCCAATTTAAGGATGTGCGTTGAGCCAATACATTACACGCCTCCCAAATTGCGATCGCTGAAGCAAAGGGGTTATTCTTGCCATTAGAAAATAAGTCTAGGCTGGTAGCATCTCTCGGTTCAACTTTGCATCTCCCCTTTTTTGCCTGCCACGGTATGGGAGAATTTGTTGGGCAAGCTATTACACATTGCGGTTCAGGATAATAGCCCTCACAATTGTTACAAAGACATGGATCAATCCAATATTCATCATTTTCTAACTGAATCGCACCCGTAGGACATTGGGGACGGCAGTTATCACATCCAACGCAACTGTTGTTAGGAATTGTATAAGGCATAAAACTTCTTCCCACTTAATCGTTGAGATGTCTGGCTCAAGTCTCCCCTGGATGTGTCCTGTTTATTCATCACTCACTACCACATTATTTACCTAGCAAGAAGCAAATTTTCTTGCGTAATTATTACTCACATCCATATTTAGACTTCGCATCCAAGCGGAGGCTCTGTCAGGCTTTTAATCCGAACCGAATATTACTTCTTCATTAACTATACATTTCATAAATGTTTAGATGATTTTGTTCATCATGAGCCTAGGAAATTTTCTTAAGCTTTCATATTTTTTTAATTCTTAACTTTTACTCTTTGACCTCAAAAACTTAAACCAAGGAATTTTGCTGAATATTTATACATACAATAACTGGCAATATAGAGTTTATTAATAATTTTAATATTTACTATCAAGTGAACTGCTGTTATAACAGTTACATTTTCACTTGATGTGTTCTAATTCCTATCTTCTCTTAAAATTAGTGCATTTTTATTGCTAATTAACAATACTTGAGTAATACAAATACAAAATATAGTTATGTAACTAAATAACATATACTCTGTATACGCTATTACTGTATTTTTAAATCCGTTTTAAAATTGCGAAGTAATTTCATCATTAATATAGGTAGTAATTAACTTACCAGTAATTTATTTAGCTTGATAGGTATCATTCAGATCCCCGACTTCTTTAAGAAGTCGGGGATCTTGTTGTTCACGAATGATTTAACGCTGCCATTTTTATAAAAAATCTGGAAATTTTATTGCCAAAGAATTTCATTTAATTAATAAAACGGAAGTTAAAAACAGGATAAAAGTCATCAAATTTTAATTTGATCAAAATTAATCGTTTCACAACAAAACAAAACAATTAGATTAAGTTAGTATGAATTTAAGTACAAACAATTAGATAGGCAAAATTGCCGAAGGTTTATTCATGGCAACACTAACAGGATTGACATTTGGAGGTAAAACCTGGACACCTAAATTTGCCCAGGAGATTGACAAAGATAAATGTATCGGCTGTGGCAGATGTATGAAAGTATGTGGATATAGTGTGCTGGATTTAAAAGCACTCAATGAAGAGGGTGAATTTGTCGAAGATGATGAAGATGATGAAATCGAGCGCAAAGTCATGGTAGTTGCTCACTCCGAGAACTGCATTGGTTGCGAAGCTTGCTCCCGGATTTGTCCCAAAAATTGCTACACCCACGTCGCATTAAACAATTAAAGATTTGCCGATTATTCACAGTTGTTGTTTTAACAAAGGGATAGTCAGCAAGGTAACTAGAGGGAAATTTGATAAAATTACTAGAACTCAGCAAAAAGTTCATAGTAAACAAATGCGTAAATTCAAAATTGTTAATTATTAACTAAATCATACTTGCTGCTAATTTTGCTGTTCAATATGAGAACTAATAGCGTCCTCTAAAAACAACTAACTATTGTGAGAGTGGAAGGCAATTTTGTCATAGTAGCTGGAAATATTGTCAAGTTTTGGGGGAAGGATCTGAAGATATCTGGAAAATTCCCCCAATTTTTATCAGAAATAAGATAGAAAGTTAATAAGTAGAAGTCAAAAATCAAGAATTTGATTATAGGCTTTTGTGCTGTTTTAAATAGTGGATTTATTGGTGCTGTAATCTACTAAAAAATACTGAAGAATGAATGTAAAAGCCTGAAAAAAAGTTATTTCATACTTCATACTTCATACTTCACACTTCATACTTCCTAGTAAAATTTACAGAGCAGGAGCTTTTATGGAACAAATTCCTGTTTCACTATGGACGCTAGTTGCTGGCATAGTAGTGACAGCGTTTAGTGTTTGGATTGGTCACAACCATACACTATTACCAGTACAAGCATCGCAACAAGCACCTTTGGTAGACGGATTTTTCAACATCATGTTTACCATTGCGATCGCTTTATTTCTGATTGTAGAAGGAACTATTCTGTTTTTTCTGGTGAAGTTTCGTCGCCGTTGCGGTGATGACACTGATGGTGTACCAGTGGAAGGTAATGTTCCCTTAGAAATTTTTTGGACAGCTATCCCATCAGTGATTGTAATTGGTTTAGGCATCTATAGTGTAGATGTGTTTAACCAGATGGGCGGTTTTGAGCCAGGAAGTCATGCTCATTCGCCAGCGCATGTTGCTCACGCTTCGGGAAGTGCGATCGCGGCTACTCTCAACAATACCGCAGCACCGACAACAGCCCCCAGCATTGGCATTGGTGCGAGTAAGAACCAAAGCAAACCCGCTGACTTAGTAGTTAACGTCAGAGGAATGCAGTATGCTTGGATCTTTGAATATCCCAACAATGGCGTTACCACTGGAGAACTGCACGTTCCTATCGGTGCTGATGTGCAACTAAACCTGTCAGCACAGGATGTAATTCATTCCTTTTGGGTTCCCCAATTCCGGTTGAAGCAAGACGCATTACCCGGTATCGCCACTGAATTGCGATTCACCGCTACAAAGACAGGTACATATCCCGTTGTTTGTGCGGAACTTTGCGGTGGTTATCACGGTTCCATGCGATCGCAAGTCATTGTCCACACACCCGAAGAATACGATCGCTGGCTGACAGAAAGCCAAGTCGCTCAAAAGCAAGATTTACATCAAGCTGTCGCAGTGAACCCAGCTGAGTTATCTACCGCCGAGTTTCTTGCGCCTCATATCCACAATATGGGTGTGAGTGCTGCAACTATCGAGTCATTAGTCAATAGTCATGAGTAGCTGACAAATGACATAGGACAAATGACAAAGACACAGGACTAATTTATGACACAAGTAGAATTTCCCCGGAATACTCCACCATTACATCCCACAGCGTGGAAATGGTACGACTACTTTACCTTCAACGTAGATCATAAGGTAATTGGTATTCAATACCTAGTCACAGCATTTCTGTTTTATATCATCGGTGGATTGATGGCGATCGCCATTCGCGCCGAACTCGCCACACCAGATGCAGATTTACTCGACCCCAATCTGTATAACGCCTTCATGACCAATCACGGAACAATCATGATTTTCTTATGGATTGTTCCCAGTGCGATCGGGGGATTTGGTAACTATCTAGTACCGTTGATGGTTGGTGCTAGAGATATGGCCTTCCCCAAACTAAATGCAGTCGCTTTTTGGTTAAACCCACCAGCCGGATTACTACTACTCGGAAGTTTCTTCTTCGGTGGTTCCCAATCTGGTTGGACAGCTTACCCACCTCTAAGTTTAGTGACAGCGCCAATTGCTCAATCCATGTGGATTTTGGCGATCGTCTTAGTAGGAACCTCCTCAATTTTGGGTTCGCTGAACTTTGTGATCACCATCTTGATGATGAAAGTCCCCAGCATGAAATGGGATCAACTACCCTTATTCTGTTGGGCAATTTTAGCCACTTCCGTACTAGCACTCCTCTCTACACCTGTGTTAGCTGCGGGTTTAGTGCTGCTATTATTTGACCTCAATTTCGGCACATCCTTCTTTAAACCAGATGCAGGTGGTAACGTTGTCATCTACCAACACTTATTCTGGTTCTATTCTCACCCGGCAGTATACTTGATGATTCTGCCCATCTTCGGCATCATGTCCGAAGTCATCCCCGTCCATGCGCGTAAGCCCATTTTCGGATATAAAGCGATCGCTTATTCTAGTGTGGCGATCTGCGTCGTTGGTTTATTCGTCTGGGTTCACCACATGTTCACCAGTGGTACACCCGGTTGGATGCGGATATTCTTCACTATCTCCACCCTCATCGTCGCCGTACCCACTGGCGTAAAAATCTTCGCCTGGGTTGCTACCCTTTGGGGTGGTAAGATTCGCTTCACCAGCGCCATGCTATTTGCGATCGGCTTGTTATCAATGTTTGTCATGGGTGGCTTAAGCGGCGTGACAATGGGGACAGCACCCTTTGATGTTCACGTCCACGATACATATTATGTAGTGGGACACTTCCACTACGTCTTATTTGGCGGTTCCGTGTTTGGTATCTACGCCGGTATTTATCACTGGTTCCCCAAAATAACCGGACACAAACTCAACGAAACTTGGGGACGCATTCACTTTGCTCTCACCTTCATCGGGACTAACCTCACATTTCTACCCATGCACGAATTGGGTTTACAAGGAATGCCTCGACGAGTAGCAATGTATGATCCACAATTCATTACCTTAAATCAAATTTGTACCATCGGCGCATTCGTCTTAGGGATATCAGTAATTCCCTTCGCCTTCAACATGCTTTGGAGTTGGAGCAAAGGAGAAGTAGCGGGTGATAATCCTTGGCGTGCTTTGTCCTTAGAATGGACAACCAGTTCACCACCATTAGTTGAAAACTGGGAAGTCTTACCAGTAGTCACCCACGGCCCTTACGACTACGGTCATAGTGTAGAAGTAGCACCAACAGCTACACCAGAAGTGAGTGCATAGTTATTAAATATCTCCTCACCCTTCTTCACTACGGAGTACACATCAATTTTTTCATTAACAATGTTATTGCATCGCTCTGCATTGTGAATGCAACACCTCACACTGTGAATGTATTGCCTCACAATGTGAATGCAACACTTCACATTGTGAATGTATCGCCTCACATTATTGATGTAACGCTCCGCGCACTTCCGCGTTCAATACTTTTCGGATAAAGGTTTGGTCATCCTAGATTCAGATCCCCCCGCCTGCGGCGACCCCCTTAAAAAGAGGATAAAAGAGAGTTATTAGCCCCCCCTTTTTAAGGGGGGTTGGGGGGATCTGAACAAGATGGAGATGTTAACCGAAATGTATTACCTCCGCGTTAAAAACACCTCTTCCCTCAAAATCAAGGAAGAGGTGAAAATTCCCCCTCCCCAAAAATTCAGCCAGTAAAAATATGACGATCGCCACCAGCGAACATCACACTGAAGAACATCATCCAGATTTACGAGTCTGGGGATTGTTAACATTCCTCATCTCTGAATCTCTCATGTTCGGAGGATTCTTTGCTACTTACTTATTTCTTCGCGGCGTAACAGATGTATGGCCACCAGAAGGAACAGAAGTAGAATTACTTGTCCCGACAATTAACACCATCATTCTAGTGTCTAGCAGTTTCGTCATTCACTTTGGTGACGTGGCGATTAAAAAGAATGATCTCCCAGGAATGCAAAAATGGTACAAAATCACCGCCATCATGGGAGCGTTTTTCTTGCTTGGTCAAGTTTATGAATACATGACCCTAGGATACGGCATGACTGCCAACATCTTTGCTAACTGCTTTTATCTCATGACAGGCTTCCACGGTTTGCACGTTTTCGTGGGACTGTTATTGATTTTAGGAGTGTTAAAGCGATCGCAGCGTCCCGGTCATTATTCTGCCACCAAACACACCGGCATCGAAATGGCAGAAATTTACTGGCACTTTGTAGATATCATTTGGATTGTTCTCTTCAGTTTGCTATACATTCTCACTCAGTTTTAAAAGTTAGTAGGGTGTGTTACGGCACAAGATTATTGAAAGTAACAAAAATAATTATCTTTGCCGTAACGCACTCAAATAAATGGTGCATTACGCTTTTCATACTTCATACTTCATACTTTTTATGGTCGATACCAATAGATTTTCGTGGTTTCAAGTACCAGAAAATGTCAAAAAGTTACTCATATTAGCAGCTGATACTTGGAATAATCATTCAGAATCAGAGAGTTACATGAGACAAGCGATCGCTGCATCTGAAGATAACGTAGACATTTTAGTTTCAGCTTATAGATATTTTTACTACAAAAATAATTATTCTCTGGCTTTGCAAACAACATCGAAATTATTAGATAAAATTAAAAAAGCAGAAAATTTTCCTGAAAGTTGGGAGCAGCTAAAACCCATACTGATTAATCGGAAGGAAGAAAATCAAATCAGATTGTACTTAAATGCTTATGCTGCGACTGGTTTGGTTTTAGCTAAATTAGGAAAATTAGAACAAGCTAAAGAAATCAGCATCAGAGTTCAAGAAATTGACTCTAAAAATGATTATGGTGCTGGTATTCTCCTGGATATTTTGACACGTCCAGCCGAGGAAGATGATTAGAAAGTATGAAGTATGAAATTTTATCTTTCATATTTTGTTCTTTCGGTCAGTGATAAATGACAAACGTACTTATCAACACTCAACTGCCAAAATTTACAAGCCATGATGAAGAGTTTTTCTTTTTCTTTTGTTAGACCTCTTTCCACAGCAAATCTTCCCGAAAATCCTCTCCCCTCTACCATACCTTTATCGCCAGTCACCTATCCTGAGAATCTACCCTCTTATTATTCACCACCAGTATTTCTTATGCCTGGCACTTCTCGATATACATTGTAAAAACTATGCAAGGTAGGGATTGGCTAGTTACTAAAGACGGTCAGTATCAAACTTGTAAATCTGCCAGAGTTTGGGATTTATTACGAGATAATTATCGCCTCTATCGTTTTTTAACTGAGGTCGAAGATGTTCTCAATGGTGTTGAGGATGAATCTATCCGTCTACCAGAAATTCGGATGTTGGTGAGACGGTTGATTGTCAATTCCTACTGGGTACTCAGTCAACATTTAGAGCCTTGTTCTAAAACAGGAACTTCTGTTCTTCTGTTATACGATGAATTGGGTTTTCCTCTAACTGTCCAAACAGTAACTTTTGCACCAGGGACAATTTCTACCATTCACAATCATGGAACTTGGGGAGTTGTGGCGGTGTTAAAAGGTCAAGAAAAAAATACTTTTTGGCGGCGCAATGATGACTCAAAATCACCAGATAAAATTGCAGCCACGGGAGAAGTAATTTTGTGTCCAGGAGATATTATTAGCTTCACTCCCGATGCAATTCACAGCGTGCAAGCAGTAGGTGATGAACCGACTGTGACTTTCAATATTTATGGCGAAACTGATCCACAACAAAGATTTGAGTTTGATTTAGTTACCCATACTGCACGTAAGTTTTAATCAAAAAATAGAGGGGAATCTTTGCTGTGTAAGTCCTAAACCATTCAATGGATTGGGAGCAAGCACAATGGTAAGAGTAATTTTTTATGAAAAACCAGGCTGTAAAAATGGTACTAGGCAAAAAGTTTTGCTGACAGCTGCTGGTCATGAGGTGATTGCTTACAACTTATTAACAGAACCTTGGACAATGGAGCGTTTACGGTCATTTTTTGGCGATCGCTCCGTAGCTGAATGGTTTAATCGTGCTGCACCCAAGGTAAAATCTGGCGAGATTGTTCCTGAAAATGTTGATGCAGAAACAGCCTTGGTGTTGATGCTGCGAGATCCGTTATTAATTCGTCGTCCTCTAATTCAAGTAGGCGATCGCCGCGAAGTCGGTTTTGAAGTCGAAAAACTTGATGCTTGGATTGGCTTAAAGCCTGTAGACGAATCCTTCAAAGAAATGAGTGAAGACCTGATGAGTAAGGATTTGCAAGGCTGCGCTCACGGTGGTCATCACCATGAGCATGAACATGGCCACGGTAATTGCAAGCATTAAGTAAACTCACCTGCACAACTTCCTGTAAAATAACCCAACATAAGTAAAATTTTGTTGGGTTACAACTTGTAATTGAGTCACCTATCATGACAATAAAAGAACAACTGCTACAAGAAATTGAAAAAGTACCGGAACCTCTCTTACAAGAAGTGTTAGATTTTCTGCAATTTTTGCAGAATAAGCGCCAACAAGAGAAATTAGAAATAACCCTTTTAAGTGAATTTTTACTACAAAAAGATTGGCTGAAACCTGAAGAAGAGACAGCATGGCAGGATTTGTAAAAGGTGATGTTGTTATTATTACCATTGCGAAAAAGGAAATTTTGCTAAATTGCTGTTGAAATATTTGCGATCGCTAGAAACTTCTTCACCAATCCACTCTGGTAATTCAAATTGTTGTTGTTCATCACTCAGTTCAACTTCTGCCAATATCAATCCTTGATTAGCACCATTAAACTCATCAATTTCCCAAATCAAACCACCCCACTCTATCTTGTATCGCACTTTCTCAATTAATGGGCGATCGCACAATGTATCTAACATTTCTTGAGCATCTGCAACCGGAATTTCGTACTCAAACTCAGACCGAGAATAATTGACACTTGGCCCTTTAACTGTGAGATAACCTTGGTTGTTAGCAATGCGAACTCTGACTGTAACTGCATTTTGAGTAGCAATGTATCCTTGACGATACACACTACCTACACCCAGTTCTCTCCAACTATCTCCTTTAACTAAAAATTTTCGCTCTATCTCTTTTGCCATATTATGTCTTTAGTAATTCGTAATTAGTAATTGTGGCACATGGGTAAACAATATAAGATATATTTTGATGCTTGTTGTTTGAATCGTCCATTTGATGACCAGACACAATCCCGTATTTATTTAGAAACACAAGCTGTTATGACAATTCTAAGTCAATGTCAATCAGCGAATTGGATACTTATCAACAGCAGTGCTTTAATCGCTGAATTAAATCAAACATTGGATTTAGAAAGACTACAAAATGTCAAAAAACTACTCTCTATTGCTAAAATAAAAGTTATTTATAGTACCTTTATTGAAGAAAGATCAGGAGAACTTCAAAAACTGGGATTCTCTAGCTATGATGCCACCCACATTGCCAGCGCCGAAAGAAGTAACGCTGATATATTTCTCACGACAGATGACAGACTCTTCAAAAAAGCCCAAAAAGAATCTCCATTAATTAAAATTAAGATTAATAACCCTGTTCAATGGCTGGTAGAAGTAATACAAACAGAGGAAAGCAATGATGAAAACACAAAATGAAATTATCAAACAGGGCTATGATGCCTTAATGAATTCTCTGGGAGTTGCCGATACTATTCGATTTATTCAATATTTCAATCCCGGTAAAGGAGACTACACGAAAGAACGTCATCAATGGCTAGATACAAAAACTTTAGCTGATGTATTTACAGAGATGAAAGAATTAGAGGAAGATGATACTAATCAATATGATGAAATCATTGAGTAGAGACTTAGAGAATACTTGAAGATTGTTCAAAAAGTCTAGTTTTGGTTTTTCAAGACGTGCTGTAAACTGTTCAATAGGTCTTGAGCCGTAAAAGGTTTTGGTAAAACTAGCTGAACATTTGCATTGGCAATTTCTGCCAAACCTTCATGGGGGTTAAGCCCACTGCAAGCAATGATTTGCACTTGTGGATTCATTTTTTGCAGAGTGCGAATGGCAGTAATTCCATCCATTTCTGGCATCATCATATCCATCAACACGACTTTGATTTGCTGTTTGTACTGGGCGTAAAGTGCGATCGCTTCAATACCGTTACTAGCAGTCAAAATTTTGTAGTTGTAGTTTTCGAGGACGATGGTAGCAATTTCCAAAATTTGTGCCTCATCATCTACGACTAAAATCAATTCTCCCTCTCCTAAAGGTACTGCTAGGTTTTCGACTGTTAGTGCTTGGCTACTTTCTATGGCTGGTAAAAACAGCTTAAATTTGCTACCTTTGCCGACTTTGCTAGACACATTAATAAAACCACCATGACTTTTAATAATACCTAGCACCGTTGAAAGACCTAATCCTGTTCCTGTACTAATTTCTTTTGTCGTGAAAAATGGCTCAAAAATTTTCGCTAATATTTCTGGAGCCATCCCAATACCAGTATCCGCAATAGTGATCATGATATAATTTCCGACTTGAGCATCAAGATTCATCTTGGCGTAGGCTTCATCAATAGCTTTATTTTCAGCGGAGATTTTGATTGTACCGCCATCTGGCATAGCATCACGAGCATTAACTACCAAATTCATCAGCACTTGATGTAACTGGGTAATATCTCCAGAAATAGCCCACAGATTGTCGGGAATGGCGATCGCAAATTCGATAGATTTAGGAAATGTTTGTTTGGCCAGCAGGAGCATTTCTGAAATTAAGTGCTTAATCAGAATAATCGTGCGCTCTCCTTTAAACCCTCGCGCAAATGACAACACTTGTTTAACTAAATCTGCACCACGTTTAGCATTACTTTCGATAATCGCCATTAGCTGATAATAGCGCTCTTTGTTTTGCGGAAATCTCAGTTGTAATATTTGGGCTGCTGCTAAAATTGGTGTCAAAATGTTGTTCAAATCATGAGAAATACCACCCGCAAGAGTACCGAGGCTTTCTAATCTTTGGGTGCGGAAAAACTGTTCTTCTAATTGTTTCTTTTGGGTAATATCAGTGTCAACAATCAAGATAGATTTTGGTTGTCCTGTATCATCCCGCATGAGTGTCCAGCGACTTTCGACGATAATATTTTTGCCTGATTTGGTAACTTTATGTAATTCGCCGTGCCAAAAACCACTCTCAATTACTTGTTCTATAGCCAGTGAAATTGTTGGCGAAGGTTGTTTAAATAAAAATTCATCAGAATTATTACCCAAAATTTCCTGACTTAACCAACCATACAGACGTTCAGCACCTTGATTCCAGAAAAGAATTTGGTTTTGGAAGTTTCGCACTAAAATTGCGTCCGTGGCAATATTGAGTAAAGCGGCTTGTTCTAAAATTTTCTGTTCAGCTTGTTTGCGTTTGCAAATGTCTCTGGTTGTACCAATTAACCGAATTGGTTGACTGTTGTCGCTGTAGTAGACCTGACCTATGGAATTTAGCCAGTGGATGCTACCATCCGGCCAAACAGCGCGATATTCGATAATAAATTTAGTTCCTTGTTCAATAGTGCGAGTCACAGCCTGAGTAAAAGCTTCTCGGTCTTCAGGATGGATTAACAGCAGAAAGTCTTCAGGGGTAGGACACAAAGTACCGTTAGGTAAACCATACAGTAATCCCATATTGGCAGACCAAAGGGTTTCATTAGTCTGGAGATTCCAGTCCCAAATACCCATATGAGCAGCTTCTAGCGCTAAACTAAGTCTGGCTTCACTCTCGCGCCATGATTCTTCTGTGTGCTTGCGATCGGTGATATCTTCAGCAATTCCAGCATAGTAGCGAATATTTCCCTGTTCATCGCGGATTGCCAAGGTGCGATCCCAAATCCAACGCACCAATCCATCAGGGCGCAAAATGCGGTATTCGATATCGGTAGACTCTCCAGCTACACATTGTCTCACCATCTGATGGACGCGATCGCAATCGTCTGGATGTACAGCATTCATCCACGACAGTGGTTTTTCGTACAAACTTTCGCAAGAACGACCCCAAATTTTTTCATAAGCCGGATTAACGTATACAAATTTCCCTGTTTGGGGATCTTCCCACCAAATCAGCGATTGTATATTCTCCGCAAAATGACGAAATTTCGCCTCGCTTTCCTGCACTGCTGCTTCTTTTTCTGCTTGATAAAGCTGTTCTCTATTTTTCCAAGCTTCCTCAGCCTGTTGGTACTCAACAATTTTTTGTTGTAACAGTTCGTTTTCAGCCACTAGCTTTTCTAACTCACCATGAGTTTGGTGCAGTTTTTCTTCTATCATCTGAAGTTTTTTACGGGTTTGCTGAAGTTCTTGATGAGTTTGTCCGAACGTAGCTGATTTGGGTTCAATTCCTTTCTGGAGATGATTGTGAATGCGACAACTGATCCCATTAATTTTGCGGAAATTATTTTGTGGTTGCTGCAATGCTGTTTTGATACTAAGTATTATGTCGCGGTTAAAAGCTTGCAGTAAAACACTATCAGTGACAATTCCTGTTAATTGTCCTTGATTGTCCACAATGGGCAAATAGCTAATTTGATAGTGCCGCAACAGTAACCAAGCTGTGAATATATCTGTCGCATGACTTTGGCTGAGAGTAATTAATTCTGTGACCATCACCTCAGCCACTTTTGTTTGGCTGATATCTATCCTATCTGCAATGATATTTACTACATCTTTAGCGGTGATTATCCCTAATAAATATCCCGCTTCTACTACCAAAATGCAACTATTTTCCTGCTGATTACAGATGTTAACTTCTAACGATGTATTTAAGCTTGTCAGTAAACAATTTTGATTTTGTTTACGACTCATTAAGATAATCGCATCGACTACATAACTATCAGGGCTAATCGTTAAAGGATAACGATTAATCAGATGGTATAAAGTCGGCAAAGTAATTAGCTGATCTTGTAATCGCATAGTTAATTCGTCAATTAAATGTAGATTCTTGACGTGAGAACAAGGTAGCAAAAGTTAACTGTAGAAATTTGGCGTTAAATATCAGTAATTAAGATTAAATAGAGGATCAAGCAAATATACTCTCAAAAATAACAAGTTTCTTATTAAATGTAAAGTGTGCATAGCTTGGGGAATAAATGAATAGGTGCTTCAGCAGGATTTATCTAATTTTTTGGTAGTCAAACTCATTTTATTGTCAAAAGCAGAATAGAGGATCTGTTGAGTCAAAAAATAAATCTAATTGATTGTCGGCTTGATAGTGCTTCCGTAGCTCAAAAATGTAATTTTTTATTCTTTAGTTTACATAACCAAACTTAGTAAAAACGATAGTTCTACAATATTTTTTAAATTAAACATAAGTACTCAAGTTATAAAAGCTACATAATACAGTCTGGAATCAATCTATGGCAACTATTAAATATTTTTTAATGGCGATTTCTTTTTATGACTTACGTATTTGGCACAATAAATAAAGGTCAATCAATTTTGGATTTTAGATTTGCGTTAGCGACGCAGGAGCGTCTTTTAGATTGACAGGCTTAACTCTAAATCTGTGACATATAGGTAATTTCGATAACTTTTTCTAATTAAATTGCCAAGATGCCTAGAAGAAATAAGATTTAATCAACTTATTTCCCACTTTTTTCAAATATTCTCTTAGCAGTACATATCTTTATCCTGCATTCTTCAAAATAATGTTCAATAGTACTGCTAGGATTTAGCATAGTACGAGTGAACTATAACAGGTATGGAATGTCTGAGTTAATTCTGTTTTGGCATCGCCGTGATTTACGCATTTCTGATAACACCGGATTAACTGCGGCTAGAAATCAGAGTCCCAAAGTGGTGGGTGTATTTTGCCTCGATCGCCATATTCTCGAAGGTGATGATATTGCCCCTGTCAGAGTACAATACATGATTGGCTGCTTACAGGCATTACAGGAGCGATATGCCCAAATTGGTAGCCAACTTTTGATTCTTCATGCTGAACCCATCCAAGCAATTCCCGCTTTGGCTGTAGCGTTGAATGCCAAAGCCGTATTTTGGAATTGGGATGTGGAACCCTATTCCCAAGTCCGCGATCGCACTATAATTGATGCACTCCAAGAAAATGGCATTGAATTCCTCAACGAAAATTGGGATCAAATCCTCCACTCTCCAGGAGAAATTTTCTCAGGGAATAACACCCCTTACACGGTTTATACTCCCTTTTGGAAAAATTGGAGCAGCAAACCAAAAGCGCAACCAGTGGAAACCTTACAAACTGCGGAAGGATTAACACCAGCCGAACAAGAAATTGCCAAAGATGCAGGCGCGATCGCATTACCCACCGCCAAAGATTTAGGATTTATTTGGGATGGTGGCTTAATTCTCCTACCAGGAGAAGCAGCTGCCCAAGCAAGATTAGCAGAATTTACTGCTAAAGCCATTACCGAATACCAAGAACAGCGCAACTTCCCCGCAATAGACGGCACATCACAACTGAGTGCCGCTTTAAAATTTGGCGTAATTGGTATTCGCACCGTTTGGCAAGCCACAACAGAAGCGCAAGAAAATAGCCGCAGTGAAGAAGCCGCAGCCGGTATCCGCACCTGGCAACAAGAACTAGCTTGGCGAGAATTTTATCAACACGCCATGTATAATTTCCCCGAATTGGCGGAAGGTGCTTACCGCGATGCCTTCAAAAACTTCCCCTGGGAAACCAACGAAGCACATTTCCAAGCTTGGTGTGAAGGCAAAACAGGCTACCCCATAGTAGATGCAGCCATGCGCCAGCTAAATGAAAGCGGCTGGATGCACAACCGCTGTCGGATGATTGTTGCTAGTTTCCTAACCAAAGACTTGCTCATCAGTCCGCAAATGGGCGAAAAATATTTTATGCAAAAGCTCATTGACGGCGATTTATCTGCTAATAATGGTGGCTGGCAATGGAGTGCTTCTAGCGGTATGGACCCCAAACCCGTGCGGATTTTCAACCCTGCCAGTCAAGCACAGAAATTTGATTCAGATGGCGAATACATCCGCCAATGGTTGCCGGAATTGCGGTCTATCGATACTGAATATTTAGTTACTGGTAAAATTACACCTCTAGAACGTCGTGCTGTCGGCTACCCTGAAGCGATCGTGGATCATAAACAACAGCAACAGCAATTTAAATTGCGTTATCAACAACAGAAAGAATTAATTTAATGAAGAATTTAGAACCTCTGTTTCTTAAACTCGACTTTAACTATTTGAGCAAAAGTGGAGACAGAAACAGACAAAAACTTTCTACTTCATTTCAATATGTCTAAACATCATAATAGCGTCAGCCTACTTTCAGACTGACGCTATTTTTTTAAATAAATTCAGGGATAAAATACCAAACAAATCTTCCCTGAAGCTTACTATAAGTTAAACGCAGTTACATCTATTAAGCAGCACTACTACGAGTTAGCAAGTTCCACAAGAAAACAGCGACAATAGCACCCAGAACGGCCACTAAAATACCTGGGATACTAAGACTAGGAGCAGCTAGGGCAAAAGTTCCCGTACTGAAGAATACTCCTAGGCTACCACCAATAAATGCACCTATGATACCTAACAAAATTGTACCCAAAATGCCGCCGCCTTGATGACCTGGGTAGATAGCTTTAGCAATAGCACCAGCAATTAGACCTAAGATAATCCAAGCAAGAATGTTCATTTTTTTGTTTTCTTTTGCTTAATGTTCTCTCTAACAATTACAGATTAACAGGTTCAATATTTGCAGCTAATCTACCGTCAGAATTAATTATTTGCAGCCTGAAGAGGTATTAAAGGGCTACCAATTCTTTGGGAATATGCCGAAATCAAGATAGGTAAAAACTAAAAAAAAGCCCATAGTTGCTGTGAAACTATGGACTGATAAATTCATTGCTTGGTAATTGCAGTATATGTATTTCTAGTGAGTTCTATCCTCTACTAGAAGAATTAAGCTTAGGGGGTAACTGTGAACATTCTTAACAAGAAATTTAGGAATTTATTTCAACCTCTGGTAGAGTTCAACCATAGATTACGCACCTAGGATCAAAACAGTAAAAGCCAAGCACAATTTATTTGGATTTTAACTGACGACAAAATGGCTGAGGATAATTACGACCAAAAGTACACCGACCCGGAGTTACGCCGCCAACTCAAAGAAGAAATTCTCGAATCTGATAAAGGTGGTCAACCTGGCCAGTGGTCTGCACGCAAGAGTCAGCTGCTAGTCAAAGAATATGAAAAAAAAGGCGGTGGCTACAAAAAAGCAGACAAAGACGAAGCGGCACAATCATTAGAAAAATGGTCAGAACAAGACTGGCAAACTCAAGAAGGTGAAGACCGCGCCCGCGAAGATGGAGTGACTAAGCGCTATCTGCCAAAAGCAGTTTGGGATAAGTTGAGCGACGCAGAAAAGCAAGAAGCAGAGCAAAGTAAAGAAAAAGCTTCAAAAGAAGGTAAGCAGCAGGTTGAGTGGACTCCGGCTATTGAAAAGGCGATGGCGGAAGTTGAGCATGAATCTCACAAAGAAACGTCAAAGCAGGAGTTATATGAACAGGCAAAATCACTAAATATCAAAGGTCGTAGCAATATGACCAAAGATGAACTGATGAAAGCGATTGATGAAACAAAAAACTAGAGCGATCGCCTAAGATGATTACACAAAAGCTAAGGTATAGGGGTGGAAGTGTTCAAAAGCTTTACACCCCTATCCGTGTATACGTAACAGCCGTTTTTATCAAAATTTTGCGATTAAAATCTTAACCCAATACGGTTCACTTAAGAAAAAATCGAAACTTCCGCCTAAACAGATCAACCCTTCTGTAGAGGGTATGAGGGCGGCAGAATGCCCCCAATCGGGGGTATGGGGGAGAATCCCCCAATTCTTGGTTTTTCCGACACGATCAACTAGAAATCTGTTAACTGAACTGTATTGAGCCTTAACCTGCTAATTCCCGATACCTTTGTTGAACTTCTTCAATCTCAAACAGCGCTTTAAACTTTAAACCAACAGACTGGTACAGTTCTGCACCTCCTTGCTTGCGGTCTACTAGTGCAATTATTTCTTCGACGACATAACCTGCTTCTTGAAGACGGTTCACCGCTTTTAATGCAGATTGTCCAGTAGTCACGACATCTTCCAAAACTACGATTTTTGCACCTTCTGGCAAAGTTGGGCCTTCAATATAAGCTTTCGTTCCGTAACCTTTGGCTTCTTTGCGAATAATTAGTGCGGGTATTGGTCTATTTTCATAAACAGAAACCACGCTTACTGCTGTCACAATGGGGTCTGCCCCTAATGTTAAACCTGCTACAGCTTGAGTATCCGCAGGTAGTAGGGGAAATATTAAGCGTCCAACAGCTAAAGCACCTTGGGGGTGGAGTGTTACCTGTGTTTTATTAATGTAATAAGAACTACGCAGCCCTGAAGAAAGCACAAAATCACCTTCTTGATAGGCGAGTTGGCAAAACAAGTCTAATAGCTTATGGCGCAGAGTGGCTAAGTCAGGAGTGGCTGCCCAAATATCAGCCTGGGTAAGGGTTTCAGTAGAATACGTCATTACAAATGATTAGAAGTTATGCTACACCAAAGGTTGAACTCATCAGAGTTCTGAAATTAAGCATAAGTTAAGATTTGCTCAAAATTCAGGAGTTAAGGAAGTGGGTATAAAGTTTCAAGCCTTTGGTGGTCTTTTAGTGCTTTTAGCTACTGGTTTAATTTTTCCCTCCGTAGCATCTGCGGAGACAGAAACACCCAATTATGAGACAGCTAATGAAGCATTTGAGCGAGCTTATTTTCGTCACGATCGCAATTTTTACGAAAATAACACCCCTAAGCGTCAAATCCAAAATTTTCTCGGTAGTGGTTCCGGTTTTCGCAATTCTTTTCCAGAAAATGAAATTGCTCGTGATGCTGAGTTAATAAACACTCTCTATCGAGATGTGATGACTCAGCAAGTTGGTAATGACCCCTATCTTCGCACACCAGATTTACCTAATCCTTATGATACTTCCTTACTTGCATCTCCGCGCTTAAATACTAACAAGCTAAAAGTCGGTACAGAATTCCGCTTTTAAAGGAAAAAGTGCTGAGTGCTGAGTAATAACCAACTAAGAATTAGGTTAGCTTTTAAATACCACTAGAGTGAAATTTAAAAGGTATGTGACTCAGCACTTTTAACTCAGGGACTTCCAGAGAATAAAGTATACAACTTATGAAAATGATAATCATTCTGGTGGCGGGAAGGGAAAGGTTGCCGTTAGCAACCTTTCCCTTCCCTTTTTGTAGTAAATTCAATGATGATTCGATTTTGGATGTGCATAGGTGTCAATGGAATTAACAGATTCACTAAAGCATTTGTTGAAGGAAACTGCACAGCAATTAAAAGG
>NZ_JADEXZ010000025.1 GCF_015206815.1 Fortiea sp. LEGE XX443
CTCTTCCAAGTCGCTAAAGCCAGAAGATATCGGCTTTCGTTTGGGGCCGAGGATTAATGCTGTTGGTCGAATTGGTGATCCGCAGACTGTGATTGATTTGCTAACTACAGATGATATGGGAATTGCACTGACAAGAGCAATGCAGTGTGAACAAACAAACACCAGTCGTCAGCAAATGTGTGAGGAAATTGAACAAGAAGCGATCGCTTATGTAGAAACGCAATATGTTACATCTCTACCAAATGACAGGGTATTAGTTGTTGTTCAACCTAATTGGCATCATGGTGTAATTGGTATTGTTGCTTCCCGCTTGGTAGAACGCTACGGTGTTCCTGTATTCATTGGTACTTGTGAGGATGAAGGACACATTCGCGGTTCTGCACGGGGAATTCCTGAGTTTCATGTGTTTGCAGCTTTAGAATACTGTCACGATTTATTAGGTAAGTTTGGCGGACACAAAGCCGCAGGAGGATTTTCTTTCGCATCTGAGAATTTACAGGCGGTGCGATCGCGTTTAATTGATTTTGCCAACCAGTGCTTAGAACCGCAACACCTCAAACCACTTCTAAAAATTGATGCTCAAGCTAGTTTGAATCAAATCAATCACGAACTTTTCCAACAGCTAAATGCGCTCCATCCTTGCGGTATCGACAACCCCGACCCAATATTTTGGACACCTAATGTGCAAGTGATAGAACAGAAAAATATTGGTAAAAGTGGTATCAAAGTGACACTAGCTCAAACTATCGATGATCAACAGCATACAATTAAGGCGATCGCTTGGCGTTGGCGTGATTACTTCCCTCTACCACAGCGAGTAGATGTCGCTTACAAGTTGCGCGAAAATACTTTTAACGGTGAAACTTCGATTGAATTAGAATTGTTAGGCGTGAGGTTAACAACAGCATCTTCCCAAATTTTTTATACTTCGCCATCCCAGCCACTCAGAACAAATTTTCAGCACAAGCAACGTCAGTACACTTGTGGAATTTACCAAGATAATTTTTTACCAGAACTAAGAATTAAAAATTCTGAAGGCAAAGTTTTAGTCATGCAGCCAGAAAATACAATCGGTCTACTAGGAACAAGTCGTGAAGAGGCTATAGAGGTTGATCTATCTCAACCACAGTATGACTCAATTATCCAAGCAGCACTGCAAGCATTATCATACATAAAGCAGGGAACAGGGAATAGGGAACAGGGAACAGGGTTGGAAGTTCCTTAGAATATTACTTTTCAGTAACATTTGTACCTAATTTACCCTAAATCTGCTGTAAATGCTGAGTCATGAATACTGATATTTCAACTCAGCACTCAACACTCAGCACTTAGCACTCTTACAGGTTGCCGTTGCGAAAAGCCAAGACAAAAATTACAGCAGGGCCAGCAATGACAATTAGTGCTACAGAGAGTAGTTGGAAAATGACTTCCCAGTTGATACTTGTGAAAGTGGTGATTATACCGTCAAACATTTTTTCTTTCCTCCCAATTATCTTAAAACATACGATAATCAATCAGTTGCAAAACCCGCATTTGATCATATCCGGCAACGGCCTGCTATTTTTAATTTACTTAACAAAATTATAGGAAAAAATACAAAATGGCAACATGGCAATGTGTCAAGCAATGTGGAGCCTGCTGTAATCTAGACCCAGCAGATCGCCCTGATATAGACGAGTATCTTTCACCAGAAGAATTGGAACTTTACCTAAGTATGGTGGGTGAAGGCGGATGGTGCATTAATTTCGACCATAATACAAGAGAATGCCAGATTTACCCGAACCGTCCGCGTTTCTGTCGCGTAGAAACAGAAGCATTTCAGGATATGTATGGTATTGAGCCAGAAGAACTTAATGATTTTGCTATAGATTGCTGTCGCCAACAAATTGAAGGGGTATATGGCGATCGCTCTCTGGAAATGTTGCGTTTCGACAAAGCTGTGGGTATTTAAACTTATGTGAAGTTAGTTCTCATCTAAACAGCTATTGGTAGTGACCGTGATAGTAACAGGGGATTTTTTGCAGTACAGTTGCAATTTATGACAACTATCTGAGAAAATGAGAAAAATATGAAAATTATCTAGGAATAAAACTACTGCCTGTGAAACTTGACTCTGCACCTGTCACCCTTTTTGGCATAACTGAGAATATAAGCCAGCCAGAACCAACAGAAAGTTCTCAATCCCATCTAGCTACTACAATTCTTGAGCCAGTTCAGCCGGTAGTTACTGATAGTTCTAAAAAGCCGGAATCAGTTGTTGCTGTATTCGCTACTACTTTCGTTACTATCTTTCTCGCAGAAATTGGTGATAAAACCCAGCTATCAACCCTATTAATGAGTGCAGAGTCTCATTCACCCTGGGTAGTATTTCTAGGTTCAGGAGCAGCATTAATTACAAGCAGTCTACTAGGTGTCCTTTTGGGTAGTTGGGTATCTAAGCGCTTCAGTCCCAAAACCTTAGACAAATCAGCCGGGTTGATGTTGCTGTTGATTTCCCTCACCCTGTTTTGGGATGTACTGCACGGTTAATTAACAGTCTTCACCATTCCCTATTCCTTACTCCCAAATATTATGGATTGGCATCTTTTAGGACTAAGCTTTATTACAGTCTTTTTATCAGAATTAGGTGACAAAAGCCAGTTAGCCGCGATCGCGCTTTCAAGTCGTGGTCAATCTCAGAAGGCTGTATTTTTTGGCACAGCAGGCGCACTGCTATTGACAAGCTTCTTAGGTGCGTTAGCAGGGGGAGCCGTATCAGAATTATTACCTACACGGATATTAAAAGCGATCGCGGCTGTTGGTTTTGCAATCCTGGCCTTACGTCTATTATTTTTTAACAACGAAGAATCACAAGATTCTGAACAGATCCCGTAAATCTCTCATTTATATACATTAAAAAGGCGTAAAAACTATAGTTAATCTTTGCGCCTTTGCCTTAGATTTAAGCTTTTCTTTAAGACTGGTAGATATCTAATGATAAAACAGTTGATGTCGCATAATTGCGGCATGATTTTGGCATCTGCATCAACAATAATCACCGCGTCTGTGCGTCAGCCTTAATCATTCCATTATTCAGCCTGCATCCGCCAACATTGATTTAACAATATCCCACCAGTCATAAGTTTGAGAATTTCTAACACCCAGTAACCACCGTGCAGTAAATTCATGGTTGCTGGAACTGCAACTTCGTCAAACATATTGAGATGAACTCCTGCTGCACACATTTGTGGAGTCAAGAAATAAGTTTCTAGCAGAGATATAGTTAGCAATGCAATAGCGAAAACAATGGTATTAGGATGCCAGTATGTTTTGGTTTTACTTAAAGCCAATACACCAGTTAAAACTACGGCAGCAGATAACAATTCGATGCGATTAAAATTCCAAAAAATTGCATAGCCAGCTGTTGTAAAACTAGCTTCGTTCATCATCCCAGAAAGATAAAGGCTAGGCATAATTACCCAATCTAAAACTAGACTAGCACCTAGCCAAAAGCCCAAGGTCAATAGAATGGCGGGTTGCCAAATTGACCACTTAAATTCAACTGTAGAAAGGGTATTCATGATATGAAATAATTGCTTATCTTGATACTCTTAGTGTCTAACTTAAATAGTTACTTTGACAACAAATATCAATTAACATTTACAAATTAGTGTGAACTATGATGATAAAATTAGTAACAAAAATGTAAAGAAAAGTAAAAAATAAGTTTACTTGCAAAATTAAACTAGTGAGATACCTGGAATAAGAACATATGTTGCTGTAGTAATTCAGCACCGAGTACTACTGAAACAATGCAGTCTTGACGCACTCAATATACAATATTAATTAAGTAATTATTCAGTAAAAGTCATGCGTCCTAGAATATTGTTAGGTGCAGCGATCGCCAGCATAACCCTAACTATGGGGTATCTCCTGCCACAGAGTTATGCAATTCAATTACGAGATGGCACAGTGTATTTTGCACAACCACCGCGTTTACTTGATGCAATCACTACCTACAACGCGGTTTATGCTGTGGGTGCGACATATTACTTTACCATCAGCTTGCCAGAAAATGCCGGAGAACCACTACAAAGTCTAACGATTAACCAGAACGACGGATTTGATAATATTGACTATGATTTGAACAAAAGTGTTGCTTTTGAAGGTAAGCCTTCCAGCAAAAGACAAAAGATCGGATTACAAAATGTAACTCGCGATCGCAAAACACGAACTGTCACTCTCACATTTGACCAACCTGTGTCTCCAGGCAAAACAATTACAGTTGGTCTCAAACCCTGGCAAAATCCAAGCAGTGGCGGTGCGTATCTGTTTGGAGTTACAGCTTTTCCGCCAGGAGAAAAATCCCACGGTCAATTTCTAGGATTTGGACGACTGCATTTTTACAGTAGTGGTGACTCAGCTTTCCGACCTGGTTTTCGTAGCTTTTGGCGATAGATGGAGATAGGTTACAGGTTACAGGTTACAGGTTACAGGAAAAAATGTGTGTGATTAATTCTGTCCGATTACTTTCCTAATTACTTCTCATTAAATGTCCATACTCCATCATCCCAATCTGAAATGGTTGGTGGTGACTGTAACCAATGCTGACAACGCAGAAGATGTAACATCGAGGCTTTGTCTTGGTTGTCAAATGCTAAAACTTTCGCAAATTCAGCCCTAGCATAGGTAAACTGACGCTTGAGGTAGTATTCACGACCTTTGTGATAGTGTTCGATGACTGACATTTTTTCGCTCTGAATTGGATCAGAACGTAAACCTACTAATTCATATATCGATACCGGCTCATTTCTGCCTTTAACGCGAATGTAATCTAATTCTCTTGCCCAAATATATTCTTGGCATGGTTTAAAAGTATTATCACTAAGGATGATGTCACAACCATACTGTTTACTGACGCTTTCTAAGCGTGAACCCAAGTTAACACCATCACCAATGGCAGTAAATTCCATTCGCTTACTTGAGCCAATATTTCCACTAATGACTGTATCTGAATTGATCCCAATACCAATATTAATTTTAGGTTTATTAGCTGCGTAACGACGTTGGTTAAAATCGTGTAAACGGTGGCGCATTTCAACGGATGTTTGTACCGCCATCCAAGCGTGTTCTTCTAAAGGTAGAGGGGAACCAAACACAGCCATAATGGCATCGCCGATGTATTTATCGAGAGTACCTTTATGTTTAAAAACTGCCTCTACCATTGATTCAAAATATTCATTCAGCATACTCACTACTTCTTCCGCTTCCAGGTTTTCTGTCAAAGTGGTGTAGCCGCGAATATCAGAAAATAAAATCGAAACTTCCTTGCGATCGCCTCCAAGTTTCGCATCATCCAATTTCAGTAATTCTTCCGCTAATTCCTGGGTCATGTAGCGGTACATCGTACTCTTGAGGCGTTTTTCATCGCTAATATCTTCCATCACCACCAGTGCGCCTCTTACTTGCTGTTGGTCGCTGGCATCAGCAATGGAATTAATTGATAAATTAATACTGTGCTGTTCAGTGTCAGTATTTACAAGTGTGCGATCAGGATAATACTGCTGGCGGCGTTTGAGGTCATTCGCATGTAAGGCATCTTGACACCATTTACTAAAGTCGCCTTCTTTAATAGCGATCGCATCACTAATTAATTTACCTTCCAAACGGTCTTCTGTTTCTATCCCTAAAAGGCGTTTAGCACTTTCGTTAGCGGCGATAATTAACCCAGTTTTATCTGTAGAAATTACGCCATTAGAAAGACTCCGCAAAATATCTCGCTGCATTTGTTCTTGTTGCTTGACTGTGGCAAACAACTGTGCATTTTGCAGCGCCACTCCCGCTTGAATGTTAAAAGCTTCCATGAACTCTTCGTCGTTGCGGTCAAAACTAGCTTGGAAGCATTCAGGAGCTTTTGGCCAAGTAGCTGGATTGTAAGCTGGAAAATCACCGGATTTCTTTTTATTTACCAGCTGTGTCACACCAATCAATTCTTGATCGGCATTAAACACTGGCATACACAATAAACTACAGGTACGATAACCATTTTGCTGGTCAATTTGTTTAGCTGTTTCCGAGTCTGGATGATCATACAAATCAAAGGGAATATTTAGGGTTTTGCCAGATACAGCTACCATACCAGCAAAACCTTTACCTATAGGGACTCGTAACTCCCTAGTAGAACCATCATCTTGAGTAATTTTCGTCCACAATTGATGGCGATCGCGATCGATTAACCAAAGAGTACTGCGATCAGCATTCATCAGTTCCTTGGCTTCATCCATTACTCGCTTCAGGGTATCTTCTAAGTCCAGATTGCTTTGACTCAAAGATTTAATCGCCTTCATCAAAGCCGCCGCTGCTCTTTGTTTTTGCGTCGCCATATAAAAAGAGCGCGACGATTCTAAAATCAAGCGAATTGAAGGGGCAAATTCCTGAAATAATTGTTCGTCTTTGTGAGTAAAACCTATAGTATCAATGCGTTCTGCTAGTGAGGCGTTAATATTTTGTGGTGATTTTAATTTATTTAGTAATTGTACTACTGCTACTAACCGCCCATGTTCACTTAACAGTGGCAAAGCCAGCATTGTGTAAGTGCGGTAGCCAGTGATTTTTTCTTGTGCTTGGGCAAATATCGAACGTGGATCGTTATAAAAATCGAAGGGTATATTAACTACTTGTTTTAATGTTGCGACTTCACCAGCAATCCCTTTATCAGCTGGGATGCGAATTTCTAGTGAGCGATCGCCTTCTCCTTCAGCGACAATTGACCACAATTCTTGTTTTTCTTCATCTAACAAAAATATAGTTGTCCTGTCGGCTCCCAATAATTCCCCAGTTTTAAGGGTAATAGAGTGCAACATTTCTTGCAGGATTGTTTCAAACCCATGAGAATCTAACATTGACAGGGTTTGATGGACAATCTGTAACTTTTGCTCGACCTCAGTCACAACTTGTTTAAAAGTATCTTGAGTCAGGGGAGCAAGAAACGTCGAAATAGTTCCTTTTCTTCTGGCAAGAGCACCCACAGGGGCAGAATTGGGTTGTAATTGGTGATTTTCTTGGTTGTGAACACCAATAATTAAATCAGCGGTCTCCCCAACACTACGTTGATGCACTGTCATAAGTATTTTTCTATAGCAGGATTAGACTTTAGGGATAATTAACAATGTCATTAATTTTATTTATGTGTCGCTTTTAGCCACAAATGATTGACATTACCCACAGTTTAATCGCTCGTTGAGCCAGCGTCATCCTGCTTTACCCCTGTCTTTATCAATCCTGAGTAGGATTGATTATTGGGATGACAAATATGAGTAATATCCATATAATGCCCAAAACTTTGACTAAACTAACAGCCTAAATTTCTGAAAAGAAAAAAATTAGTATACTACGATAGTTTTATAGGTTTTGTGCATTTTAACTATTTGTCCTGAGTTTTCCGATGAATCTAATTTAAAGATGAGCATAGGTGAGAGACATCTGTTTATAAATAACTAAAAAACAGTTTTCTTAAATCTATTCATAAATATCTATCTTTAGATAAATGCAATTTTTTAAAAAAAAATATAATGTTAAAAACATTTTTGTAACCTTGCTTTTTAAAGAAAAGTGACATTATTTGCGGCTATAAGATAGCTCTAGATTCACCAATTAGATACAATTCTGACCAATGAAAACAATCTCCAGCTTGTAACCGTAAATTAAAAACTTTGACTGTCAATAATTTGCCGAAAAACCTTACTAATTTATGTGTGATTGTTAATTAATTACGGTAAACTTATCGGAATTAATGACTTAAAAAATTGATATAAAAACTTCTATTGACCACTTTAAAATCTCCGATTATTGTTATAAGTAAGTCCTAAAAAGGACGGTATTGAAGCATCAAAAAATCAGGAGAGTTTTCTTATGATGATGATGATGACTGAATCCATGACCTCTGAAATGCAAACCTGCATGAATGCTTGCATGGAATGTCACAAAATGTGTATGGAAACTATGACTTACTGCATGAGCAAAGGTGGTAAGCATATGGACACGAGCATGATGGGCATGATGCGGGATTGCTCTGAGATGTGCATGATGTGTATGAATATGATGATGGGTGGTTCTGAATTCATGGGACGCACTTGTATGCTATGTGCGGAAATGTGCGATCGCTGTGCAATGGCTTGTGAAAAAATGAGTGATGATTCCAAAATGATGGAATGTGCCGCCGCCTGTCGCAAGTGTGCAGAAGCCTGTCGCTCTATGCAGATGATGCCTGCTTAATTTAACTACTTCGCAGAAGTTTCTCTGCAACCTATTATTCAAGCGCTCAGGCTCTAGAAGTCTGGGCGCTTGAAGTTTTGTGAACCAAAAAGTCAGAATTTATTGCACAGATTCATCTCAAATGATAAGTTCAAAGCTTGCACTGAAAAAAAGTAGTCTGAAATGAAATACTTATCCTGCTGAGTCTGATGGCTAGAGGCAGATGAAACATCTAAAATCGCGATCGCAAGACCTGCGAAGTTTATTTGAGAACAACATTACAATTGAATATGTGGCAGAACCTCTAAAAGCTGTGTCGTCGCAAGCAGAGGTAGCAGAGGTGTTGCGGTGGATGCAGACACAAGATTTTGATGTTGTCGGCATTGAGACGGAAGATATGATCACCGGTTATGTTGAGCGCTCTAGTTTAACCAAGGCTAAATCAGGCAAGTGTGGCGACTATCAACGGGTGTTTCATTCCCAAGAATTAATTGCCATTTCCACGCCACTAATGAAGTTATTGCCCATTCTGCGACAAACGCCCCGATTATTTGTCTTAGATTGCAATCAAGTCAGTGGGATTGTGACTTGTGGCGACTTACAAAAAGCACCAGTGCGAATGCTACTATTTGGCTTGGTGACGCTGCTAGAAATGAATTTACTGCGGCTGGTGAGACTTTACTATCCCCAAGATTCCTGGCAGAAATTCCTCAAACCCGAACGGCTAGAAATTGCTAAACATCTCTGGCGAGAAAGTCAAGAAAGAAACGAAGCCACAGATTTATTAGATTATCTCCAGTTTTGCGACAAACGAGAATTAATTTTAAATCAACCAGAACTTCTTGAACAACTGAGATTGAAGTCAAAACGCTTTGGTGAGCGCTTCTTAAAATCTGCCGAACAGTTACGCAACCGATTAGCTCACGCTCAAAATTTAGTCACTGGTTCTTCTTGGATAGATTTAATTTCTTTAGCAGAAGCAATGGAAACCTTGTTAATTCGCTGTGAAGAAATAGAGTAATACACTAATTCGTAATTAAAAACTACTCTCTTTTTAACTCTGTGTCCTCTGTGCCTCCGTGGTTCGATAAACTACTCTTAAACCACAGAAACACAGAAAGCTTTTGAATCTTGCCGTTAGTTAATCTATTTGCAAGTAAATTTTTAATGCCTCATTAACAACTTCCGTCATTGATTTACCTTGACTAGTAGCAGTTTCTTTTAATTTGCTGTAAACCTCATCATAAAGACTAATTCGTGGACGTGATCTACTGGGAGCAGATTTCTTTTTAGTTGCTGCTACTTGGGGTGGAATTTCTGCGGTTGTAACTTCGACAGTTTCTGGCTGGTATTGAGCCGCAAATTCTCGAATAGCATCAAAACCAACGCGTGAGCAAAAATCACCAAAGCTTTCTTCTAATTGCCGCGATTTCTTAAAATAAACAAAAATCGGCTCTAGGAAGCTTTCAATATCATTGTGGTGCAAACGTTCTACGATAGGTTGCGCTAGTCGTGTTTGATTTGGTGAACCTCCCAACCAAACTTGATAAGATTCCGGCGCACTACCGACAAAACCCAATTCTGCCATGTAAGGACGAGCACAGCCGTTGGGGCAGCCTGTCATTCTTATCACAAAATGCTCATTTTGTAAACCAAGTTTATCTAACAACGCCCGAATTCGTTCTAAAATTCCTGGTATTGCCCGTTCTGATTCGGTGATAGCCAAACCGCAAGTTGGCAAAGCCGGACAAGCCATTGCATAACGAACTAAGGGTTCGATTTTACTAGGGTCAGAAACAACACCGCAACGGTTGAGAATCTTTTGAATGGCTGGTTTGTTTTCTGGGGCGATATCGCAGAAAATCAGATTTTGGTGGGGTGTTAGGCGGATGGGTAAGTTAAATTGCTCGACAATTTCTCGTAAAGCCGTTTTGAGTTGTAATGAACCTTCATCCTTGACTCGACCGTTGTCAATAGAAATACCTAAGAATAACTTGCCATCGCCTTGTTCTTGCCAACCGAGGAAATCCTCATATTTAAATTCTGGTAGTGGTTTAAAGGGGGCGACTGGTTTACCAAAATATTCTTCAACCTTGGCGCGGAATTTATCTACGCCCCAATCATTGATTAAATATTTTAATCGGGCGTGACGACGATCGCTGCGATCGCCATAATCTCTTTGAGTAGCCACAATTGCCTTGACTATCTCGTAAACATCAGCCTTGTCTACATAGCAAATTGGGTCTGCTAATCTGGCAAAGGTTTCTTCTTTATTGTGAGTTCTGCCTAAACCACCACCTGCAAAGACATCAAATCCTTCCAGTTTGCCTTGAGGATTGGTAATCACTACCAAAGTCAGGTCTTGGGAATATAAATCAATGGAATTATCACCTGGTACTGTCACGGAAACTTTGAATTTCCGGGGCATGTAGTGAGTACCATAAAGCGGTTCTTCGCTGTCATGAACAAGTGTGCCACTACCATTGCGCTGCCGCGCTGCCTTCACTTCTGGACTTTCTTCTGCACTGATGGCTTTTTCCCCATCTAGCCAAATTTCGTAATAAGCGCCAGTTTGAGGTGAGAGTAAGTCAGCAATATTTTGGGCATATTCCCAAGCATACTGGTATTCAGAGCGATGTTTGAAAGGAACTGGTGGAGCCATGACGTTGCGGTTGATGTCGCCACAAGCACCCAACGTCGAACCTAGATTTTGGATTATTGTAGCGATCGCTGTCTTGAGATTCTTCTTTAAAATCCCATGTAATTGGAAACCTTGACGGGTAGTAGCACGTAAAGTTTGATTCCCATATTCATCCGCCAGCTGATCTAAAGCTAGATATAGTTGCGGCGGTACGAACCCACCTGGATTCTTTGTCCGCAGCATAAACTGGTAATCTTTCTCCTGTCCCTTAACGCGATTGTCGCGGTTATCCTGCTGGTAGGAGCCATGAAACTTGAGAATTTGGATCGCATCTTCGCTAAAGTGAGTCGTATCCTCAAGAATCTGTGTTGCTACAGGTTCACGCAAAAAATTACTATTTTCTTTGATGCCTTCTACTTTCGAGGGCTTACGACTGGCGAGTGGGGGAGGAGCAGATTTAACCATGAGAGTTGTATAGTATTCTCAATAAAGCAGCAATGGGAGCCAAAAACTTCGCTTTGGCTCGGTTATTCCCGGTAATCCGGTCGGAAATATGAGGAATACGACAATTGTAACACGGCGAAAAGCCGATTTTGTCGGTAGTTTTACACTTAACAAAACCAGCATATATAAGTAGGTGGTATAAATCAACTCAAAGTTTGTTGGTTTTCCTTGACTTTTGTCAATAAAACCTGATTTTCTATCAACTTCCAAAGTTCAACAACGCTATCCACAATATTCGGCTATAATTCCACAGGCCAACTTACAGTATGAGTGTTCAGTTGATCAATAAAAAGCAGGAGCATAACCAATAATTATGTCTACCTGCTTAGGTCTTTCGATTGTCTAGCATCTTGAAATGTTCAAATTTAAGAACAAAAATTGTCCCTACTCAAGAATTAACTTCTAACTTCTGATAGAGCAAGTTATTTAAAGCGATAACCGATACCGCCATTAATGCTAACAGCAGAAGCCGGACTATTTTGATAAGCACGTAGTCCAACTTTAGCATTTGTGTAGACGAGGAAATTATTAGCAACTTCTGATTCCACACCAGCACCTACTACTACAGCATCTCTATTGCCTAAAGGACTAGGTGAACCATCTTTATCTAGAAAAGAATAGCCACCAGTCACAAAGGCATTAGTTCTATTAGCAATTGGCACATCTACAGAAACTTCTGGGATGATAGTACTCGTCTGATCATTCCAGAGAACATTACCGCGTGCAGAAAATGGGGTGTTTCCCAACTTAACCCGACCTGTAAGATTACCACCAAAATTAGCAGCATCATTGTTGAGTCCGCCATTGGTAACGCCAGCTGCAACACCAGCACCAACATAACTAGCATCAGTACCTTTTTTCTGTTGAGCCGCAGCTTGACCAGCATTAATTACCAGGGGCATAATAACCAAAGAAGATAATGCAGAAATTGTCACAAAAGACTGAAATAAACGGTTCATAATTTTGCACAAGTTTTGTAAATTTCACTGTTATATACTTGGTCGTAAATGGTGTAAAAAGGTTCCAGATAATTCTCGAAATCTATTAAGTTGTTGTTGCTATTGATGCAGAAGAGTTAATATCATATTGGCTATATTATTTTTAAGGGAATTTTTACATATACACATCCATATCAATGTATTCGAGATAATTACCCAAGAGTATGCGCTTGTAAAACTGGCACATTCTCAGCACGAAAATTAATTTTACACAGCATATAAAATTTCAAATTTGTGTTTGTGATTCTGAAATTTCCAAGACTTTATAACAATAAGCTGTAGCAGATATGGCAATAAGCTCTAGCAGAAATATATAAAGTTATTTGTAAGAATTTAGAAGCCTGAATTTATCAAGTTTGCTGTTACCAGTGCATTGTATTAGTTAAATTATCTTCTGGCTTCTGTATTCTGGCTATGAAATTTTGGCAATTTTCGTGGAGATGGCATAATGTTAACCGCTACACAAACGTTATCTGGTTTGATGGGTTTATGTGTCGGTGATGCCTTGGGTGTGCCAGTGGAGTTTACCAGCCGCGCTGAACGAATCAAAGTCCCAGTCACGAAGATGCTAGGTTATGGCACGTGGCATCAACCACCAGGAACTTGGTCAGAGGATAGTGCGTTGACGTTTTGCTTGGCAGAAAGTCTTTGTCGAGGATATTCCTTGGATGCCATAGCTCAGTCTTTCTGGCGTTGGTATAAACAAGCTTACTGGACTCCTAGAGGAGGAATATTTGGCATTGGTGAGAGTACTCATGCAGCTATGATGCTTATCAACCAAGGAGTTCCGCCTTTAGAAGCTGGGGGAACCAGCGAAATGAGTAACGGTAATGGTTCTTTAATGAGAATTTTGCCGATGGCTTATTACCACAAAACCCTAGGCTTCCCAGAATTAATTTTGCGGGTGCATCAGGTGTCTTGTATTACTCATGCTCATTTGCGATCGCAAATGGCCTGTGGCATTTATACTAGTATCGCTATTGAACTACTGCAAGGCTACAACCTGCTAACAGCCTATTCTCAAGGCTTACAAAAAATTCAAGCTATTTATTCTGAGCCAAAATTTCTTGAAGAAATGCCTCATTTTGCCAGAGTATTCGGTGGTGAGATAGCCAGCTTACCAATTGAAGAGATTAATTCTGGTGGCTATGTCATTGACACGTTGGAAGCATCGTTGTGGTGTTTGTTAAATAGCTCATCTTATGCAGAAGCAGTGTTAAAAGCTGTTAACTTAGGTGGACATACAGATACAACTGCGGCTGTAACTGGTGGGTTAGCTGGAATTTACTACGGTATTGAAGGTATTCCTCAACTATGGGTTAACCAAGTTGCTCGCAAACAGGACATTGTTAATTTAGCTAGGCGTTTTAGTGTAGCTGTTTACACTCACAATTAAAAGAGTCAAGGGTCAAACCCACATTCCGTAGATATGACTCATATTACTGGTATTTTTTAAAAGCCAAACCCAGAAGATTGTTCTCAAGTCTAAATTTTCTGGTTTAACTTCACTTTTTCTTCAAATAATTAGGCCTCTTGCTTTGGTTTTATGGTAGAGCATTAAAATGGCAGTTTTATAGAAAGTTTCAAAAAATTAAAACTCATTCACCGTAAGAGATACAAGCTGTGATTATGTTTTATTTATTATTCTGTTCCATAAAATGAACTGAAGAGCCTTAATTCTCCATAAAAAAGACGCAAGAGCCTATAATTTTTGCACAAATGTTCATCAACACGAATTTATAATTTTAAAAACTAGTTTTTTACTTAATTTAAGGTATTTAGCTGTGAAAGCAAGCTTTGTTTATGTAGCTCCAGACTTCGAGTCTGAGGGTATAATTTGGATTTATGCAAGAGGTCTATTGATTTATACGAAATTTGGGTTACATGATTTGTTGACTGCACGCTGATTTTTTTAACTCATGATACACTGTCGCAAGAATACAACGCCCAGCCATCTTAAAGTCTTACCCCAGTCGGGAAAGTTGCTGTTTCCCTGATCAACTTTGTTGCTACAATCAAATACTTTGTTTGTATTTAGGAAAAGTTTTTATGGCTATTTTTGATTCTAAAGGTCGCTTGTTCGGTAAAATCAACATTCTGGATTTAGGTGCTGCACTTGTAATTCTGCTAGTCATAGTTGGGATCTTCTTTTTTCCTGGTACTTCTGGTTCTGTTGCCCAAGTTGGTACGAAAACAGCACCCATTGAAGTAGATTTAGCTGTTCGTGGTTTGAATGTGCGTGACCCTGAACGCTTATTTGACAATGGATTTAAAAAAGGTGGTAAAACTAATGTGATTATCCGCAATCAACCCTACGGTCAGATTGGGATTAAATCTGTTCAACTGCTACCTAGAACCGTAACAGCGACTCAACCAGATGGTTCTGTTAAAGAATTGCCAGATCCTAGAAGCAACAATTTCAGTACAGATATGCTTGTGACTTTAGAAGGTAAAGCTCAAACCACTGCTAGTGGCCCTGTTTTAGGTAACAGCAAGGTCAAAATAGGTATGCCTTTTGAGTTAGAAGGCTATAACTACAACTTCAATGCAACTGTCATTGATGTGCGAGTGCAAGACAAATAGTCAACTGAAGTATGAAGTGTGAAGTGTGAAATTATCCATTTATGAACAGAGCCGTTAAGTCTACATACTTTACACTTCATATTGTTTGGTCAATTGACTATTGACTATTAACTATTGGTAAAAACTGTCGAATTAATCCAATTGTGACTGCTGGTAGTTCCAACTGTGGTGTTAATCCCACATCTTCTAACTGTTGAAATACGCGAATCGCTTCGGGGTTTTTTTCCGCTAAACGGCGACCAATTTCGGGGCCAGTAAATTGGGATTTTTGTCCCCAGATAATAGCTGTCGGAGTTGTCAACTGTTGAATATAAAGGGACAAATCAAAGCACAAATCACCCCGCACAAAAGATAGCGCTGCATATTCAGCATTAGACTGCTGGGCAGATTGGAGATAAGCCTCAACAATTTCTGGATAAACTCGATTAGCTTGGGCAAATTGTCTTTGCTCCAAGAAACTACGGATACCTGCTTCTGTAGCAACACCAGTACTGTACAGCAAGCGGTCAATGATAGGTACGCTAACTAACTGAGCAAAAAAACTGCGGGAGTAGTCTTCACCAAAGTCGGAAAGTCCTGCGGGTGTGGTGAGAATTAAAGACTTGAACAATTCAGGGTGAGCGATCGCTACTCTAATTGTCAAGGCTGCGGTTAAAGAAGATGCGATCGCAGTCACGGGGCCTGTACAAGTCTGTTGAAAAAATTCCCGGATCGTCGTTAAATAATCTTCAATCTGGTAATTCCGTACCGGATGCTCTGATCTACCCCAACCGATTAAATCTGGGGCAAGAATGTGATAGTCACTAGCAAAAGCAGGGTAAACTTTAGACCACTCATAGGCAGAAGCCCCACCACCAAAGCCATGCAGAAACACTAGAGTTTGTTTTTCCGGTTTGGCGATCGCCTGATCCTGCCAAGGTGAACCTGTGGCTGTATAGTACACCATTCTCCCTAGCGATGTCATGATAGAGCGTTGTTCAATTCCTTGTGGTTGAAACATATATATTTGGTTTGTCGTTTATTTAATAACTACAGCTATTGGGTGTAGCTAACACTCGCTTCACCCCAAACACCCAATCCGTTAAATTTAGACTTTGCACACTTGCTATTTTTAGCAAACTCTCAATTTTTCTACCTCTAGCCTCCGCCAGATTAAGTAGATGTAAAATTACTGGTTTACGTGTAAAGATTCAGTGATTTCTTTGTCTGTGATTTGAAATATATTTGCCTGGAAATACTCATATAAAAGGATTTATCCAAGTAGCCTCTACTACTTTAGTTATACAAGATGTATCAGTTTTTTATGGTAATCTATCAGGAAACTCACGGAAAGTTGTGAGCGCCCAGAATAGTTGAAATACCTAAGATTAGCAGCTATTCTGCGTTCAGCAAAAACAGCTTTAGATATAATTACTTATCTAATGGTTCTCTAGGTAATGGTAAGGCGGGGCGTTGTGGTAAAGCAGGCTACTCTTCAATCGGATAAAGCACCAAAGTTTGTAGATTTTAAAGATGTATTGGAAAACGGCGATGTGCATATAGCTTCAGCTTGGCGGGGACAGCTGGAAGAAACTCTAGAAAAGGCTAAAGCAGGTATCCCTATTTGTGTGTGTTTAAACTTAGAAGACTTAAAATGTTTTGAATCTGTAGAGTGTCAGTATGAGCGCTGGGGTGTAATTTTCCAAAATTCCATCGCAATACAACCCTCAAACCCGGCATTTCCTACACATTCAGGGCAGATAGTGTTGATGGGTTCACCGAAAAGCGGATTTCTCGAAGCTAGTTTTATACACCCAGTGAACTATGTTAGTGCCTATGTTACTAGTTCGCAACGGCTAGTAATGTCTGCTTACGATCGCGATCGTCAACTTTTGAGACAAACAGTACTTTCCGGAGCCAACCTTGCTAATTCTGACTCGGTAGTACCCCCTAACACCTTATTGTCTGTTAGTGCAAAAAACATTCACTCTGTTACCTTCTGTGCGTTTGACGGCCAATTCACCCTTGACGATTTTCGTTTTTGTATTTAATCGCGACAATTGTCATTTATTTTTTGTCATTAGTTTTGACCAATGACAAAAAATAAATTATAAATGAGCCAATTTTGAGTTCATCCTGTCCCTAATCCCTGGTAAAAGTTATATATTAGAAAGTCTCGTAAACAATTAGGTAAACACTGTGGCAAAGGCTTCGTCTTCTTTGCAGCAACTGATCAACCAGATACCCAACTGGTCACTTCCAGCGTTTAAGGCAGGAAGTCCAAAGCAGCAAAATTTCAAGCCTTTTTCCAGTCCAGGAAGCGTTCTTGGCTTGCTAACAATAGTTGTAGCAATGCTGTTATGGAACTGGAAACTGCTATTAGCCCTTGTAGTGGGTGTTGGGGTCATGCTGTTCACCTACTCATTCCAGCAATGGAACTGGCAATTAGGTTGGGCAGAAATTCAAAAATTTCTCAAAAGTCCAAATCGTCGATTAGTCTTAGCTGTCGGTAGTAGTGGCCTTGCTACTATTACCACTTATATGGCAGCGGCCATCTGGATTGACTCCCAAAGCCCTTGGATTGCTACTGGTACTATTTTGCAAGGTTTGGGAACACTCTTAACTTTGATTTTGCTGCTGTGGCAAATTCTCAGGGGTCATACCAATCAAAAACAAGACATCTTTGATCAGTTCTTGCTCAATTTAACAGAACAAGATCCATTAAAACGTTTGATAGCTGTGCGTCAATTAACTAAATTTATCTCTCGTCAGCCAGTTAATGCTGCGCTACAGCAAGAAGTTGTCCAATGCTTACAACTTCTGCTCACGAGGGAGGAAGTTGCCGTAATTCGAGAGGCAGCTTTTGAGAGTTTACAAACCTTAGACAAGCTATCTAATCTACCATCCAGTACAGCCACTCCTCTAAAACCAGCCAAGTTAAAAGTCCAAACTCAAAAGTCTCAGAGTAAAGTGCTGAGTGCTGAGTGCTGAGTAAAACTTTTTTGACTATTTACGATACAATCTGCCATTACGGACTTGCACCACAGGATGATTGCATCGACGCACCAGTTGTTCATCGTGGGTGGTAACAATAACTGTAGCTCCAAAGGTATTTAATTTTTGGAGAATTTGGATCACTTGCCAGGAATTATCTGGGTCGAGGTTTCCTGTGGGTTCATCAGCTAAAATTAGCGGTGGTGTGCCGACGATCGCTCGTGCTACACTGACTCGTTGTTGCTCTCCTCCCGAAAGTTGATCGGGAAAACAGTCAGCTTTAGAAAGTAAACCCACCAGCTTGAGAGTAGGTTCTAAACGCCTCTGAATTTCCTTACGAGTGTAACCTTGTGCTTGCAGCACAAATGTCACATTTTCTGCTACGGTTCTTTGGGGAATTAATTTATAGTCTTGAAAAACAATCCCAATGCGTCGCCGCAACAGTGACAAGCGATCGCCCCGCAAAGCTGTTACATTACAGTCATTGACAATAACTTCTCCCTGAGTAGCTAATTCTTCTCCATATAACAGTTTCAAGAGTGTTGATTTACCAGAACCGCTTGGCCCTGTGATAAATAGAAATTCTTTCTGTTTGACCTCTAAACTTACATCTAACAATCCATGACAGCCATTTTCATAGGTTTTTGTCACAGAGCGTAATTGCACAAGAGGAGTATTACTACTGCTTTGCTGTGGAGATGTACTATCCTTTCCTGGAATATTTTGATCAGTTTTGACAACGGTTCTCATTTGAAAAATCTATAAACTTGGTTAGAGCTAAACACCTTAAAAATTTCAATTTAAGATTCTCTTAAAAATAAGGATTCCCAGGCCACACCTGGGAATCTCAATTTCAAGAGCAAAAGTTAAAATTTTTGGAAGTATTCAGTAAAAACCACAGTAGTTAAGACTAAACTGCATTTTTCGCGGTCAAGCGATAAACAAACGCTTTGACTGCAAACTCTGGTAAAGCTAACATCCGCCGCCAACGCCACGGTTCTTGATAAAGCCGATACAGCCATTCCAAATGATTATTTCCTAACCAAGCGGGAGCGCGTGTTTTAGTTCCTGACCAAATATCCAAACTACCACCAACGCCAATCCAAATGGCTTGAGGACATAAATGGCGGTTTTGGGCAATCCATAATTCTTGACGTGGTACTCCTAAGCCCACCAAAATTACTTGAGGCTGTAATTGAACGAGGGTTTGGTGTAATATGTTTTCTTCTTCTGGAGAATGATAGCCAGAATGAGTCCCTACTATATTTAAATCAGGGGCTTGCTGCTTCCAAAAATCTGCGGCTTTTGTCGCTATTCCAGGTGCGCCGCCATAGAAAAATACCTTTGTAGCTTTTTGCTTTTGTCCAATTTCTTGTAGCAATGTCTCTGCTAGTTCAATTCCTGGACAACGTTGAACTTTTTGCCAGAAAAGCCACTGCAAATACAGAACAACACCAGCACCATCGGGAATCACTAACTCAGCATTGTGAATTACCTTTGCTAGGGCGCTGTTTCGCTCTGCTTGCATAGTCATTTCTGCATTGAGTGTCACCACATGAGTACCTCTGCTGTGTTGCAGGCATTCTAGCAACCAGCCTGGATAGTTACTCATGACATGAACTGGTATTCCCAGTACCGAAAATACTTTAGGCGGTTTAGACATAGCCTATTCTCAATTAGTCTCACACCAGATTGTCTCGAACGATAGTTTATCAAATTTTTTAATAAGTCGCCTGGGCAATTTTTGACAACTGGTGATGCTCAGATTGTAGAGCTAAAAGTCCTTCAATTCATAGTCTGAGCGGATGGTGCAAGACAAAGTTGCAACCTATACCAAGCTTTTTTGTGATAAATATTTCTAATCATTAGAAATATTATCACTTTGCGATGTTTCATAACTAACCATCATGTCAATGCAATTTTTACTAGCGATAGCATTTTGCTCATCATAATGAATACTTGACAAATATGAATCTATCGTAAATCAACCAGTATACTCATAAAAAAGGAGTTTAGCTTTTCACTAATCTCAGGCTAGTAGCCATCATGAACTTGCTCTGTTTCCCTCAGTAAAACTTCTATATTTATTTTTTACAAATGTTTTTCAACTGCAATCTATTAAGATTTTTGAATCAACTCGGTTTGACAGTTCAGTTAGTTTAACGGGCAGAAGTTGACAATGAGTAAAATCCGTATTGTTCTGATCGAAGATCATGACCTCACCCGTGTTGGTATTCGGACAGCACTACAGCAAAAAGAAGAGATTGAAGTGCTAGGAGAAGCTGGCAATGCAGCGGAAGGCATAAGATTGTTAAAAAGATTACAACCTGATATTGCGATCATCGATATTGGTTTACCAGATAAGGATGGTATTGCACTTACAAGAGAAATTAAAGCTACCATCATGGGAGAAGATGCTACAAAAGTCCTGATCCTAACACTTCGAGATAATAAAGAAGCAGTTCTAGCAGCTTTTGCGGCTGGCGCAGACTCTTATTGTATGAAGGATATCAAGTTTGATAATTTGCTAGAAGCAGTCCGAGTTACTTACAATGGCAACGCTTGGATTGATCCAGCGATCGCCAGAATTGTGTTACAACAGGCACAGCAAAATTCACCTAAACTAGAAACGGCTTCAACAAACAATAAAAACACCCCCCAAAATCAAGAAATTGGGGAAGATGAGGAGGTATTTGACCCTTATACCCTGACAGAACGCGAGTTAGAAGTGTTACAGTTGATTGTCGAAGGTTGTAGCAATGCAGTTATAGCTGAACGACTTTATATTACAGTTGGGACTGTAAAAACGCACGTCCGCAATATTTTGAACAAGCTATGCGCTGATGACCGTACCCAAGCAGCAGTAAGAGCTTTACGTTCTGGTTTGGTCGGATGAATTTATTTCAGGGTTGTTACACCCTGAAATAAATTTAGAGAAGAAGCTAACTTTGAGTAAATTTCTTGGTTCAAAGCGGGTAACTTCTATAATTAGGGCTGGCTTTTTACTTGTTTGTAAGTAGTCATTGGGTGGGATAAAAATTGTGTTATCTCGCCGTACAAGTATTGGAAATAAAAGTCAAATATGACTGAAACAGAGGTAGAAAAATTGAAGCTCATGATTGTTGATGATGAGCTAGATAACTTAGACTTACTCTACCGCACTTTTAGGCGAGATTTTCAAGTATTTAAAGCCAATCATGCCCTGAGTGCGCTGGAAATATTAGACAAAGAAGGTGAGATGGCCGTGATCATCTCAGATCAAAGAATGCCAGAAATGAATGGCACTGAATTTCTTAGTCGCACAGTAGACAGGTTCCCCGATACGATTAGAATTCTACTAACTGGGTTTACTGATGTTGAAGATTTGGTGGATGCGATTAACTCCGGCCAGGTGTTCAAATACATCACTAAACCGTGGAATCCTGAAAGGCTAAAAGTATTAGTTGAACAAGCTACAGATACATATCGCCTAGTTAAGCAACGCACCCAAGAGTTGCGTCGTTCTCTACGACGAGAATCTTTATTTAATGAGGTGACAACAGCAATTCGGGAGTCCCTGGATTATGGCAATATGTTACAGAAAATTGTTGCCACTATTGGACAAACATTTGATGCTACTTGTTGCTTGTTGATCCCAGTAGAAGGCGATCGCTTGACCAGTGATAAATTTTCTTATCAAGACTCGAAATCATGTTTACTCGATTGTAGTTTCGACTCCAGTCTTTTGATTGAAAAAGTTCTAGAAACCCGTTACTACCAACTTAATCAAGAAACCTTTAATGGTAGCCCCCTGAATCATTTGGTGGTGCCTCTTACCTATCAGCAACAAGTACTAGCGATACTTGCGCTTTATCAGTTGGGATGCGATCGCCCTTGGTTAGATGAAGACATCAAATTAATCACGGGTGTAGCTGATCAAGCAGCTTTAGCCCTTTTCCAGGCAAAACTCTACCAACGCCTTCAAGAAAAGCAACAGCAAATTAGTGCCGAGTTAGAGGTAGCACGCCAAATTCAAAATAATCTGCTGCGTCAAAGTTTACCTGAGATCAAAGGTGCAAAGTTACAAGCTTGCTGTTATCCGGCACGAGAAGTTGGCGGCGATTTTTTTGAAGTATTCGTCCACCCCAAAGGGGATTTATGGTTAGCAGTGGGTGACGTTTCGGGAAAAGGTGTACCGGCGGCTTTGTTTATGGCTAGTGCAATTTCTGTATTGCGCCGTGAGTTATCTCAAGAAACACCAGCCGAACCAAATGCGATCGTACAGAATCTCAATCACGCTCTATGCAATGACTTAATCAGCAACAATTGCTTTATTACCCTCGTATTAGCTTGTTATACCCCTACTACTGGAGAACTAGTCTACGCTAATGCCGGACATATTTACCCTTTACTTTGGTCACGCCAAGCCGTCTCAACCCAACAACCAAATTATCTCAAAGTACGCAGTATTCCTTTAGGCATTTTGCCTACTTGGCAAGCACAGTCAGGACGATTACTTCTTTCTTCTGGAGATACCTTATTACTCGCTAGTGATGGGATTACTGAAGCAACAGTATCAAATGAGTTACTAAAATGCGGAAAAGTAGATGGTGCTTTTTCGGCAGTTAGCCACTCTATGCTGAATCAAGAAGGTCTTTGGCAACTTCTACAAATGGAGCCACAACCACTTTCTCTGAACAATTTACTAGCTCGCATCCAAGCCAATAATCAAATTCAAGAAGACGATCAAACTATACTTTCACTCGAGGTTTTATAAGTAATGAAAAGTGAGCTTCATATACCAAGTGATTTAAATTATTTAAATATCGTCGAAAGCTGGCTGCTGGGATGCTTGAAAGTCCAGCTAGGAGAATCTGTTGATTGGTCTCGGCAATCAAGTCGTTTACGACTGGCTTTGGTAGAAGCCTACTCTAATGTGGTACGTCATGCCCACAAAGAGCAGCCGAATTTGCCAGTCTTACTACGTTTGGAACTGAAAGACCGAGACATTGCCTTAGAAGTTTGGGATTACGGTGAAGGTTATGATATGTCTACCTACCTAGCGCCGAACCCTGTAGACAAACAAGAAGGCGGCTATGGATGGCTGATTATGAATCGTTTAATGGATAACGTAGAGTATCAATTACAAGTTAATGGCGCTAACTGTCTGAAATTAGAAGCTACCATCCCAGAATTGGCAAAATAATCAGAACGGCTTAAACAAAGCTATTCTCTTAACTAAGAGGTTACACTTAGCTTGCTTCGACCTAAGAGTACGTCAATAACGCTGCGCTAACAGCAGTCACCGGTGGTTCGCGTTAGCGCATCGGCAGCTTTTGAGTGATAATTCTTAGTAAAGGAGGTATTAACAATGTATAAACTTTTTTCTTCTGTAATTAGTACATTACTGCGTGCCTCACTAGCAATAATAATTATTACTGTGGTGGCCATAACTGCCGATGTGAGCATTTTAGCCACTAGTTCTACATCTGCGATCGCCTCCAACAGACCGGAGGTTATTGCTGGCAATATCGGGGAAAATAAAACTGAACCTGATTCAGCAAAACCAGAAATTACTATTTATCGTAGTCCTACCTGTAGCTGCTGTGGCGCTTGGTTAGAACACGTACAACAGCATGGTTTTAAAATCAGAGAAGATATCAAGACAGATGAGATGGAGGCAATTAAACAAAAGTACAATTTACCTCCAGAATTAGCATCTTGTCATACAGCAATTATTGATGGCTATGTAATGGAAGGGCATATCCCCGCTGATGATATCAAGCTTTTTTTGAAGCAAAAGCCTCAACTTGCAGGTTTAGCGGTTCCAGGAATGCCTGTAGGAACACCAGGAATGGAATCGGGAAATATAAAGCAGCCGTTTACTGTCATGACATTTAATCAAAAAGGCGAAATTACAATATTTAAACAGTGGAAATATGATTGAAATTTTGCATGATTTAGCAGCAAGTCAAAAAAATTAAGAATCCAGTATCTTCTTGAAAACGACTTTAATTTTAAACTGAAATGAGCCAGGGTAAGCTCATCTAATTTGGTATAAAGAAAACTTGACAAATTGAATAAGATGGCTCTTCCGTAAGTGTTATGCTAAAGTTTGAACTCAAATTAGGGATTTACCTTTAAAATCAAGGGTTTCAGGCAGTTACAATCTGGATTTTCTTACAGAAGCTAAAACGCCTAATCAATAAAGCTGTCTTTCTTGCCCAGCAAGGGATATGAGCTAATTTATAGACCTTTTTAGCATAACAAGTAACGAAGAACCAATAAAATAGTATGAGGAACTGTGTGAAAAATAGACTTGGCTTCAGAGCAAGATTAATGAGATGAATTCAATTGCTCGTTTCTTGCCAGTTGTTGAGTATATCCTTGACTAAAACTTCTTTTATCCACGTTTGAAATACAATTACTAGTGGAACAGCGAGAAATACACCTAAAAATCCGAAAAAGCTGCCAAAAAAGACCACTGCTACTACAGTAACTGCTGGCAAAAGAGATGCTTGGCTTTTCATCACTAAAGGCACTATAACTAGACTTTCAACCTGTTGGATTCCAAAGTATAAAGCTATAACAGCGGCAATTTTCCAAGGTTCTTCACTTAATGCTAGTAGTGCAGGCGGAATCACACTTAAGGTTGGCCCAACATTTGGGATAAATTCTAATAATCCTGCCAAAACAGCATTAACTAATGGCAATGGTATTCCCAAAATCGACAGTCCAATATAGCTCAATGTTGCAATAACCAGCATAGTTAGGAGCGTGCCTTTTATCCAGCCAGTCAACGAAACTGCACACTTATTCAGAATATCATCAACTCGCCGACGATAAAAGGCAGGAAATAGCAGTATAAATCCGTGTCGATAAGGCGATGGATTGGCTAATAACATGATGGTGAGAGCTACAAACAGCAGCAAACTTAAAATAATAGAAAGCGAACTACTAACCAAGCGAAAAAAGTTGTTTATTAACCGATTTAACCAATCTTGTAAACCTTGAGTCAGATACCTAAGTCCCTGAATATTTTCTAATAGTTGGTCAGGAATTACATTTTGTAACCAGTTGTTCCATAATCGCAACCGTTCTAATGCCATAGGCATAATATTGTCAAATTGTTGTAATTGGTCAATAAGACGCGGCACAATCAGTGCAAAAAAACCGACCAAACCGACCAATAAAAGAATAACTGATATGGTAACTGCAATTCCTCGCTTGATACGAAATCGTTGCAAGAAACTTACTAGTTGATTTAGGACTGTTGCTAAAACTACAGATGCAAATACGACTAAAAGTATTTGCCGAATTTGCCATAAAATGTAAAGAGATACAACAAGAGCAAGAAACCCTATTAATTGTCCGAATTGCACAATGTAGCCCCCATTTTTATCTGATTTACAGTTATTGTGCTGAGTTTAATTACTTCAAAATAGCTGTACTACCATATTTAAAAAGCCGCTAAAAGAATGATTTTTTAAGACCAACGATATATCCGCCTTACGGCAGAATTTAGGTGTTTTATAAGCGACTAATCTAAAATAAGCAACCCTTGAAGGCTGTACTCAGAAAAATGCAAAAACCACGCCCCAGTAATATGTTGATACGTGCCTTCGTATTGATTTTTGTCAGTTTAGCTATCTTCGTGTTTGGCTCAATCTTATTTAACTGGAGTAGACAATTTAGAGAAAACTCTGAAAGTATTGAAGAGCCTGAACAGGGATTATTGAAGTCATACAGTAGGAACCTTAGCAACTAAGACTTATCTAAGTAGTAGGGTTTGGAAATTTGCACCATGTATAAATATGAACCGATTAAGTTCATTCGTTGGGTATTGATAGGCATCCTATTTTTTTTGATGTCCGGCTTACCTAGCTTGGCTAGAGATGTACCCCAATTCCCGCTTTCAGAACCTCAACAGCAGCAACCAACTGAGCCAAAGCAGCCTGTAATAACATCTCTGACTGCACCGGAATTAAGTAATCCCCAAGAATTTGAAGGCTTTGTAGACAAAACCATCAATGAAGAAATATCAAAGTTTCATGTTCATAGTGCAGCTATTTCTGTGGTTAAATATGGGAAATTGCTTACATAATCATCAGCACCGATCGCAAATATTTGCTCAACAATATCTGCTGATAAATCATCAACCAGAAACATTACTGAAACGAATTTCCAGTACGGATCGTTACGTACTATCTGGCATAGTATTGTGGCTTTTAGGAAAGTATTTCTTGGCTTTTGATACAGCAGGTACAGTCAATGTGAGATTGAAAAATAATACAAACGCTGGTATCTCTTATCAAGCAATTGGTCATACACAGCCACAATATCTTGCAGGTAGACAAGAGTTTGTCTTACGAAACTTACCAACACCTATCAGTATTACTTTGGTACGCCAAGACGGTAGACTGCTAAAAGTTATGCCCATGTCTACCTCTGAAGATACACTTGCAGTTTCGTTGGATGAAACAACCAATTTCGGTAATAATCAAGGTGTATTGAGAATTTAAAAGGATGGTCAAGTATGTTTGAATTAATGTGCTTTACGGCATTATTTTTAAAAGCACAAAAACGCTTACACAACAAATCAAAATTTTTTTGATCGTCCAAAAATATCAGGTTCACTTGAAGAGTCATCATTAAGATAGAGGCAACAACGTAGAGAGTTCTGCATAATAAATCATCCGAACTTGATATTAGTCAACCTAAATGAAGATTTTGAAATGATTAACTTTTTTCCAACTAAGCGAAGTTCTAAAGAAGCTATTACTTTAGCACTTTTTACAGTGTTGCTTGGAGCTTGTACCAACAACTTAGAGCGAGAAGCCGCAGTGCCAGAAACGAATGTGACTACAGAAGAAGTCGCAGACAATACTAATCAACTAATTGGTAAAACTGTAACGGTTAGAAGTACACCCGTTAGAAAATTAGGGCCGTCAACTTTCACAATCGCCGATAAGCAATTTTTTGGCACTAACCCCATTTTAGTTGTAAATGCTTCGGGTAAAACTTTCACTTTGCCTACTGACCCAAATACACCAATTCAAGCGACAGGCCCAGTTCGGAAGTTTGTGATTGCAGATATTAATCGAGATTACAACTTGGGTTTAGATCCAAACTTGTACAAAGAATACGAAACTCAACCTGCAATTATCGCTCAATCAATTGCACTTGCGCCTAAACCAGGTGAAATTACCACAAACCCCAATCTCTACTATGGGAAAAACTTGGCGGTAACAGGTGAAGTAGAAGATATTAGAAATGCGAATTCCTTCACCTTAGATGAAGACAAATTATTTGGAGGACAAGACTTGTTAGTTATACGCGCTGGTACTCCTAAAGGAACTGTCAATGAAGGTGAGAAAGTCGCTGTAACAGGTGTGTTGCGTCCATTTGTTGTCGCTGAACTAGAACGGGATTATGACCTCAAATGGGATTTGACTTTACAAAAGCAGCTAGAAGCAGAATACAGCAATAAACCTGTGTTAGTTGCAACAGAGGTTTATCCCTCAGCAATTCCGCAATAATGTATCCTACAGCATTATCTATCAGGAAAGCTTTGGATAAATAGCCTCAAGATAAATAAGAATCAGGGCAATGAGTGACAATTCCCAAAGCGGAGGTTTATTACAGGCATTGGGTCAAGCAGGGGTATTAGTTCTACTGGTAGCGATCGCTATGGTAGTGAGAAGTTATATTGTCATTGCCATCTTAAATGCTGTACTTTCTATGAGGTTGTATGAATCTCCTCAACGAAGCATTTCTCAACTTACGAACAATTAAACTTCGACGATTTTTAGGGTCGCTGTTCTACTCACTGCAACGAGATTGGTTAGAACGTCAATTTCGTAAGTCTCGAACTTTAGAAGCTGTTGAGGAAACTGGAGAAATTCACAGGGCTGAAGCAACTAACAGAGGCGGACAATTCCACTTCAAACACATTGAGTTGGAAATTTGCTTCCTGAGCGCCGATTTAGTCCGCGTTGACTGGAAACCTGGGATATCTCCTATTCCTTACGCTATCTCTCGTAAAGATTGGTCAGAGATAGAGACGACGTTTCAAGAGATGGAAGAGTGCTGGACAATTTCTAGTCGACTGCTAAAAGTTATTGTTGGCGTTGATGGCAGTTTAAAATTTCAAAATTCTTTAGGGCAGACACTACGAGAAGAACTACCTCCCCAGCGGCCAACAAAGCTATCGCGCCAAGCAAAAAATGAGGCTTGGCTACATCAAGCGAAACTGCGTCCAGAAGAACATATTTATGGTTTGGGAGAAAGGGCGGCTCCGTTAAACCTCCGCACATCTGACGATAAAAATAAAGCTAGAACCTACCGGATGTGGAACTATGATGCAGGAGGCATATATAAGACGGAAACTGACCCATTATATCTTTGCATTCCCCTCTATTTGGATCTGCATGAAGGAGGTAGCTACTTAATTTTTTATGAAAACTCCTTTCCTGCTAACTTTAGTTTCCAAGAGTTAGCTACAGCAGAGCTTGAAGGTGGGGCATTGCGCTATTACTTTACTGCTGGCACATTGCCTCAATTGTTGGAGCGATACACAGAATTAACAGGTCGCCCACCCCTACCACCGCGTTGGACGTTTGGCTATCACCAATCACGTTGGGGGTATGATAAAGAAAGCGCACTGCGGGAAGTAGCAAAGGGATTTGAGACTCATGATGTTCCGGTGAGTGCAATACATCTAGATATTGATGTTCTAGATAATTTTCGTGCCTTTACCATTGACCCCGATCGCTTTCCCCATATTTCTAAGTTAGCCGAAGAATTGGCAGCAAAGAGAGTACGGTTGATTACCATCATTAATCCTGGTATCAAAGCATCTCAAAAAAACAAACTATTTGAGGAGGGACGCGCCCAGGATGTATTTTGCAAACTCCCAAATGCTAAACCTGCGATCGCTCCAGTTTGGGCAGGTTTATGCGCTTTCCCTGACTTTACTAACCCCCAAGCCCGTCACTGGTGGAGCAGACAATATGAATATCTGCTCGATCTAGGCATCACTGGATTTTGGCATGATATGAATGAACCAGGGGTTTTTGTACTTTGGGGCGATCCTTCACTACCACCGCACTCAACTTGGCATTCTATGGAAGGCAGAGGTGGCGATCACCGCGAAGCTCATAATTTTTATGGATTACTTCAAGCTGAGGCTGCATACGAAGCCCTAGCTGAGTACCAACCTCAACGACGACCTTTCATTGTTTCGCGCTCTGGTTGGGCAGGTTTGCAACGCTACGCCTGGACTTGGACGGGCGATATTGAAACTAGCTGGGAAGGGTTACGCCAAACCATTCCCACAGTTTTAAACCTCGGATTATCAGGAATTCCCTATAGTGGTTCTGATATTGGTGGATTCAAAGGCAATCCCAGTACAGAATTATACTTGCGCTGGTTTCAGATATCCTGCTTTATGGCATTTTGCCGCACCCATTCTGCCAACAACACTAAGCCCCGTACACCCTGGAGTTTTGGCGAACCAACCCTGAGTATTGTCCGGCGTTTTTTGCAATTACGGTATCGTTTGATGCCCTACTTCTATACCTTAGCTTGGGAAGCGTCTCAAACCGGACATCCTTTAGTACGTCCTTTATTTTGGGCAGATATTGAAAATCCTCAACTTTGGAGTGTCGATGATGCCTTTTTGTTGGGCGACGCTCTTTTAGTTTGTGCGATCGCCGAAGAAGGCGCAACCTCACGAGTGATCACATTACCAAAAGGACACTGGTATAACTTCTGGGATGATGCACTTCTAGAAGGAGGAAAGCAAGTCAACTTAAAAGCATCTCTGGAACAGATACCGCTATTAGTAAAGGCGGGGAGTATCTTACCAATGGAGGAAGATAATCAACTAATTCTCCACCTCTATGTACTTGCACTTTTAACCAGTGAAGGCCAAGTTTACAGCGATGCGGGAGATGGCTATGGTGAATCGCGGTTGGATAATTTTTACCTAGCACAAAATCAAGACTGCTTAGAACTCACTTGGAAACAACAGGGAAGCTATGCTTTTCCTTATGCGGGTGTTCAATTGCACCTCCACGGTTTTGAACCGCAACAAGTTTGGGTTGACGGCAATGAAGTTGTTAATCAAGGACGATGCTTGAATGTAAAGCAGTTTGAACAAGTTTGCTGGCAAGGAGTGTTCACCAATTCTGAACACCATAGTTCAGATTGGTGTGGATTGGGCATTATGTCACCCTCTTAGTTGCCAAGATGAATTTGAAGCGGAGCAAAGAGGATTGAGTACTAATATTTAAGTTAGTTACTAATAAATTTTAACAGTTTTTACAAGAGGAAAAACATGGCTTTGTACAAACTTGATGAATACAATCCTGATTACAGAAATGAAATTTTTGATTTTAATTAAGATAGGCTAATAAATAGCCTAAATTTCAATTATTACCCTTACTAAATACGAACAACTAATTATTCTGAATATACACCAATCAAGAGATTAGGTACAGGCAATGGTCGATTTTCAAGAATTTTATATTGACTAGAGGAATCATATCCGAGTAACTACAACACTCACAAATATTGGCGCAAGTCCTGAATGCTCTAAAATATTACAGCCGATTTTTACTGGGGATGATAATCATTGCAAAATAAGGTACTTCGGCTGGGTTAACCTCATTTAATGGTATAATATTCTGCTGTGCCATTGTTGCTCGCTCAACATACAAAGCCCGTGATGCTAGTCCTAATTGATGCAAGATATCTCGCACTTTGGTAAAATGACGGCCTAATTTCATGATTGCTGCTGCATCGGTAGTTAGCAGTTGTGTTATTAGTTCTTCTGCTGGTAGTGGGGCGGGTAAAACGGTGAGGATATCGTTGTAGTAGGTGAACGGTACACCCAAAGCTACTGGACAAGCCATGAGAGAGGAAACCCCAGGGACAACTTCTGTGTGGTAATGCTCAGATAAGCGTGTGAATACATACATAAACGAACCGTAAAAAAACGGATCACCTTCACACAGTACTACTACATCGCGTCCAGCAGCCAGGTGTTGGGCAATTGGCTCAACTTCTTTGTCGTAAATAGCCTTGGCTTTTTCTGGTTCCAAGGCGCGGGGTAGGTGAAAGGCGACTTCGATTTGCTTGCCAGTCAAATACTGAGAAACGATCGCCCGCGCTATACTCTCTTTATCTGTTGCTGATTGATAGGCGACTACAGGTGCAGCCTGTAATAGCCGCAGTGCTTTCACCGTCAATAGTTCCGGATCGCCAGGGCCTACACCAACTCCATAAAGACGGCCTTTAATTGTCATAATTATTCTTCCTCTGTTGCCAAGGCGTTAACTGCGGCGGCGGCGATCGCACTTCCACCCCGCCGACCGTGTAATGTTATAAATGGTACATTTTTGCTATCTTCTGCTAATGCGGCTTTTGATTCGGCTGCTCCCACAAATCCCACAGGAAAGCCTAAAATTACCGCAGGTTTAGGCGCTCTTTCGTCTAGCATTTCGAGCAACCTAAATAGTGCGGTGGGTGCATTGCCAATGGCAACAACTGACCCTTCTAGGTACGATCGCCATAATTCTAAAGCAGCGGCTGACCTCGTTGTACCAAGCTTTTGAGCGAGTTCTGGGACTGCTGGATAATTCAGTGTGCAGATAACCTCGTTATTGGCTGGTAGTCGCCGTCTTGTGACTCCTTCCGCAACCATCCGACAATCGCATAAAATTGGCGCTCCGGCTATGAGTGCTGCGCGTGCAGATTGCACTGCTGTTGATGAATATCCCAATTCTGTAACAATATCCGTCATTCCACAGGCATGAATGAGACGTACAGCAACTTTTGCTACATCTGGCGGCAGCAAATCTAAGTTTGCTTCTGACCGAATGATAGAAAAGGAGTTACGGTAGATTTCGTTGGCGTTTCGGATATAGTCGGACATTTTCAATTACAAACCGCAGATGAACGCAGATAAATTTCTGATGGCTGAGAAAACAACTCTTTTAGTTGGGTATGCTTATATCGATTGACAAATTTCCCAAAGGATTCGTCAGGATTGAGGCGATAAATTTTATATACTTTGAGCATTTGTTCGATAAGTGCAGGAAGTTGTGCAAAACTCACGTATTGATAGATTTGGCGACCGAATTTTTCGTAACTGTTACTATCCCCAACATAAATGTGATAAGTTTCTGTGTTGCGATCGCCTAAGGCGGGATGTAGCCCATCGCTGACACCTAGTAAGGTGATGTCACTGTTTTGATGTTGGGCGCAAGATTTTTCACAGCCGCTAAAGTGAATATTAATTGGGCAATCTAGCTTAACACGAGTTTCTAGGTAATTGGCTAATGCTAACCCATGTCCTTTGGTATCTGTAGCGGAAGCAGCACAACCCCGTTTACCAGAACACGCAACCAATGCGCTTTTAATATTAGTGACTGTAGAATCTAGCCCTAAGTCAGCTATTTCACTTTGAACATCAAAAATCAACTTATGGGGAATATCAGTAATGAGCAAATTTTGCCAAGGAGTGAGTCTGATAGTCTTACTACCATATTTTTCCGCTAAATCGCCCAAACGTCGCATTTGTTTACTTTCCAATCGACCCAAAGGTAAGACTACACCAATATAAAATAAATTTTGCTGTCGTTGGCGATGAATACCAATGTGCCAGAAACATGCTTGTTTTTCGAGTAAAGAAGGTTTCTGAATAAACTTCTCACAACGCGTTAAAGAAAAAGTTAAACACTGTTCAACTTGCTGAAGATAATTTTCCCATCCTAAACTATTCACCACTTCTCGCAAACGCAGCTTGCGCTTACTGTTAATATCAATATGATTTAAATAAACATGAGCTAAAGTTGCCAAAACTGACAAACATTGCTCTGGTGACAATAAAATTCCTGTATCAATGGGTGGTTTTCCTTTTGTAAGACCCAAGTGCAAGCGGAAGTAAACTTGAGTGTCTATTATCTCAGATGCTAACAGGATATCATTGAGGCGATCGCTTACCGAAACTTTTTCACCACCATCAAAGCAAACACTAAACTTCGCCGATAGTCCTGATAGTTCAGGATGCACTGCTATATAATCATCCCAGCTTTTAACTAAAGGGCGAGTATCGATTAATTCTGCTGTGTCGATACCTGCTGTTGGGCTAATCATAATATTACGGATGTGGTCTACAGCCGAATTGCGAGAACCCAAACCCAAATCTTGTAGCTGTTTTAAAACTTCGCTGTTGATATCCTGACTAATTTCGCGGATTTGTAGGTTAGCGCGATTCGTGACATCCACATAGCCACCACCGTAAATATCTGCGATCTCTGCGATCGCCTGACATTGTTTACTATTAAGTATCCCGCCTGGTATTCTGAGGCGAGATAAAATGCCATCTTTGGCAGATGTAGCGTAAAATAAGCCTGGACAGGCAGTAAATCCCGAAACCAAAGTTCCAACTCCTTCTCTGTGCGACGCAGAGAGTAGATAATCGTTGTGTTTTGAACACACACCCAGAGTTGGCATTCTGACTTGGGTTTTCCCTTCACAGCTGCGGCACAGTCCCGGAATTTCACCGGAGTTTCCCAACCCTAAGCTTTAGTAATTTAGCATGAGACAGCCTTCAGAATGCTCAACGCTTCACATTTTTCATTAATGATTGGTAAACAAATAGATCCTCGACTTCTTGAAGAAGTCGGGGATCTGAGTCTTTCAATTTTTGCCAATTAAATAAAATTCTATAGATTGTACTGCTCTCAAATATTGCCTTGAAAGTTGGGAAAACTAACTTTAGTGAAAGTGTAATCTACTACGCCGCTAAAGGATATACCAATGAGTACAGTCACAATTCAGGCTAATCAACTTCCTATTCATAAAGTATTTAGTGATGATTTTGTTTTTACCATTCCTCTATATCAGCGTCCCTATGCTTGGACAACTGAACAAGCGGGAGAACTGTTTGAAGATTTAGTCAGTGCTTTGGGCGATAGTGACGAGAAGATTGATGATATTAATCCATACTTCTTAGGCAGTATTGTACTGATCAAAGGAGATAAACGAGATGCCCAAGTTGTTGATGGACAACAGCGTCTCACAACGCTAACCATATTATTAGCAGCTTTGAGAGAATTTGTTTCTAAAGAAGATAAACACAAAATTACTAAATATTTATATCAAGAAGATGACTTCGAGCCAGAAAATAATATTTACCGTTTAACTCTACGTCCAAGAGATGCACAGTTTTTTAAAGAATATATTCAAGCAGAATCAGGTATTGATAAATTAAAACAATTAAATAATAAACAACTTTCAGATAGCTGTAAAAATTGTAAAGAAAATACGCTATTGTTTTTAGCTAAACTTCAAAATTTATCTGAAATTCAAATTATTCAGATTTTTAAATTTATCACTAAACGATGCTTTTTAGTAGTAGTGTCGACTCCTGATATTGATTCAGCATATCGAATATTTTCTGTGTTGAATAGCCGAGGAATGGATTTATCTCATGCAGATATATTTAAGGCAGAAATTATTGGAGAAATTACAACAAAGCAGCAAGAAAATTATAGTAGAAAGTGGGAAAATGCAGAAGAAAAGTTAGGGCGAGAAATATTTAAGAGCCTTTTTTCTTATATAAGAATGATTCATGGTAAGTCAAAACCCCGTGAAAGCATACTTAAGGAATTTCATAAACAGGTTACACCAATACCTACTGAAAAACCTCAAGAGTTTATTGATAAAACTTTACTTCCTCTAGCTGAAGCTTTTTATGATATTCAGCATCAAGTTTATGAAGGAAATTTATGGACAGATGAAATTAATATATTGTTTCAATGGTTGCAATTTATTGATAATTCTGATTGGATACCACCAGCTATTCTCTATTTATCGCAAAATTATAATAATCCGGATTTGTTATTGCGATTCTTTTCAGATTTAGATAGGCTTGCGTCTGGTTTAATGATTCAGCGTGCTAACATTAATGAACGTATTGAACGTTATAGTAAGTTACTACACGCAATCGAAAAACAAGAAAATTTATATACGCAATCCTCACCATTACAATTGAGTCTTGAGGAAAAAAAAGGGATTTTCAATGTCTTGAAAAGTGACTTTTATTTAATGAAAAAAATTAGAACTTATGTCTTGCTGCGCTTAGATACTGCACTCTCTGAAGGAAAAGCCACCTATGATTTTCCCAATATTACAGTTGAACACGTTTTACCACAAAATCCATATGCTAATAGTAATTGGTTTACTTGGTTTCCTAGTCAGGAAAAACGGGATAAATACGTTCATAGTTTAGGGAATCTAGTTTTGCTATCTTCTCGTAAAAATTCCGAAGCTCAAAACTACGATTTTGAAAAAAAGAAGCAAAAATATTTCACAACTAAAAAAGGTATTTGTAACTTTGCACTCACTACACAAGTGCTTATGGAAAAAGAATGGACACCGGAAGTTATTGAAAGACGGCAAAAACTTTTAATTGAGAAGTTGAAAAAAGTTTGGCGTTTATAATATTAGACTATGCGCGATCGCATCCATATCATCTTGCCATTCAGAGAGCGATCGCACTTAAGTAAACTTTGCTAAAAGTGTTTTCATACACCTGTATCACCATTATGTCCATTCCGACCTTGCTGTAAAAGATACTCCCAAATACGCCGAATTTCTGCTTGGAATGCTGCGCGATCGCTTTCCGCATTAGTGATTATCTGGGTAAAGTAATCAGTGAGCAAGTTAACGTCATCAGTCAAGTTATCAACTTTAAGGGTTAATTGATCTACTTTGAGGGTTAATTGATCCAGTCTGGTAGTGACTTGCGCGATCGCTTGAGTATTGGTTTGTTGCTGTTTGGCAATATCTCCTACTGTAGTAACTGTAAGTAACAGCATTTGTTCAATTTGGTCGAGTCTACTTGGTGGCTGTTCTACAGAGTCGGTCATTATTTTTGAAGTTCTTTATTTCTATTATTTTTATACTAAACCCACAAGTACAGAAAATACAGAGTTTAATAATATCAAATTTCTAAAAAGTGTTTTCCTGGCAACTTTCAAATAGCAGATTATTAGTTAAGCTTTAAACGCTATGATTGAAGTTTATTAAATTTATTATGCACTGGTTATTATCTGGGCCGTTGAGTGTAGAAAAAATAACGGTTAAGATTGCGGGTTTACCTGCATCGTTACAAGGTAAGAAGTTGGTGCAGATGTCAGATTTTCACTATGATGGTTTGCGGTTGTCTAATGAGATGTTAGAAGCAGCGATCGCACTTAGCAACCAAGTCAAACCAGATTTAGTACTATTAACTGGTGATTACGTTACTACTAGTACGCAACCAATTCACGAACTGGTTTCAAGACTGAAGCAATTGCAAGCTCAAACTGGTATTTATGCCGTACTCGGTAATCATGATATATATTACAAACACTCAAAAGCCGAAATTACTAGCGCCCTAACTAACATTGGAGTGAGTGTTTTGTGGAATGAAATAGTCTATCCTTTTAGCGAAGAATTAGCACTAGTTGGACTAGCTGACCGTTATTCTCCAGATTTTAATCCCGTTGTAGTTATGAATCAGCTAAACGCAACTACACCCCGCATTGTTTTATCCCACAATCCTGATACTGCGGAAAGCTTACAAGCATGGCGGGTTGATTTGCAGTTGTCTGGTCATACTCACGGCGGTCAAATAGTTATTCCTGGACTAGGGGTGATTGTAGCTTATCGTAAAATAATAATGCGAAAAATCCCTTACAAAATCCGGCGCTACTTCCCATTTTTACGCAGAGAAAATTTTGTCATCCGTCATTGGGAATGGGCGCAGGGTTTACATCGTATCGGAAGCAATCAATTATATGTAAATCGTGGTTTAGGAACTTATCTCCCAGGAAGGCTATTTTGTCCGCCAGAAGTAACGGTCATCACTCTACAAAATAAATAAATTGTTGTTAAGTTTTTACAATTTTTTAAGATATATTTTGATATTTGATAAGCTGTAGACGCTGGTATGAGGAGTCTATGTTGTATTATGCACTGGTTGTTTACAGGACGTTTAAGCGTAGATAAATTAACGGTTAAGATTGCCGAACTTCCGCCATCTTTAGAAGGTACAACGTTAGTACAGCTATCAGATTTTCACTACGATGGTATGCGCCTGTCAGAAGACATGTTACAAGAAGCGATCGCAGTTAGCAATGAAGCTGAAGCTGATTTAATTGTTTTAACTGGTGACTATGTAACTGATGATCCTACGCCAATTCACCAACTTGTACTGCGACTCAAACATCTACAAAGTCGCTGCGGTATTTATGCTGTACTCGGCAATCATGATATACATTACAGTCATTCCCAAGCCGAAGTTACAAATGCTTTCTCTAGTATTGGCGTAAATGTTCTTTGGAATCAAATCGCCTATCCACTAGGAGAAGAATTACCAATAGTAGGTTTAGCTGATTATTGGTCACGGGAGTTTAATCCTGTACCAGTTATGAACCAACTAGACCCCTTAATTCCCCGCATCGTTTTATCTCATAACCCAGATACTGCCAAAATATTAGAACAGTGGCGAGTTGATTTACAGCTATCTGGTCATACTCACGGCGGTCACATTGTTATTCCCGGCTTTGGCCCTGCGGTTTTTTATTATAAAAAGTTACTCAAGCAAATCCCGAAAAAACTGCGGCGATGGGTACCTTTTTTATTGGGCGATTGCTCAAAAGTAGTGCGATATTGGGAGTGGGCGCAAGGATTTCACAAAGTAGCCAATAATCAGTTATATGTTAATCGTGGTTTAGGGACTTATCGACCAGGACGCTTTTTTTGCCCACCTGAAGTTACTGTGATTACTTTAGTTAGTCAATGATCAATTGAAGTATGAAGAGTGTAGTGTGAAATATCAATTTCATCCTTTCGCTTACCCTACGGGAAGCGACAGAAAGGGTGTTTACATCCTTAAAACGATTAACCGCCAAAAGCTACGACCGATCAACATCAGTAACTTCAGGCGGTTTATTGAATATGCAATCGTTTGAGAAGATGGAAAAAACAGAAGAACTAACTCAAATAAGGTGGACAAATTCCGCAATCGTTTTTCTCAGGCTTCAACATCCTTGATTCTAATAGGCAGGCATTTCTGGCTGTATGTTCAAAAACCTCCAACAAAATCAATAGACTCAAAGCAAAAACACTTCCATAGGATGTGACAGTTGAGTTGCGATCGCGCGGATCTTAGAGCAGGAGGTACAGGCTCTAATTTCAAGTTCTTAATTTCACTTAAATTTAACCTTTTTGTACCTTGTTCTTAATTTAGCACGCTCTAATTTTGAGTGGTATCTCTATTTACTAAAGTTGACTACCATTAACTTGTCTTAATATTAGAGGAATTTTTCTTAAGATTTTGATATTATTTAATCACTGTTTTATTAAAAGACGTTGCAGTAAGGTAGTTGAAACAACAAAAACACATTCTCAGGCACAATCAAATCCTTGCCTGTATGAAAGCGCCCTTGATCAACTTGAGAATGTTGAGACTATCTGTTCCGGTTATTCACTCTCAAAACACACTAACTTTATCTGTTTTTTCCCAAGGTAAATCTATATCCATCCTGCCTACATGGCCGTAGGCTGCGAGTTGTCGATAAAAACCACCTGGATAAATGGTCGGTAAATGTCTTAAATTAAATTTTTTAATAATTCCTGCCAAGCGGAAATCAAAATGCTTTTCTAGTAGATTGGTAATTTCTTCGTCAGAAATTTTACCTGTACCAAAGGTTTCTACTTGCACACTCACCGGACGAGACAAACCAATGGAATAACTTAGCTGCACTTCGCATTCATCAGCAAGTTTAGCAGCGACTACATTTTTGGCTGCATAACGCGCGATATAGGCTCCGATTCTATCAATTCTAATGGGGTCTTTGCCACTCAAAGCTGAACCACTATGTTTGGAATATTCGCCGTAGGTATCTATGGCATTCTTTCTGCCGGTTAATCCTGAATGTACCGCAGGCCCGCCTTTAATAAATGCTCCTTCGGGATTAATAAATATTCTAGTTTTGGCATCTGGGCGAATTTCTTCTGTGTCAAATACAGGATTAATTACTGTTTCTTGAATATCATTTTGTAGTTGCTGCAAATCAGGTTTACTGGCTTTGTTTTGACTGGCAATAACTGTTATGCTATGAATTCTATAGGGACGGCGATCGCGGTATTCTACTCCGACTTGTGTTTTACCATCAGGTGTTAAATAGGGTAGGATATTTTTGTGTCGGACTTCACTTAATTTTCTGGCTAATTTGTGTGCCAGCCATATAGGTAATGGCATGAGTGTATATGTTTGATTGCAGGCAAAGCCAAAGACTGTAACTTGATTGCTAACTGTAATTTTTTCTATCTCTTCATCAGATAAATTATGCTCATCAAATAAGTGAGATTGTCCAGCAGGTAATTCTCGCAAACTAGTCAAAATACTACAGGTTTTACTGTTAAATTGTTTTTGTTCATAACCAATTTGTTCTATTACAAGTCTTGCTATGTTTGTAAAGTCTACATTGGCGTTTGGTTCAAATCGGGCAGCGATAAACAAAATGCCTGTAGCAGCAGCGCATTCGGTAATAACTCTGGCGTAGGGGTCTTGTTGTAGAAAGCGATCTACTATGGCATCGCTGATTTGATCGCACAATTTATCAGGATGCCCTTCGGTGACTGATTCTGATGTGAACATGAAGTCTTTTTTCATAAGATTTTTACGAACCGCAGAGGCGCAGAGGACGCAAAGATAAGAAAGAAATGTTTAAGTTATGTGTTCTGGAAGTAGAAAGGGTAAAGCAGTATTTTGTGGCTGAATAGATTTTGTTGTTTCATTCACTAAGAGGGGCCACAATGCACTACCAAAAATGACGGCGATATCTACAAAGTTAATGGGGGTAATCTTTAAGAGGTTTCGCAAAGGTGGAATTGCGATCGCTAAAATTTGAATGGCAAATGAGCCAATTAAGGCTGCATGTAAGTAGTTATTGCGAGGGAGTTTTTCTTTGCTAAATAGGCTGTGTTGTTCGGAACGGCAACTAATTGTATGCAAAAGTTGGGCTGAGGTGAGGGTGAAAAAGGCGATGGTGCTGGCTTGGGGACTCAAGCCATATCTGCGGAGGGCGTAGGCGTAGGCTGATAAGGTGCTGACGGATAAGGTAGATGATTCAAAGAGGATTCTGCCAAAGTCGGATTTTTTGATGATTGGTTCGTTGGGGTTGCGAGGTGGTTGACTCAAGACTTCTGGTTCTGGTGCTTCCATTGCTAAGGACAAACCGGGGAAGATGTCGGTAACTAAGTTCAACCATAAGAGTTGGATGGCGTTTAAGGGTTCGCCAATACCTGCGGCGGTGGCGACTGTCATGACTGTGATTTCGCTGAGGTTGGTGGCGAGGAGGAAATGTACGGATTTTCTGATGTTTTTGTAGATGGTTCTTCCTCGGCTGACGGCGACAATCATGGTTTCGAGTCTATCGTCTTCGAGAACGATATCTGCAACTTCTCTGGCTACATCTGTACCACCTTTACCCATTGCGACTCCGACTTGGGCGGCTTTTAAGGCGGGTGCGTCGTTAATGCCATCGCCTGTCATGGCGACAACTTTACCTGCGGCTTGCAAGGCTTGGACAATTTGCAGTTTGTTGCTGGGACTGATGCGGGCGAAGACATCTACTTTGTCGCTGAGTGCGGTTAAAGCTTCTGGGGTAAGGTCATTTAGGTTGCTGGAGTCGAGGATTTCTAGTTGTTGCTCTCGACTTAATTCTAATTCTTTAGCGATCGCATAAGCTGTTGGACTTTGATCTCCGGTAATCATGACGGTGGCGATTCCTGCTTGATGAAAGTCCCCAATTAGTTCTTTTGCGCCTTTCCTAATGGGGTCTGCCATTCCTACTAAACCTAACCAAATTAGGTCTGATTCATGATTGTTGTTGGTTTGCCACTCGTTAATGTGGTTGTAGGCTATGCCTAATACTCGTAAGGCTTTACCTGCCATGCGATCATTTTCAATAGCGATCGCTCTTTTATCTGCTGCTGTTAATGGGACTATTTGCCCATTTTTTACCCATGTTTGGCAAAGTTCTACAACTTCGGCGGGGCTTCCTTTGACTGCGACAAAGTTTTTACCATCATGAGTTTCATGAATTGTACTCATGAGGTTACGATTTTCTGAACGCAAGTTGGTTTGCACGAGGGGATATTTTTGTCTGAGGTCGATGATATCTACCCCAGAATTAATCGCCATATAAATTAAGGCATTTTCGGTGGCTGAACCTGTGACTTCATATTTACCATTCCCCTCGCGGCTAACTTGGCTTTCGTTGCAGAGTACTGACACATGAATCAGCTTTAACAGTTCATCGTTGCTGTAAGGGTTAATGGTTTGTTCGCCGGAGATAAACTCACCGTCGCTTACTTTGATGTTATGCCTATTGTTTTGCATTTCGACAACTGACATTTTGTTTTCTGTCAGTGTCCCGGTTTTATCTAGGCAAATTGTCTGGACGGAACCCAAGGCTTCGACTGCACTAAGGCTACGCACTAGGACGCGGTTACGGCGCATGTCGCGGATACCTAAAGCCAGGGTGGTAGTTGCAACGGTGGGTAAGCCTTCGGGAACCGCAGCTACGGCGAGGGAAATAGATGATTTGAGCATCTGCACTAAGCCATATCCCCGCCACACTCCCAAACCAAAGACTAGACCGCAAATACCCATGCTGATTAATACTAACTGGCTGCCTACTTGGTCTAGTTGTTTAGCTAGAGGGGTTTCCATTGCGGTGGCTTGGCCAACTAGTTGTTGGATATGGCCCATTTCGGTATATCGACCTGTGGCGACAACTACCGCCAAACCTTGACCGCCTGTAACTAATGTGCCTTTATAAGCCATGTTCAAGCGATCGCCTAATGGGATATCCTCACCAATAAGGGAGTCATTGATTTTAGTTACAGGCAAACTCTCGCCAGTTAAAGCCGATTCATCAATACTAAGGTTTTCTGCTACAGTTAGTCGCGCATCTGCGGCTATATAACTACCAGGTTTGAGAGCTAAAATATCCCCTAAAACTACATTTTCTGTGGGGATTTCTTGCAGGTTGCCGTCTCTAATTACCAAAGTTGATGCTGGTTCTCGATTTTTCAGGGAGTGAATGATTTTTTCTGATTGGCTTTCTGTGGTGTAACCAATTGCAGCATTCAGTAATACAACTCCTAAAATTACCGCCGCGTCAATCACTCCCCCAGTAAAAATAGAAACCCCAGCCGCAACTCCTAATAAAGCCACTGGTAGAGATTGAAATTGCTCAATGATGATGCTTAAATCAGAGCGTGTTTCTGTTTGAGAAAGGACATTAGCTCCATATTTATGCAGATTTGCAGTGGCGGACTCGTGGGATAATCCCAAGGTTTGAGAGGTATTTAAGCTATGGAGAACTTTATCGGCTGGCATTAAATACCAGTTTTCTGACTTTTGCTCTTTGGGATTGGTAATGGTTGGCTTAGTTAATTTTTTTACGACTTTTTTTGCTGGAATTAACTGACTTTTTTCTTTGTAAGTTAACAAAATACTTTCAAGTATTCTGGCTATATCTTTATAACTTTTTTCTTGTTTAAAATAAACCAAAATTTTGCTAGTTAATGGGTTAGCAGAAACATAACTTATTTCTGGATAATTTAAGAGCGATCGCTCTAGATAAGCTTTGAGAACTGCTGAATTATGAAGTTCTTTGATTTTATATCTAGCTCTGCCTTTAACTTTGGTGTGTACTGCTTGAATCACTGCAATTTTTGCCCCCGTACTTTATCTTGCAAAACTGCAATCTGGGATTTTTATCCCTTGTAAAAAAATTATAGTAGATACCACCTAGATTGCTGTTATTGGCAATGTTAAGAGTTTCAAAGCTATCACCCAATGATTAGTTTTTCTCTGTGTTTACTCGCTGTGATTCCTCAGTAACATTAAGTTTTATGAAACTATCAAAGGCAAACCACGCTAGTATGTACCAAGGGATATCTTCAAATTTAAAACCCTGTTTGATTAATTGAGTTAGCGCTAATAAACTAAGTCCTAATGGTACTATTAACCGCAAATCAGCAGCACCATTAGTCATCTTATAGACATCAGCATTAAAATCAGACATTATATTTAACAAATCTTTAGTTACCGCAGATTTGCCATCTGTTAAATAAGGTTGAGATATTTGAGTATTTCTATAATTAAATCGCTCTGTTGTTTGGAGAGTGCGCTCTCCTCTTGCTGCTGCACCTACATGCTCAAATGCCTCAACTGTATCTGCAACTACCTCTTGATACCTTTGTGATAAAGTCACACCTTCTTGAATAGCTGTTTTGACTACAGGTTGTTTGATTATCTCAGCCACAGGCACAATCACAGGTGTAAAAATAATCGCAGTCAACCCGTCAACAATTTCGGGTAAATTCACTTTTTGCCAATCGAAGGTAGATTCCATGAGTATACATCCTCTAAAAGCGACTAATCACTATAGAAGCGTAATCAAACTATTAAATCTTTCCATCATCCAAAAGTCACAAAGATAATATGAAATTTATGCCTCTAGCAATAATTATGATTAGTTATTAAAGGTGATTCAGATCCCCGACTTCTTACAAAAATTGGGGATTTCTTAGTTGACGAAGTGAAATTCTCTCTTTAGGTTCAGGAAATTAGCCAATATAAATGTTAAGAATAAAAAATAGTTACACAATAACTAATAGAAAAAATAAAGTCATGACAACTTCCACAGATCGCGATCGCCAGATTCAACAATTGCAAACATTAATTCAAGATATTGACTATGGCATGTTGACTACAGTTAATAATGATGGCAGCTTGCACAGCTGTCCTATGTACTCAAATGATGAGATAGATGCAGATGCTGCACTCTGGTTTTTTACTAGCGCTAATTCTCATAGAGTGAGTGAAATTGCACAGAATCAGCAAGTAAATGTTAGTTTTACATCATGCGAAAAACAGCATTATGTTTCCATTTCTGGAACAGCACAACTAATAAAAGACCGCCAGAAACTTGAAGAACTGTGGACACCAGAATTACAAACTTGGTTTCCGCAAGGATTAAATGAACCAGATTTAGCTTTACTCAAGGTCAGTATTAAACAAGCTGATTATTGGGATAGTCGTTCTAGTTATCACCCACAAACTATAAATTTATCTTTACTATCACAAGTTTAAATCAGCAGGGTAAAAATTTTATGCCCTATCAACAGATTGACGAATTACCAGATTCAGTCAAAAAATACTTGCCCAAACACGCCCAAGAAATTTTTCGGGCTGCATTTAACAACGCTGAACAAGAATATGGTGAAGAAGAGCGTGCTTTTCGTGTTGCTTGGAGTGCAGTAAAGCGCGATTATGAAAAAGGTGAGGATGGGCAGTGGCACAAAAAGCCGAATAATTAAGTGTGTAATTAATTCTACTGCTTATAGAGTTAAGAGCGAAAAAAGCTCTTTCTTTAGTTAGACGATAAAAGAAATGGTAAAAGTTATTTTTCTTACTGGCAGTAGTAGTAAACTTCCATCCTGGGGATTTGAACGAGCAAAAGTAAAAGTCTTGAAAATTCAAGATGATTAGCTAAAAGTTTGTGATATTCCCAGGTTATTTCTTCTTTTAAAAGTCATCAACAAGATTCGTTTTTAGAATTTAGTTCTGGTTCACTATGGGGATGAGCATTGTTGATATGCTGAATTAAGCTTTCAGCCATCTCTACAGCCACAATAATTAACTGCTGTTCCATCTGTCCATAACCTCCCTCATCACTGACTTGCGGGTAAATGTGGGGATTAGATAGCATAGCTGCTAGTAATTGAGTTGCTGTTTCTTTCAATTCATAGATTTGTAAGTTCACACGCTAATTACTCCGATTTAAAGTTTGTTTATTATTCAGCTACGGCAACAGGCATAGCCACCATAATTTCAGCAGATTGTTGTTAAATTTTTAAGTATTAACCCGCATCCGTCCTTGACTTCCTGAATCAAACAATGGGTCATATTCTGATGGAAGTTGAGAGCGGATATCATTAATTTCACCGGGGCTGATTGTTTCTTGCAATACCTCAATCACCGCACGAGCATGATGAACAGCGTCAGGAAGTTGTGCGCCTTCTTTTAAACTGACGCGCTGAAAAAATTCATCTAGAGAAAAACGTGTGCCAGCACCTGCATATTGGTGTTGCAAATATTGAGCCAAGCCTTTTGGCAGTTGCGCCGCAGCATTTAACGGCTCTCTTCCTGCTAGGCGTTCGGCTAAAGTTTCTAAAGTAGCGCGAGTGGCAAGTTCTGCATCACCGCGATAACTAAGATGGGCGCGATGTTGCACCTGTCCAATAAACTCATCGTGTTTCATTTTTCTTCCAGATTTTGATTAACATGTAATTTTGGCTGACTACTTTGTGTTAATAAACAAAGACACTCACAAGTCAATGTGCATTTTGAAAATATGTATGACAGATGAGTAACCAGGTCGGTGTTAAAAATTGTCGTTATGACAAGGCAGGAGGCAGAGGGCAGAAGGCAGAAGGGAAGAGGTTTTCAAGCTACTTTACTTTCCGTTACATAGTTCGGTTTATTTGCACCTTTCTACTTAATTAATTCTGGTGACTGTTTACAATCTTCTGCCCCGATCCTAAAAAGCGAACAATTACTTGTCCTCTGACTGATGGAGCGATATCTTGATTTCAAATATCTATCTAATGGAAGGTGTGGTTTTAATGAAACATCTGACGTTTATCGTGGGAATGGGATACGGAGTCAGAAAACATGTCTTGCACAGAATTGAAAACAGTTATATGTTTTATTAGAGATAGGAAGCATCACGCTTCGACACAATTTCTATGTATGGTGAAATGCAATTAAGCAAAAACTAATAATAAATATATGAAGAAACGCTATTTTTTAGAGGCTGGTGCTGTATTAACAGGTGCAGCTTTATTATCACCGTTGATTAATCCGAGGGCAGAAATTGTGGCAAGTTCTAACACTGAGTATGAAGTTACCAAATCTGAAGAAGAATGGCGCAAAAGCCTAACACCAGAACAGTTTCATGTTTTGCGTAAACACGGAACTGAACGCGCTTTTACTAGCCCCCTTGATAAGCAGTATGCACAAGGTACTTATGTATGTGCTGCTTGTGAATTACCACTGTTTAAGTCTGATACCAAATTTAATAGTGGCACGGGCTGGCCAAGTTTCTTTCAACCAATTGAAGGTGCGATCGCTACTACTGTAGATCGGTCGTTGTTTATGACTCGCACTGAAGTACATTGTAGACGTTGTGGTGGACATTTAGGCCATGTGTTTAGTGATGGCCCTGCACCCACCGGTCAACGTTACTGTATGAATGGTGTGGCGTTAGAGTTTATTCCGGCTTAATTAAGGTGCGATCGCTTCATTGTATTCCATTGTATTATGTGGTGCGATCGCTATCATATTTAGATAATTAACAACTTCAAAAACCCAGTTTGTAATAAAGCTGGGTTTTTTCTTTATTCCGAGTTATTAAAAAGAGTTATATATTTTTGTAAAAACGTACTCATATATTGTATTTCTGTCTATGGCAGTCCTAAATCATTTGTGAACAACAAGATTCCCGACTTCTTAAAGAAGTCGGGAATCTGAACCTCTCAATTTTTACTCATTCAACAAATTGTTCCCCCAGAGAAATAACCATGCGTCCCCAACTAAAAAACATCACCATCACCACCCTCCTACTTTCTCTATTTTCACCTGTAGCAATATCAGCAAACAATATATTAATCAAGCAGACATTAGCACAAACTGTAGCTCAATCTAACCGCAAAGCCGAAGCAGATAAACTTTATGAACAAGGCGTACAACAATATCGCAGTGGATATTATGAAGATGCAATAAAAACTTATGAACAAGCACTAACTATTTATCGCAAAATTAATGATAAAAAAAGTATTGGGCAAACTCTAAACGATTTAGGACAGATTTATAACTTATTATTTCAATATCAGAAAGCATTAGAAATACTACAACAAGCTTTAGCAATTCACAAAGAAATTAAAGACAGTGCAAATGAAGGCGAAACTCTTGATAATATTGGTGCAGCTTACTCTAATTTAAATCAAAATGAGAAAGCATTAGAAATATTACAGCAAGCTTTGGCAATTCGCCGTGAAGTAAAAGACAAAACTGGAGAAGGTATTACTCTCAGTAGAATAGGTTTGACTTATTCTTATTTAAAACAAGCTGAGAAAGCTTTAGAAATTTCACAGCAAGCATTAAAAATACATCAAGACTTAGGAGATAAATTTCAAGAGGGATATACCTTAGTTAGAATAGGATCAGTTCACTTGAATATGTCAAACTATCCTAACGCTTTAGACTGGTATAGTAAGGCTTTAGCTATCAGTCGCGCAGTAGGAAACCGTGACTTAGAAGGCAGAAGTCTCTATAATCTTGGACTGACTCATGCTCGGCTAAATAAAAATGACCGCGCTCTAGATTTTTATCAACAAGCGTTAGTAGTTCAACGGGAAATTAGAGCAGAAAATTTCCAACTTACAACATTAATAGCAATTACTAATCAATATGAGTTAATTGCTTCCAATGCTGATTCACGTGGCATGATATCTCAAGTCAAAGAAGCATCTAATCAAATAATCAAGTTAGCAGAAGAAGCTTTAATTCTTGCCAAAAAATTAAATCGGCAAGCAGAAGAAGCAAGTACATTAGAATCATTAGGAGTGGCTTACAGATATTTAGGAGATAATAAAAAAGCCATCGAACTATTTCAACAAGCAATTAAAATTGCTCGACAAATTAAGGTGCTTAATACTGAGTATAATTCTCTATCTCAGCTAGGAGTAATTTATAATATACAAGGAGAATATCGTCAATTAATTGAGTTGAACGAACGGCAATTAGAAATTGCTAGAGAACAAAAAGATTTCGTTGATGAGGTTTTAATTTTAAACTCTATTTGTAGTAATTATAATGTCTTGGGAGAGTTTCAAAAGGCAATAGCAGCCTGTCAACAGAGTTTAGTGAAAGCACGAGACATAAAAATTGCTGAATTGTCGCCCATAACACAAAATTATGCTCGGAGATTACCTGCGGATGCTTTAGGTTTGTTAAATCTTATTCATATTGGTCTTGGAGAATATAATAAAGCGTTAGATTTTGCTCAACAACGTTTAAGTGTAGTACAAAATCTTAATCAGCCGCAATTAGAAGCTGATGCATTAATTGATTTAGGTTTTGTATATGATAACTTGAAAGATTTTCTTAAAGCTATTGCAGTGACTGAGAAAGCTTTAGTAATTGCTCGCCAAATTAAAGAACCGCCGCTAGAAGTAAGAGCTTTAAAGCAAATTAGTAGTATTTACATAAAGCAAGGAAATTATAACTCTGCTATTGAGTCAGCGCAGCAAATTTTAGAAATTGCTAAACGCTTAGAAAACCCAAACTTAGAGGCCGAAGCTTTAAATATATTTAGTGATATTTATAACAAACAAGGTAATTATCAAAAAGCAGTAGAATTTACTCAACAACGATTAGCAATTTTAAAAAAAACCAATCAGCGTGGTAAAGAATTTTTAGCTTTAAGTAGTCTAAGTGAAATTTATCTTTCCTTTGGGGATACACAAAAAGCTATTGAAATTGCCAATCAGTCTTTAGTAATAGCAAGGGAGTTAAAAAGCGATTTCGCACTACAAATTCCTTTGTTAAGGCTGAGTAGAATATACTATGTAAGAGGAGAATATAAGGAAGCCATAAAATATACTCAACAAAGCTTGGTAATAGCAGAAAAAACTAACAATTTCTTAGGTAAAGTCACCGCTTCAATTAATCTAGCTGATATTTATAATTCCTTGGGTGAATATAGCAAAGTTATTGCAGTCGCAGAACCACCATTATTAGAAGCTAGAAAAACTAAGGATCGTCCTTCAGAAGCACAATTACTACTTAATTTGAGTAGTGCTTACACCGATATTGGTAATTACCAAAAAGGCAAAGAATTAGTAGAACAAAGTTTAGCAATTAGCAGAGATATTCAAGCACGCCCTTCAGAAGCTCAAGCATTAGCTTATCTCGGTAACGTTTACAGAAATCTGAGAGATTATCCCAAAGCTTTAGAGTTCACCCAGCAAAGTTTAAAAATTGCTCAAGAAATCAAAAGCCCTTCTGTTGAAATATCTCCACTAAATACTCTTGGCAATATTTACAGCGATTTGGGTGATTATCAAAAAAGCAACGAATTTTATCAACAACTATTAACGAAACAGCGAAAACTACAAAATCGCAACGGCGAAGCTTTTGCTTTACTGGCTGTTGCAGGTAACTACTACAACACCGGAGAAGGACAAAAAACTGTAGACTTTGCCCAACAAAGTTTAGCTATTTTAAAAGAAAGTAAAAAACCAGTTTGGGAGATAGTACCACATCGAATGTTAAGCCTTGCTTATGGTGAATTAGGTAATGATCAACAAGCAATCCAAGAAATCCAAATTTATTTAGCCTTTGCGAGAAAAGTACAGAACCCAATTTATGAAAAAGATGCACTCAATGTTTTAGGAGATTTACATCGCAAGTTTGGGAGAAAACAGCAAGCAATTACAGCTTATCAACAAGCATTAGCAATTAAAACACCTACAGAAGTTACAGGTGGTAGTTGGGGTATTGATGCTGGTTTAGGTCGTGCTTATGCTGAATTAAATCAACCAAATATTGCTATTACTTACTACAAACAAGCCATTAATGGTATTGAACAAGTCCGCCGCAATATTGAAGGATTACCACCACAGTTACAAGCTTCTTTTTTGCAAACAAAGGTTGATTTTGGTAAAGTAACAACCTCTGATGTTTATCGTCAATTGGCAAGTTTATTAATATCTCAAAATCGAGAACAAGAAGCAACACAGGTTTTAGAACTGCTCAAGATTCAAGAAATTAAAGATTTTGCTACTACTGGCGTTTCTCCAACAGAGAAGCCAAAAGTTATTTTAAATCCGAATGAGACAAAAATTGCTGCACCTAATCAATCGATTATTGCTTTAGCAAAACAAATTAGCGAGTGTGAACAAACTAACTGCAAAGATAAAACTAAACTCAACGATAAACTTACAAACGTAGTTGCTGAATTTAATCAAGAATTAAATAAAATTGAAACAGAAATTAGAGAACGTTTAGCAAAAGATCCTGGTGCATTTCGTCCTGACAGTCCGAAAGTTTTAGAAATAGTCAAAGCACAACCAGGTACAGTGATGATTTACCCATTGGTACTAGAAGATAAACTTTGGTTGCTGCTGTATTCTGGCGATGCGGCTAAAAAGTTTGAAGTCAAAGTTGGACGAGAAGAATTAGGAAATACAGTCCAAGAATTTCGCAAGTTTATAGGACGATGCCAAAATATTGATTGTGATGCTAAGGAAATTGCTCAAATTCAGTCAGTTAGTCAAAAACTGCATAACTGGTTAATCAAACCTTTAGAAGCAGAACTGAAAGAAAATAAAGTAAAAAATCTTGTGTTTGCTCTTGATAGGGTAACACGCTATGTCCCTATGAGTGCTTTGTTTGATGGTAAGCAATATTTAATTGAAAATTACACAATCTACAATGTTTTGTCCGCAGATTTAACAGATACTGCTACTACTTTACCCGCAGGAACGCAAAATGCTTCGGTTTTAGCAATGGGACTTTCTCAAGCGGTTGCTGGTTTCGATGCGCTAGAAAATGTCCCCATAGAGTTGAATGCAATTGTTAAAACGCAGAAAAATCAACAAGGTATATATCCAGGACAAGAGTTTCTCAACAATGCTTTTGATTTTCGGAATCTGCGAGACAATCTTACTGGTAACAAGATTTTACATCTTGCTACTCATGGTGAATTTGTTCCTGATAGCAAAGATGCTTCTTATTTATTGTTAGGAAATGGTGAAAAACTGGCAATTCCTCAAATTCAAACTTTAACAGGGTTAAGCAATATTCATTTAGTTGTTTTATCTGCTTGTCAAACAGCCCTTGCAGGTTCTCGTCAAGATGGAGTAGAAATTGCTAGTGTGGCGTATTCCTTTTTGAATCGAGGTGCAAAGGCTGTAATAGCTTCTCTGTGGTTAGTGGACGATCGCAGCACCAGTTTACTCATGCAGCAATTTTACCGCAATCTAGGTAATAAAAATCGCCCAACGAAAGCTGAAGCTTTACGCCAAGCACAATTAAGTTTACTACGGAGCAAACCCGGTACTAACGAAAGTGATTATTCTCACCCTTATTACTGGTCGCCATTTATTTTAATTGGTAATGGGTTGTGATGATATGGCGATCGCTCAATTAAAATAGTGACGTTGGATAAATGCAAAATAATTTTATGGAGAGGGGTTTTAAGAATAAGTTCCACATGGCGTTAATTAACTATTTTTACCCAAAGCGATCGCCATAGAACCACTTACTACCAAACCTGCACCTATAATGCCAACAAGGGTAATATTTTCTGCTGGAATTAAAGCAGGTAAGAATATTGCCACTAACTCAACTGATATTAATGTCCCTATGGGAGCTAAAGCAATGACTGCACTAACTTTTGACGCTTCCCAATGTTCTAATGATTCGGCAAAAGCACCATAGGCAATTAAAGTATTTAAACCACAGAAAATTAATATTCCTAACTGCAAAGTATTCAGTTGTAAAATAGTTGCTGGTTTAGCTAAAGGTGTAAATAATAAAGCACACCCTCCATAAATCAGCATCATAATATTAGCAGAAGATAATGATTGTAATAGCTGCTTTTGTGCTAAGGCGTAAACTGCCCAGACCGCTGCTCCTAATACTATTAAACTACTACCAAAAATATATGTACCCTGTGCAGTAATTAAATTGCTTAGTTGGTCGCGGAAAAATATAATATAACCACAAATAAGTACACTAACACCAATCCATTGACGGAGTGTATAACGTTCTTGAAAAATTACTAACCCACCTAAGCCTAATAGCAAAGTCGCTAATTGAATCAGTACTTCTGCATTTGTAGGGGATGTCAGCGCTAAACCTTGCATGAATAAAAAATAATTAGCCGCTAACATTAGTGTAGCGATCGCTAACAACTTCCACGCAGCAGAATGCAATTGTCGTAACTTTGGTAATTTACCACGCACCCCTAAATAGACACTTAGCAGCACAAATGATACCAAAAAGCGAAACCAAATCACTGTATAGACATCAAGCGCTTGCAGTATCACCACCAGCGCGATAGGTAAAATTCCCCACAAGAAAACAGTCAGTAGAGATAATGCCAGCCCTAAACGCCAGCGGCCAGAGTTTTGATGTAATGACATTTAGTTATGCTATCAAAACTCTGGCTAAAAAAAGTGCTAAATTCTAAAAACAAGAAGGAGAATAACAAATGACTATTAACAAGAAATCTTTAAAAATTTCTTAATTTTTTATTGTTGAGTCTAGTTTCGAGATGCCAAAGATAAAAGTATAAAGTAGTATATATAGTAACCTGCTTTGATTTTTGAATCACTCGTAGAGATAGGGAACAGGTGACAGGGAACAGGGAAGAAAGAATAAATGTGTACTGAGTTTTGTTCAAAAATCAAATAGAAATCCTATATATTCTATTGACAAAAAGACTTAACAACAGCTAAATCTCAGGCAAAGAGGGATTTTTATCGGGAATAAACTTTAGTTTTGGCGCTAAAATTTGCTTATTTATCAGTGAATTTATATTTTTTAGAAGTTTTTGCCTAAATTGTGTAAGGTTTACCAGCATCGTTACTCAGGTGCTGGCACAATAATACGTACTGTTTATTCCATAAGAAATTGTTAGGAAGATTGCCACAGTACAACAAAAATAGAAAAATATCTATAAAAACTGAAGACAAAAATCTCTTTTGGATATCAGATAAATTAGGTATTTTTAGGTTGATTTTACTAATAGCATCAAAATTTTTTCTTTGTAAAACATTAAAAACTAACTAGTAATCTTTATCAGGGCTAGACTAAATGAATAAAGTAACTTTTTATGTGATTTTGTTGCATAGTTTTTTAGTAGGAATAGCAACTGCTAGTGCCGAGTCATCGCGTAATCCCGGAGACATGAAAGCTTTACGTATTAACCAGATTGCAGAAGTTAACACTAACACTACTGCCACACAAGCGGTTTGGAAAAAATTACCATCATCGCAAGTTTGGGTAATTAATCAAAATAAAAAAGTCCAAAGTCAACCTTTTACTTGGGTGGTGAAAGATATAAAACAAGCACAACAACAACCATTTTTAGAAGTTGGTAAACCAGCTAAAAAGCCAGAAACTAAGCCTAATTCAACTGTTAAACCACCAACCAAAGACGATTTAGAAAAATTTGATGAAGTAGTTAAAGATACAGAAAAAAAAGAGGGACTGTTTACCCTCTATCGCAGTAAAAAAAAGAATAAAATTTATCTCGAAATTAAACCAGAACAGCTAAATAATAATTACCTAGCGACTGCCACACTAGAATCGGGAATTGGCGAACGAGGCATTTACAGTGGTATACCTTTGCAAGATTTTTTATTTTATTGGCAACGTGTAGAAAACAAATTACACTTCGTCGTGCGAAACGTAAATTTTCGCACAAGAGAAGGAGATCCACAAGCGCGATCGCTTGCCCGTTCATTTAGCGATTCGATTCTGTACATGTTACCTGTCAAAAGCGTTCATCCCCAACGCAAAACTATCCTCATCGACCTAAATGACTTGTTACTGTCCGACTTAGCGGGATTATCTGCGAGTTTAGGTGTGAAAACTACTACAGATCAGTCATACTTTGGTGATGCTAAGGCTTTTCCTCATAACGTCGAAATTGAGTCGGTGTTGAATTTTTCTGGTAGTGGTGGTATTGTTCGCAACAATCAAAAGCTGCGTTTTGCCTCACTGGCTGACGATCGCGGCTTTACTTTGCGCGTCCACTATAGTCTCTCACAACTGCCAAATAATGGTTATCGCCCTCGTTTAGCTGACGAACGAGTTGGTTATTTCATCACTGCTTACCAAGACTTAACTAAAGACAGCGGCGATCCCTTTGTCCGCTATATCAATCGCTGGCATTTAGAAAAAGAAAACCCGAAAGCTGCAATCTCCCGTCCCAAAAAACCAATTGTTTTCTGGATTGATAATGCTGTTCCCTTTGAGTACCGTGATGCCATCAAAGAAGGCATACTGATGTGGAACAAAGCTTTTCTCAAAGCAGGGTTTAAAGATGCCATCGAAGCCCGACAAATGCCAGATAATGCTACTTGGGACCCTGCGGATATTCGCTACAACACAATTCGCTGGATCAATACAGTTGATGGTTATTTTGCAATGGGGCCATCGCGGGTTAACCCCCTAACTGGAGAAATTTTAGATGCAGACATTTTAGTAGATGCCAGTTTTGTGCGGTTGCTGAAGGGTGAGTATCGTAAAATTGTCCAACCCAACCAAACCCAAAACCGCACATCCTTATCAACATGGATGCAAAATCGCTTTCTTTGTGGTGGTGAAACTGCAAAAGACGAAAATTCGCCGCAGTTAGAACAGAATGGATTATTGCAAAATTTATCCAAACTAGCTGGAGAGTATGATTTATGCTACGGCATAGAAGCAGCTAACCAGTTTTCTTTTGGTTCCCTAGCGATGACCCTTTTGAAAGACGGTACACCCAGCCAAGACCAAGTAAAAGCATATATCAATCAATATTTACGTTTAATTATTGCCCACGAAGTCGGTCATACCCTTGGTTTGCGACATAACTTCCGGGGTAGTACCCTACTATCACCCCAGGAGATGAACAATAAAGATATCACCCACAATAAAGGGTTGACGGCTTCTGTCATGGATTACATTCCCCCAAACATTGCACCTCAAGGGACAAAGCAAGGCGATTATTTTCCAAGTGCGGTGGGGGCTTATGATGAATGGGTAATTAAATATGGTTATATCTCCACCCAAGCGACAACTCCCATAGCAGAAAAACCATTGTTGCAGGAAATCGCTAACCAATCCTATAAGCCAGAGTTGAGTTATTCCACAGATGAGGATGTCTACGACCTCGACCCCACCGCCAATGCTTGGGACAATAGTAACAACGTGCTGATTTATTCCCAATGGCAGCTAGATAATTCACGGGTGATGTGGGAACGTCTGAACAGAGGTTACCCCACTGCCGGGGAAAGCTATAGCGATATAAGCGATCGCTTTAGTACAGTGTTAGGGAACTATTTCCAGCAAATTTACTATGTCAGTAAGTATATTGGTGGACAGTCATTTTACCGGATCAAAGGTGGTGATATTGACTCTAGCAAACAGCGCGGCCAAAATCGTTTACCATTTCAACCAGTCCCCTTAGAAGAACAACGGCAAGCTTTAAAAACTCTCCACAAATATGTGTTTGCTGAAGATGCCTTAAAATTTTCCCCAGACCTCTTGAATAAATTAGCACCTTCCCGTTGGCGGCACTGGGGCAGCTATCCACGGGTTGGACGTTTAGATTATCCCATTCACGAACTAGTCTTATTCTTACAGAGTGCGGTGTTGCGCGATTTACTTTCAGGCGATCGCCTCAACCGTCTCAAAGATATGGAACTCAAAACTCAGGCAGAAAAAGCACTGACTTTACCAGAATTATTTGATACGCTGCAAAGTGGAATTTGGACAGAAGTAGTTAAACCACAAGGATCAGATTTGCAAATATCCAGTCTGCGGCGAGGACTGCAACGAGAATACCTTAACCTCTTAATTGGTATGGTGTTGCGTAAAGAAAATGTCCCAGAAGATGCCCGGACTTTAGCTTGGTATAAACTCAAGCAATTAGACGAAAAACTCGCCCAGGTAAGTTCTCAAGACGAGTATAGCAAAGCCCATATTCTCGAAACACGCGATCGCATTGAAAAAGCTTTGAATGCACCATTGCAAGGAAATTAGAACAACAAGATCCCCGACTTTTTTAAGAAGTCGGGAATTTGAAGCTCTCAATGTTTTTAAGTAGTCGGACACAATAAAATTCATGGGTGGAGATAGGTGACAGGTTAAAGGTTACAGGTTACAGTCAAAAATTTGTGTAATTAATTCTGTCTGATTACTTAAATCAAATAGGATGCCGATATAATCTGTCATTTTTTAGGGAAATAGTTCAGACTGGAAGATAAATTCCAGTACAGACAACAATCTATGACAATTGCGGTCTCAAGCAAGTACAACTTCTTGCCTCGCTTTTACAAACTGGCAAGCATTAGCGTACTATCCAACATGATGGTTCCCTTAGCAGGTTTAGTTGACATTGCCTTTTTGGGACACCTAGCAGACATTCGTTACTTGGCGGGAGTCATCTTAGCAACCATTATTTTTGACTACCTTTACCGGGTATTAAAATTCTTACGCTCTAGTGTGAATGCGCTGACTGCACAAGCTGTTGGACTCGATGACCACAAAGCTGTACTCTTAGCAGGGATACGTAGTGGCTTAATTGCCCTAGGAATTGGCTTGCTAATTCTGTTGCTGCAATACCCATTACAAAAGATAGGCTTTACAATTTTGAGTGGTTCCCCAGACATTGAAATCGCTGGGGCTGATTATTTCCAAGCCAGAATTTGGGGAGCGCCAGCTGTTTTGCTGAACTTTGTGTTCATCGGCTGGTTTATGGGACAAGAAAAGAATAGCGTAGTCTTGCTGATGTCTGTGATTGGTAATGGTTCTAACGTGCTGCTAGACTATTTGATGATTTCGCGGTGGGGTTGGGAAAGCATGGGAGCCGGACTAGCAACGGCTATTAGTCAATATCTGGCGCTGATAACTGGGATTATATATGCTTGCTTTAGTATTCCTTGGCAAACTTTACCAGCCGCCTTGCAAGAAGTTTTTGATTGGGTAGCCCTCAAAGATACTGTGGCGCTCAAGAGTAACATTCTCATCCGATTTTTAGTGCTGATTTCTACTTATGCCATCTTCACCAACTTCAGTGCAGCAATGGGAACGGAAATCTTAACAGAAAACGGTTTGCTCTTACAGATTGCTTTGCTGAGTCAGTTCACAGTGCAAGGTGTGGGAATGACAACTCAAACACTGACAGGTAACTTTTACAGCAAAGGTGCTAAAGAACAGATGAGTTCACTACTAACTGTCTCTGTGTTAACTAGTTTGGTAATTGCATTAACTTTTGCCGCAGTGTCAGTGCTGTTTCCCGATGCAGTATTTGGATTGTTAACTAATCACGCCGAAGTCAACAAACACATCACAACTTATACTATCTGGTTGCTGCCGCTTTTGGGATTAACCGCGATCGCCTTTATGTTAGAAGGTTACTTCATCGGCTTAAAGGAAGGTGCTACCCTACGTAACGCCGTCTTAATTGCCTTTGGATTGGGCTTTTTTCCTCTAGCTATGACAGCATGGTATGTTCACAATAACCAACTTCTGTGGATGTCTCTTGTAGCTTATATGGTAATTAATATGACCGTATTGGCAATCCAAATACCTCGGACATTGGGTGGCCAAACTTTAGAAAATCAGCAACCACTACCATCTAGTTAGTATTTTTCACATTTTAATCAATAACCTGTCTTCGAGCCGATTTAATCTGTCCTCGCTTAGTTTTACTATCAAGACGTTTTTTTTGAGAACTGCGACTTGGTTTGGTGGGTTTGCGGATTTGGGGTAGTATGACAGCGCTTAATATAAGTTGCTTGAGTCGTTGTAAAGCCTCCTCCCGGTTTTTCTCCTGGCTGCGGTATTCTTGGGCTTTGATGACAACGACTCCTTCTTGGGTAATGCGCCTATCGTTTAGCTTCAAAAGCTGCTGTTTATAAAAAGCCGGTAATGATGAAGCCTCAATGTCAAAGCGTAAGTGGATAGCTGTAGCAACTTTGTTGACATTTTGACCCCCTGCTCCTTGAGAGCGAATCGCGCTTATTTCGATTTCGCTATCGGGGATGATGATTTTATGAGAAATTTGCAGCATGACTTATAGCGTAATACAGTTCAGTTAACAGATTTCTAGTTGATCATGTCGGAAAAACCAATAATTGGGGGATTCTCCCCCATACCCCCGATTGGGGGCATTCTGCCGCCCCCAAACCCCCTACAGAAGGGTTGATCTGTTTAGGCTGATGTTTCTTTTCTTAAGTGAAGCGTATTGAGTTATTGCATTTCCTAGGCTCCACAATTTTTTGGCGCAAATCAAGCAAGTATGCCTTTATTTCTGTATGGTTGAGAGTTATAGCAGTAGCCAAGGCAGTTAGGACATCGGCCAATGATAAAACTCATGCACTAAAAGACTTTTAACCCTGTCACCTGTCACCTGTTCCCTGTCACCTGCTATAAATCTAAACCTCCATATTGTGACTCACCAGCCTAGTAGAAGCTATAAATACTTTTGTAATATCAACTTCAATTTTTCTTTCGTCGCCGTTGGTGCTTGATCTAACTGAGTCAAAATTGCATATTTCAACGCTGAGTGTGCATCACTGGGTGGTGGATTTTCACTCAAACGGCGCACAGTTTCTTGAATTACCTTTTGAGCATTAACTGCATTGCGCTGCAAGTTACCAATGACCATCTCAACAGTGACACTATCATGATCTGGATGCCAACAATCGTAGTCTGTCACCAGTGCCAAAGTTGCATAGGCAATTTCTGCTTCTCTGGCTAACTTAGCCTCTGGTAAGTTTGTCATCCCAATTACCGTTGCGCTCCAACTGCGGTAAAGGTTTGATTCGGCTTTGGTAGAAAATGCTGGCCCTTCCATGCAGATATATGTCCCACCACGATGTAGGGTAACATCTGGTAGATTGAGAGATGCGATCGCTTCTGCTAATACTCCAGCTAAATTTTGACAAATCGGTTCACCAAAGGCAATGTGAGCCACAATACCTTCCCCAAAAAAGGTTGAAACCCGATTTTTTGTGCGATCGATAAACTGATCTGGTACTACCATATCTAATGGTTTCGCTTCGGCTTTTAAAGAACCCACAGCACTAGCCGAAATTAAATACTCTACCCCCAGTTGCTTCATCGCATAGATGTTAGCGCGAAACGGCAACTCAGAAGGCAAAAGTGTGTGATTGCGTCCATGACGTGCCAAAAAAGCTACCTTTGTCCCTTCTAATGTCCCCAAAATCACAGCATCCGAAGGCGAACCAAAGGGAGTTTGGATTTGCACTTCTTCTACATCTTTGAGTGCAGCCATTTTATATAATCCGCTACCACCAATAATGCCAATCTTAGGATTAACCATAATTTTTGATACTTGTTGCTGATCTGCCTAGTTATTTTACACAGGTGTAGGACTAAGCTGAAAAATATTCTGTTGAGATTGGGTGTAATATCATGCCTTGCCAGAGGGAGGGGTGATGGGGGTTTTCACGGTAACGCAGAGATTGTAATTCAGTCCAACTGATTGTATGTTGGGCGTTGCTGAATCTTGGGATGATTTAGCCCAAATCGGAACGAATTATCAATGGTTTCAACCGCAGATTCATCCCGCACTTATGCAACGCCGCGAAAATATTTTGGCATTGATGCCTGGGGATGTTTTCATTAGAAATGATGAGAAAGCTATACTATTGATAGATCCGTAATTGGTGTTCTGTTATGGAACTATTCACGATTGGTCACTCAAATCACAGTATTGAGGCTTTTGTCGAGCTTTTGCAAAAACATGATGTAACTGCTTTGGCTGATGTGCGATCACATCCTTACAGCCGTTATTTACCTCATTTTAATCGCTCAACGCTTAAAGGTTCCCTATCAAGTGCCAAGATTCATTATGAATTTCTAGGAAGAGAATTGGGAGCTAGACCGGAAAATTCAGAGTGTTACGTTGATGGTAAAGCAGTATATGAAAAGATTGCTGTAACTGAGTTATTTCATCAAGGTATTCAACGTGTAATTAAAGGTATAAAACGTTATAAAGTTGCTCTGATGTGTGCAGAGAAAGATCCTATTGTTTGCCATCGAGCGATTTTAGTTTGTCAACACTTGCGAGGTGAAGATAATTTAGAAATCAATCACATTAAAAATAATGGAGATTTAGAATCGCATCATCAGCTTGAAGAAAGATTATTAACTAAATATGGATTTAAACAACTAGCTCTTGTAGCAAATCCTGTACAGTTATCTCTTTTTGATGAAGTTCCATCTGTTAATCAGAACCAGACTTTGCCATCAAAAGAGGTAGCTATACAAGAAGCATACAGGTTGCAAGGTGATGAGATTGCTTATGTAGAAACAAGAGGAAGTCAACATGAATGATTCCGTTAACTTATTTACTATTGGCTTTACCCAAAAAACTGCTCAGAAATTTTTTGACACTCTTGTTAAAGCTGGAGTAAAGCGAGTTATAGATACACGTCTGAATAATGTGTCTCAATTAGCGGGATTTGCGAAAAAGTCAGACTTAGAGTATTTCTTGCAAAAAATTGGACGTATTGATTATACTCATCTGATTGAACTAGCACCTACAAAGGAGATTTTGGACGAGTATAAAAAAAATAAAGGTGATTGGGCAACTTATGAGCAGAAGTTTCTCAAGCTGATGGCTGAACGAGAAATTGAAAAGAGAATTCAACCAGAGATATTTGATGGTGGATGTCTTTTATGTAGTGAAGCTAAACCTCATAACTGCCATCGTCGCTTAGTTGCAGAATATTTAAATGGCAAGTGGGGCAATGTTAAAGTATGCCATCTTTAAAGCGGATTGTTTGTCTTGCCAATTCTTGGAAACTCAAAGAGCGTTGTGTTGCAGGAATTGATCTAGATACTGGTAGATGGATTCGTCCTGTATGTGAACAGTATCCCAACGATGGTCGAGTTCCAAGAGAAGTTAGGCTTGTGGAAGGTAGAGAACCGGAATTATTAGATATTATTGCTATTCCTTTAGCAGATACAGGTAATGACTTTGGATTTGAAAGTGAAAACCTAACTATACTACAGGGAAAATGGCAACTATTAGGTAAGGCTTCACCTGCAAATTTATTATCACTTTATAGAAATTACCCTCATATTCTTCATAATTCTAATAAATATGTTAATGTATCTTATCTTCAATCTCTACCTTTTTACGAAAGACGTACACTACAACTAATTCATGTTATTGATTTTTCTGTACAGCCAAAGGAAGGTGTTAACGGAGCAATAGAGTGGAAAGGTACGCTAAAAACATCCTCCGAACAAAATTTAATAGAGGCGAAAATCACTGATCCAGTATTTGTCAAAAAGCTGGAAAGTAGATATCAAATCACAGGTGAATATTTGGTGACAGTGAGCTTAAGCCTACCTTGGGCATATAATAATTGGGAGGGTGAGCCTCCTTGTTGGAAACTCATAGCGGGTGTGATAGAAATTTCTTACCCGGAAAGTATAAAAAATGATTTAACTGCTCAAACAGATCAACAAATGGAGCGAATTGGTTGGAATGTAGAACAAGGGCGCAATTATTTACAACAAAGTTTTAACAAGCGATCGCGACAACAGTTAACTTTGCTCGAATTAACTCAATTTTTGAATTATCTTAAATCTCTACCAGGTGATTCTAATAATTTGCCCTTTTGATTAAAGTAACGAATTTTAGTGAAGGGATGCAAGCAGGTAAGAAAAAAAAGTTTATTTTTTAAGTAGCAACAATCATATTTTAAATTCAGTAATACCAAATTCTTCATTCAATGTTAGAAATAGAATTTAAGTATGTAAGTAATTTCTGAGGAGTAAGCTTCTGTCTTTACAATTTATTCATGTCCCCACGGCTAATTCTCAACCCCCGGTTGGCTTAGTTGTCGCTTTGCACGGTTGGGGTGCTAATGCTGAAGATGTAGCATCTTTATTACCTTATTTTCAGTTATCTAATTACCAGTTTGTTTTTCCTAACGCACCATATCCTCATCCTTATTCTTCTATTGGTAAGGCATGGTACGACCTGCGAATGGAAAATATGTATCAGGGTTTGGCTGAAAGTCGGCAACTGTTGACTGATTTTTTGCAATCTTTAGAAAGCAGCACTGGTGTACCTTTATCGCGGACGATTTTGACGGGTTTTTCTCAAGGCGGGGCGATGACGTTAGAAGTGGGATTGAAATTACCCCTAGCTGGTTTAGTGGTAATGAGTGGTTATTTGCACCCTGATGCAGCACCAACAGCTAAAAAGGATATTCCGCCAACTTTGATTATGCACGGTACTAGAGATGAAGTTGTGCCATTGCAAGCAGCCATAAAAACGCGGGAAACGTTGCAGTCTCTGGGATTTGCGTTAGATTATATGGAATTTGATGCGGGACATGAAATTAACCTGCAAATGTTAGAAGCGTTACGAAATTTTGTTTTAAATAAAGTTGGGTAGTCTGGAATACAAATTTTTTATAAATATGGTAAAAATCATGCAAATTTTTACGAAACAAATGCACTCTAATGAGTAATATAGATTGGGTGGTTGCGTCAAGCGCAATTTCACCCAGGCTGGATGCAAATGCTGCATAAGGGAGGGGCAAGCACGATGAAGACTCTAGGCATTTCCAAGACAGAAATTGCTGCCATGACCGCGGCAGATGTGGAAGAGTTAGCTACTCGTCTGGATCTCGACAATTATAGCAATGCTTTTGAGGGTTTGAACGACTGGCATCTACTGCGAGCGATCGCCTTTCAGCGTCCAGAGTTAGTTGAACCCTATATCTACCTCTTAGATTTAGAACCCTACGATGAAGCTTAGACAAAGTATAAAGTATGAAGTATGAAATTAATTTCAGGCTTCATCTTTTTTTCTGATGTCTAATCTTCAGTCTTCAAGCACAAATCTCAACAAACGGGTTCTAATTTGTGTAGGCGGCGGTATCGCCGCCTATAAAGTTTGTGAGGTGGTTTCAACTCTGTTTAAAAGCGGGGTGGAAGTTCGAGTTCTTCTCACCCGTTCCGCGCAAAAATTTATCACACCTCTGACTTTAGCTACTCTCTCCCGTCATCAAGCTTATACAGATGATAGTTTCTGGCAACCAATTCACTCCCGTCCCTTGCATATTGAATTGGGAGAATGGGCAGATTTGTTGCTAATTGCACCTTTAACGGCGAATACCTTAGCTAAGTTAAGCTACGGAATGGCTGATAATTTACTCACAAATACCGTGTTAGCGTCCACTTGTCCTGTGCTGTTAGCGCCAGCGATGAATACCGATATGTGGGAACAGTTGTCGGTGCAGCGCAATTGGCAGCAGTTGTTAACAGACAGCCGCTATCATGGAATGAGTACAGCATCAGGCTTATTAGCGTGCGATCGCATTGGTGCTGGGAGAATGGCAGAACCCTCAGAAATTGTCACTCATATTCAATCACTGTTACATACTGGCGGTAAGCGAGATTTCATAGGTAAACGCATATTAATTAGTGCTGGGGGAACGCGAGAGTATCTCGACCCAGTAAGATTTATTGGCAATCCTTCAACGGGTAAAATGGGTTTGGCTTTAGCACAAGCAGCATTGCATCGCGGTGCAAATGTCACTTTAGTAAATAGTCCCGCCAGTTGGGTTGTTCCTTTGGGAGTACAAGCAATACCCGTCATCTCAGCGGAAGAAATGCAGCAGGTGATGTTGGAATATTTACCGAATGCTGATGTGATTGTCATGTCTGCCGCTGTGGCTGATGTTAAACCCAGAGACTATAGTACAGAGAAATTGCCCAAGCGATCGCTCCCCCAAGCTTTACCTCTCGAACCTGTACCTGATATCGTTGCCCAATTAGCACAACTCAAACAATCACATCAATTATTAATTGGCTTTGCTGCTCAAACGGGAGATATTATCACCCCAGCAAAAGAAAAGTTGCAGACTAAGAAATTAGATGTAATTGTTGCTAATCCCATCGATCAACCTGATAGTGGTTTTGGGAGTAACAATAATCAAGCCATATTTATAGATGGGCAAGGTCATCAATTAGAAATTGCCCATTGTTCTAAACTACAAATGGCTCATCATTTATTCGATTTTATTAGGATTAGAGATGTTTAATTTCTTGATAAAACTACTCCCTACTCCCCAAAAATGTAGTTTATTTCTTTGCTTGAATCACTTGTAAACTCCCACCGGCATACAATGTTGACTGATCTACATTGAAACCAATTTCACTCAACAAAACTGGCAAATCAGTTTTGATTAACTGCCAAGCTGTCTCAGTTTCAAACAATAGTAAAAACAATGATACACCAGGCCAAAATATTGGATTAGTAGGGGCATGAAAATCTACTAATGTAAACACTCCTCCCGGTTTTAGCACCCGATAAACCTCTTGAATTATTTGCTGCAATTGTTCAGACTGCATTTCATGTAAAGCAGCGCTGGTATGTACCACATCAAAAGAATTATCTGTAAATGGCATTTTCTCCGCAAAAGCTTCCACATAAGCAGCTTCTGGAACATTTTGCCTGGCTCGTTGCAAAGATCGTGGAGAAGCATCTAGTCCTGTTACATTTTGTGAATATTTCACTAAAAATTGCGTTGATTGTCCACTGCCACAACATAAATCTAAAACTTGAGTATCTGAATGAATCGTTAACCCTTTTAAAGCCAGTTGACGAAAACGAGCTTCACCACCCACACTGATAGCTGCTACGCGAGAAATCCCATCATACAACCATTGATACCGATAACTTAAATCTCGTAAAATTGTTGCCATTATATTTTCCTGACAGTTAAGCTTTATATTTAATAAAGATATATTGTTAACATTAGTAAAAAATCTGAAAGAGTTGGGGGAAAATAGCTGCTATGGGTCGTGTAGGCGTTTTATTACTCAATCTCGGTGGCCCCGACAAGTTAGAAGATGTCGGGCCGTTTCTGTACAATCTATTTTCCGATCCAGAAATCATACGCCTACCATTTCGCTGGTTGCAAAGACCCCTAGCGTGGTTTATTGCTTCGCGGCGCATGAAAACATCTCAAGAAAATTATAAGCAAATTGGTGGCGGTTCTCCATTACGGCGAATTACAGAAGCTCAAGGAGAAGCCCTAAAAGAACAATTGAGTAATTTGGGACACGAAGCTAATATCTACGTAGGTATGCGTTATTGGCATCCCTATACAGAGGAAGCGATCGCACTCTTGACTCAAGATGATATCGAAAAACTAGTTATTCTGCCTCTCTACCCGCAATTTTCCATTAGTACCAGTGGTTCTAGCTTTCGGTTGTTAGAAAAACTCTGGCAGGAAGACTCAAAACTACAACAAATTGAATACACAGTTATTCCCTCTTGGTACAAACAACCAAGCTACCTGCAAGCGATGGCGCAACTTATCGCTCAGGAAATAGATCAATTTCCTCATCCTGATGACGTACATATCTTCTTTAGCGCTCACGGTGTTCCTAAAAGCTACGTTGAAGAAGCAGGTGATCCCTATCAGCAAGAAATTGAGGAATGCACATATTTGATTATGCAGACTCTCAATCGCCCAAATGTTCATACTTTGGCTTATCAAAGTCGTGTCGGGCCAGTAGAATGGCTAAAACCCTACACTGAAGATGCGCTAAAAGCATTAGGCACACAAGGCGTTAAAGATTTGGTCGTTGTACCCATCAGTTTCGTCTCCGAACATATCGAGACACTACAAGAAATTGATATTGAGTATCGAGAAGTCGCAGAAGAAGCAGGGATTCATAACTTCCGGCGCGTACCGGCTCCGAATACTCATCCAGTATTTATTAGAGCATTGGCTGATTTAGTCATCGAAGCACTACAACAACCCAACTTCAAGCTCTCTCAAGTCACCCAAATGAAAAAAAAGGTGAAAATGTATCCACCTGAGAGTTGGGAGTGGGGTATAACAACCAGTGCGGAAGTTTGGAATGGTCGGATTGCAATGTTAGGCTTTATTGCCTTAATTATTGAACTAATTACTGGTCATGGGTTATTACACATGATTGGTCTTTTGCAATAAAAACTTAGTCCAGATCCCAGATAGTCGAATTAAAAAAAGTGGGTATTTGAGTAAAAAAAGCTCTCAAGGCATAAGCTGTAAATACGTATATACAGCACCATTGAGAGCTATGAGTTCAAATTTTGAAATGTCATTTTCTTATACACCGAAATACACCAATCCCCATTAATTAAAATTTTGTAACCTAAGAAAGATGCCAAACCCATAACTGACTGTACAAGCTAAAACTAGACGTTGACTCTAGAAATGGAAAATGCCACATATCTTACTCGTGGATGATGAAGCAGCCCTGTGTGACAGTCTCACATATACACTACAAAAAGAAGGCTATACGGTGACGACAGCCGTTGACGGACATAGTGCTATCAAACAATTTCACAAACAAGTACCAGATGTAATTTTGCTCGACCTCATGCTACCGGAAGTTAGCGGGATGGAGGTTTGCTGGCGAATTCGGGCATTTTCAGATGTACCAATCGTCATGCTCACAGCCAAGGATCAAGATATCGATAAAATTTGGGGTTTGGAGGCAGGCGCAGACGATTATGTGACTAAGCCGTTCAACACTCGTGAACTATTAGCACGTATCAAAGCAGTGTTGCGCCGTCGTGCTGGAGAGTAGCCTTTATGACAGGCTGGATACCACGCATTAAATTAAATACAATTCATGCCAAGTTGTTAGCTACATATCTTATGCTGACGGCTTTCGGCACGTCACTGATGGCAGGTTATATTCTGTGGTCGTTTCATGGCTACTTCATGCGGACACGACAAGCAGATTTAGAAAACTGGACAAATGCTTTGGGTGAGAGTGTCGCAGATGCCTTAGAAGAACAGGATATTTCACGGGTAAAGATACTGGTGCAGAGATATGGCGCACCGCAGACTGTGACGTTGCGTGTTTTTAATGCAAAAGGTAGTTTGCTGGCTACTTCTGATCCAAAGTTAGACAAACAAGTTGTCGATTGGTACAAAGTTCCAGGAATGCAGGAAGCGTTCCAAAATTATGCAGCACAAGGAGTTTCTAAAGGAGTTTTAACCAACGAAGATCGTCTTTACATTGCTAGGCCAATTGAACGTAATGGTCAATTTTTGGGTGTACTGCGAATGTCAATCACATTGGCGCAGTTTCAGCGTCAGTTTGTGAGTGTGATTTGGAGTGTTTTGGGAACTTTAGCGCTGACAATTCTGCTATGTGCATTAATTAGCAGTCGCTTTGCTCGCAGTCTCTCAAAACCGATTGAGATTATGCGTAACTTTGCCATTCGTTTGGGTAGTGGTCATTTTGGCGATCGCTTAATTATCCAGCAAAACAATGAGTTGGATCAATTAGCCGCAGAACTCAACCGCATGAGTGAACGGTTGGCTTCCCTCGACCAAGAACGTAGGGTATTTTTAGCCAATGTTTCCCACGAATTACGCACACCCATCAGTAACGTTCAGGTAACAGTTGATGCTCTCAAAGGCGGAGCTTATGAAGAACCGCAATTACGCGATCGCTTTTTTCAAACTATCGAAAGCGAAACCAAACGTTTATCACGATTAATTCATGACCTCCTAGATTTAGGACGTTTGGAAGCAGGAGTCACGGAACTAGAAGCGCAAATCATCTCACTGCGGGGGTTGATTAACCGTGCTGTCAATGCAGTGGAACCGCGAATGCAAGCTGCGGGTGTATCTGTGCAAGTAAATGTAGCAGAATTACAACTAATGGGCGATCCAGAGCGATTGTTACAGGCAATTCTCAATTTATTAGATAATGCAATTAAACACTCACATCCCAATTCTCAAGTGTTGATTTCCGGGTACAGCGAAGGCAAACAAGCAATTATTCAAATTCAAGACCAAGGAAAGGGCATTACTGAAGGCGACTTGCCCCGGATTTTTGAGCAATTTTATACCACAGATCCGTCACGCCAAGGTGATGGTAACGGTTTGGGGTTAGCGATCGCCAAACGGATAATAGAAGCTCATAAAGGCAGTATCACCGCCAGTAGTTTTCCTAATCAAGGAGCAACTTTTATTATTAGCTTGCCGCTGAAGATATAAACTAACACGAGTTGAACTGTTAGTTTTCAAGTGTAAAAGTAATTAGATTAATCATATTAATAAACAGTAAATTGAAACTTATTTTTTATTTACTTTTGAAGTAATTATTTTAACAAATCATCAAACTAGTTTGCGGGTACGGTTATTGCGATCGCTCATTGTCATAAAACCGAACCCCCAGTCATTTAATGTTGTTCTACTCTTTAGAAAGAAAGCTTGAGATTAGGCTTTGTTGATTGAAAAAATCATCCTATTATTTACCAACAAATAAGCTTGAAATTGAGCTTTACTATCCCAAAAACTGTATCTTAGAGGTGACAGATATGGCACTTATTCGTTGGGAACCATTTGGCGATATTGAACGCTTAGAACCTTTCCGGGAACTTGAAACCCTACAACGGCAAATGAATCGTCTGTTTGGCCGATTAGCACCAACTGATGGTGGTGAAATGGCAGGGTTTAACTTTATTCCTGCGGCTGAACTAGAAGAAACTGATGAGGCAATTCATCTTAAACTAGAAGTACCAGGCATAGAAGCAAAAGATATCAATGTAGAAGTTACGCCTGAATCAGTTTCTATTAGTGGTGAACGTAAATCTGAAACTAAAACTGAAGAAAAAGGCATAAGTCGCTCTGAATTCCGCTACGGAAGATTTCAACGAGTTATTCCATTACCTTCTTTAATCCAAAATGACAAAGTACAAGCTGAATATAAAGATGGTATTCTCCGCTTAACTTTGCCAAAAGCTGAATCAGAAAGGCAAAAAGTTGTGAAGGTTAATATCGGTTAATTTCCTAAAGGATGAAGTACAAAGGATGATATGTTTAAATTCATCCTTCCTTCATCCTATTTTTTTAGTGCCAAAACTACTCAATTTGAAGAGGAAGGGTGTATGGCAAAAGTAGTAGGTATAGATTTAGGCACAACTAACTCTTGTGTTGCCGTCATGGAAGGTGGGCAACCTTTAGTAATTGCCAATGCAGAGGGACAACGCATCACTCCCTCAGTTGTAGCTTATACCAAATCTGGAGAACGTTTGGTGGGTCAAATTGCTCGACGACAAGCAGTTATGAACCCAGAAAATACTTTTTATTCTGTAAAACGCTTCATTGGGCGCAAGTATGAAGAAGTTACCCATGAAGCTACAGAAGTTTCTTATAAAGTCCTGCGTGATAGTAACGGCAATGTCAAACTTAGTTGTCCAGCCTTAAGTAAAGAATTTGCCCCCGAAGAAATTTCTGCCCAAGTGTTGCGGAAGTTGGTTGATGATGCCAGCAAATATTTAGGTGAAAAAGTTACTCAAGCAGTCATTACCGTTCCAGCTTACTTTAATGATTCTCAGCGCCAAGCCACCAAAGACGCAGGGAAAATTGCTGGTTTAGAAGTGCTGCGAATTATCAACGAACCAACAGCCGCCGCTCTAGCCTATGGTTTGGATAAAAAGCATAATGAAACCATCTTAGTCTTTGACTTGGGTGGTGGAACTTTTGACGTTTCAATTTTAGAAGTAGGTGATGGTGTCTTTGAAGTTAAAGCCACCAGTGGCGATACTCACCTAGGCGGTGACGACTTTGATAAAAAGATTGTTGATTGGCTGGCAAATGAGTTTCAGAATAACGAAGGTGTTGACTTACGCAAAGATAAACAAGCCTTACAAAGGCTCACCGAAGCTGCCGAAAAAGCCAAAATCGAACTGTCGAGTGCTACCCAAACTAATATCAACCTGCCTTTTATCACCGCGACTCAAACAGGGCCAAAACACCTAGATGAGACACTGACACGGGTGAAATTTGAAGAAATGACGGCAGACCTCCTCGATCGCTGTCGTAAACCAGTGCAACAAGCATTGCAAGATGCTAGGTTGAGTAATGCTGAACTTGATGAAGTTGTTCTGGTGGGTGGTTCCACACGTATTCCCGCAGTTCAAGAATTGGTGCGGCGGATGACGGGTAAAGATCCTAACCAAGGCGTAAACCCCGATGAAGTTGTAGCGGTTGGTGCAGCTATTCAAGCAGGTGTTTTAGCAGGTGAAGTAAAAGATATCTTGTTGTTGGATGTCACGCCGTTGTCTTTAGGTGTGGAAACCCTTGGTGGTGTCATGACCAAAATTATCGATCGCAATACCACCATCCCGGTGAAAAAATCTGAAATCTTCTCCACCGCTGCTGATGGTCAAACAAATGTCGAAGTCCACGTTCTCCAAGGTGAACGGGAACTAGCTAACGATAACAAGAGTTTGGGTAATTTCCGCCTGGATGGCATTCCGCCAGCACCTAGAGGTGTACCCCAAATCGAAGTTACCTTTGATATTGATGCTAACGGTATCCTCTCTGTCACAGCTAGAGACAAAGCTACAGGTAAACAGCAGTCAATTTCGATTACTGGTGCTTCCACACTTGATAAACGAGATGTGGATCGCATGGTGCGAGATGCCGAAGTTCACGCAGCCGAAGACAAAAAACGCCGCGAACAAGTCGATACTAAGAATTTGGCAGACTCCTTAGCTTATCAAGCTGAAAAACAAATCAAAGACTTGGGGGATAAAGTGAGTCAAAGCGATCGCGATCGTGTTGAAGGATTAATCCGGGATTTGCGCGAGGCGATTAACCAAGATAATTTTGACCGCATGAAGTCTCTCACCAATGAATTGCAACAAGCCTTGATGCAAATTGGTAGTGCTGTTTACGCCCAAACTGCAAGTACGGATGGTGGTCAGCAGCCATCGGGTGATGGAGATGTGATTGATGCTGATTTTGTCGATAGTAAGTAATTTTGCCAACATTTAGGCAACGAGACTATTTATTGTTGACTAAAACTAGGGTGTGGAGAAAGAGAGAGCAGCGAACAACCAACGAGTAAAAAACCCTGCTCTTTTAAGGCGTTTGCATTTGTTGGGGTTCAAGCCCCATTCAATGCCGTCTTCCCGACACCCAACCTAAGTAGTAGACCGTCCCAACCTTGGTCAAAATAGACCGCTTCGTAGCAAGAGTCACTACAACAATCTCTTTGACAAAACTCGAACAGTCGCCAGGGGCAAAACTTTAAACACACAGAGTTAAAGTATACAGTCCGTATCGGGCAAGAACGAGTGAAATTAAGGAGAGGCGTTGTTACGTGAATAGGGAAAAATGGTAAATTTTACTTATCCCATTTCACTCCGACTTTGAGCATCGGGCGGCTAGTTTGATCATGGATACGAAAGCCAAAAGCAGCTATAGAGTTCGTAACTGGAAAGAATACGACGCAGTATTACTTTCTGGGTAAGTTAAGAAGTGGTAGAGCAAGGGCGAAACGAAAAAAAGACAGGACGAAAGGGAGCCTCGAATTTATCTATACCTAATACCAATTCTCTAAAATTAGGCAACACATTCAAACCCCACAACCCAGACCAAATCAGAGTTTCTTAATTACGAATTACGAACTTGTACTGAGCGCAGCCGAAGTATTACGAATTGGTATAACCTTCTTAACTGACTTAAATTTATCTTCAGTATTTGCGATACTTGACTGTTTAATCCCTCTTTTGTTGCTAAGTAGAACAGTTTAAATAAACCGAAGTATGTAACGAAAAGTAAAGTTACCTAAAACCCTCTTCCCTTCTGCCTCCTGCCCTGTCATAACGACAATTTTTAACATCGAGCTACTTACAGGAAAAGTATAGTCAGAAAGAAAACCGTAAACACTAAGTAAGAGGGATGGTTACGCCGTGCAGACAGCCAGTAAGCACAGTGACATTCATAGATAACGATTGCCAACACTATGATTCATTGTTTGAGGACGTGAGGCATTTTGAAGCATTCAAATGCTTACATTTGGGCATACTTTCAGAAATCCCTCGAAAAACCCTACCAGAAATAGCTAAAACAGTGGGGTTAGGGACTTCCAGAGAATAAAATATACAACTTATGAAAATGATAATCATTCCGGTGGGGGGAAGGGAAAGGTTGCTAACGGCAACCTTTCCCTTCCCTTTTTGTAGTAAATTCAATGATGATTCGATTTTGGATGTGCATAGGTGTCAATGGAATTAACAGATTCACTAAAGCATTTGTTGAAGGAAACTGCACAGCAATTAAAAGG
>NZ_JADEXZ010000026.1 GCF_015206815.1 Fortiea sp. LEGE XX443
CTTTGCTCCTAACTGCCCATCCCAAAATCCTATAGAAGATATTTGGTTACAAGCAAAAACCTGGGTTAGACGTTTTTGCGCTTTAATTCCAACATTCTCTCATTTAAAGTGGATGTTTGAGTGGTTTCTCCGAAACACTACCTTTGATTTTCTCTCTCTCCAGATGTACGGAGCTTTTTCAGAAATCAAATACTAGTCCTATACATCAAAACTATACAGCAATTCTCATTCTGAGAATAATTACTTGCTATTTAGTAATCGAGAATAAATTTGATGAAATAAAAGATTTAAACTAGGATTTCAGACTCCAAAACAATCAACACCTTCTCCTCTAAATCAGTCAAATAAGACCGCTTCAGCTTCCCCAACGATTCCAAAAACCTCTATACTTGTCCGAAATATTAACTTAGAAAAAGAAAAATGGTAAAACGGTAAATTGAGCGTCTACCATTTTTCATAATTAGTTATGGTTTTCGATTATAGTTAGTTTTGCCGCTCTAGGATATAACTCATACGGATGTTAATAAAACACAACTATATCAGGAAATGAAAGTGCCTGAATTTTGGCGCTATAATGGTACAAAATTAACTATTTATCTCTTATATCAAGGTGAATATCAAGCATCAGCAACTAGCGCGACATTTTCCATATTAACTAAATCAATGGTTTACGAGTTTTTAGCACAATGCAAAACTCAGGGAGAAACTCAAACTAAACGTGCTTTCCGTAAGATGTTGCAAGCACAACTCCAGCAGTAGTTAATCAAATCGCTCTTAATTTTATTAGATTTTAACTATGCAGACACCACCAAGCAAACAAACAAATCTCTATGAAACTGATTTTTATGCTTGGACTCAGCAACAAGCTCACTTACTCCGTCATCAACAATGGTATCAACTTGACTTGTCTAATTTAATCGAGGAAATTGAATCGTTGGGAAGAAAAGAACGTCAAGAATTACGAAATCGTCTCAGTGTATTAACTGGACATTTGTTGAAATGGGAATATCAACCTACTAAACGTAGTCGTAGCTGGTTAGCTACAATTCGCATTCAACGGCGTGAAATACTTAAATTATTAGGCGAAAATCCTAGTTTACAGCCTTACTTGGAGGCAGCACTTCAGGAAACTTACGAAAACGCCAAGGATTTAGCATCAGGAGAAACGAATCTACCACTCTCAACTTTTCCTCAGAAATCTTCGTATTCATTGGCGGAAATTTTCGCTGAAAGCTTTTATCCCGGCGAATCTGCAAGCGATGATTTAATGGAATAGTAGTGATCGCTTGTTTATACCAAAGATTTTACGGAAGCAGATAAATAACTAACAAGATTCTTTAAAATTTGATATGTTAGATAAATAATTGTATTGCTTGTCTAATTGAAATTCTTTAAGTTTATATACTTGATATTAATTTCCACCGTGTGCAATTTGCACCAGGAGGTTCCAATGGTTCACACTTTTGAGGTGTTGGTTGATATTAAGGAATATGCCGATCAAACCAACAATACCTATCAATGCGGAACGTCACGATACGAGATTAGCGCTGAGTCAAAAGAAAAAGCAGATGGTATGGCACGGGTTCAGGCCAGAAGTGAACATCCCAAAGGCACTGAATATGATGTTAGAGTAACCAGGCTACTCAGATAAATTACACCCTGGATTCAAAAATAAACTTGGTTCTCATTGTTAATTTAGTTCTGCTGATAGTATTTAAAAGAAACTTTGTTGTGCAGTGTTCCAAAAAATAGCCTTAATGTTTAGTGCAAAGATTTGTTGCTATCTTACAATTTTTGTTGGAGTTGCAGCAAATTAATATCTGCATAGTTGCGGGGATACTGCATAACTTTTTCGGTGTTGCATAAATGCGGGATGATTTTCTGATATTTATCTCTCAAAACCTCTTCTTCTCTACGAGACGCTGCGCGTTGGCGGAAGCCTCTCGTAGAGAATGCGTACTTTGCGTACTTTGCGGTTCATTATTTCATCCCTAAATTCAGCAACGCTACTTTTTCAACTAAATCAGCACAAATTAAATTCATGTAGCAATAATTTTTGCGCTATTGAGATTTTTGCAGCAAGTAATTAACTAACTGTTCGCCTGCGGTATCGATGTGGCGTTTTAATAATCGCACAGCAGTTTTTGTGTCTTGCTTTTTGCAAGCATCTAACAGTTGATAGTGTTCTTTTTGAGAACGTTCTTGGTAATCCATTTGTGCCATCTGCACACGCACATAGCGATCGCAATTTACATGCAGGTTTTTCACCATCATCAATAGTCGCGGACGTTCAGCGCTGGTGTAAAGTGCGGCGTGAAATTCCCAGTTCAGTTGCGCTAACAAACCTGCATCGGTGGCTTGATCGGTTGTTTCGAGAATTACCGCAGCTTTTTCTAAATCTGCTGTGCTTAATTTAGGGATTGCTAACTGCATCGCTTTCACTTCCAAAGCACTGCGAATTTCACAAATTTCTTGCGCTTCAGTGGCTGTCAGCACTGATACCATCGCACCACGGTTTAGATGCAGTGTCACCAAACCTTCCGCTTCCAATTGTCGCAAGGCTTCCCGTACAGGAATGCGACTCACTCCAAATTGCGTGGCGATTTCATCTTGTCTGAGAGATTGTCCTTCTTGAAAAATGCCGCGCAAAATTGCTTCCCGTAAGGCATCGGCAATTAAATCGGGGGTGCTGCGTTGTTGTTGCAGCACATTGGCTGCTAAATCATTTAAGTTCATATTTTATATTGTATACAAAATCCAAAAGATTGTATACAATATCCAAAGCTACAAATAAAAATTCCCTTAACCAAACGGGAGACAGTTATGAGCATTGCATCTCAAGCAACAGACAGAGTTATCATCTTCGACACCACCTTGCGGGATGGCGAACAATCCCCTGGTGCAACCCTGAACGTAGAAGAGAAATTAGCGATCGCTCATCAACTGAAACTCCTTGGTGTAGATGTCATAGAAGCTGGTTTTGCCATTGCTAGTCCGGGAGATTTTCAAGCCGTCAAAACCATTGCCGAACAAGTCGGGACACCAGACGGGCCAATCATTTGCAGTTTAGCTAGAGCCATTCGTCAAGATATTCAAGCCGCCGCCGAAGCTTTAAAACCAGCAGCACATCCGCGAATTCACACAATGATTTCCACCTCTGATATTCACCTGCAATATCAGTTAAAAAAAACCCGCAGCGAAGTATTGGCGATCGCACAAGAAATGGTCACCTATGCGAAATCTTTTGTAGATGATGTAGAATTCTCACCAATGGATGCCAGCCGCACTGAACCAGAGTTTTTATATCAGGTGTTAGAGGGTGCGATCGCCGCCGGTGCAACCACAATCAATATTCCTGATACAGTGGGTTACTGTACACCTAAAGACATAGGAATTCTGATTCAGGGAATTCGGGAAAACGTACCAAATATTGACAGAGTAATTCTTTCCATTCATACCCAAAATGATTTGGGTTTGGCAACAGCTAACGCTTTAGCCGCGATCGAAAATGGTGTGCGTCAAGTGGAGTGTACAATTAACGGCATCGGAGAACGCGCCGGGAATGCTGCACTAGAAGAAATTGTCATGGCTTTGCAGGTACGCAAACATTATTTCAATTCTTACTTTGGCCGTCCTGTTAATGCTGATGCACCACTCACCAACATCAAAACTCAGGAGATTTACAAAACTTCTTCTTTGGTTTCTCAATTAACCGGGATGCTGATTCAACCCAATAAAGCCATTGTAGGAGCTAACGCTTTCGCCCATGAATCTGGTATTCATCAAGATGGCATCATCAAGCATCGCCAAACCTACGAAATCATGGAGGCTGCATCGATTGGTTTGCCAGAAAATCGTATTGTTTTAGGCAAGCACTCTGGACGAAATGCGTTTCGTACAAGGTTGAAGGAATTAGGATTTGAATTGAGTGACGCAGACTTAAACAAAGCCTTCAACCGATTTAAAGAAGTTGCAGACAAGAAAAAAGAAATATCGGATTGGGATTTAGAAGTGATCGTTCGGGATGAAACTCAAAATCAGGTAGAAAGCGGCTTTCAACTCGAACACATCCAAGTGGTTTGCGGTGACTGCACATGTCCAACAGCAACTATTACAGTTGTGACTCCTGATGGCAAAATCCTCACCGATGCAAGTGTAGGTACAGGGCCAGTAGATGCAGTTTATCAAGCGATGAATCGCTTAGTACAAATTCCCAATCAACTAATTGAGTTTTCTGTGCAATCAGTAACTGGTGGAATTGATGCCTTGGGAACAGTAACAATTCGCTTGGCACATCAAGATAAGATATTTTCTGGGCAAGCATCTGACACTGATATTGTAGTAGCCGCGGCTTACGCTCATCTCAATGCTTTAAATCGTCTTTATCGTTATTTGCAAACTCAAAGAATCCCGGCTCAGGTGAGGGTGTAGGAATCGAGAATATTAATTGTAAGACTGACAATGTGATTGTATCAGTCTGCAATTTGATTGTATCGTCCTGCAATGCGATTGTATCAGTCTGCAATTTGATTGTATCGTCTGGCAATGCGATCGTATTGCCTGCATTGCGATTGTATCGTCTTGCAATGCGATCGCATCGACTGACTATTCAATTGCAAAGCATAAAAAAGGGATGATTCACTCATCCCTTTACCAACTTTATTAAACGCATAACGATTAGAACACCCGGAAAATAAACGGATAACGGAACGGTTCATCAGGATTGCTGAAGCAGTGTAGCAGCGCCCAAATTGTCAGTCCCCAGTGTAACAAAAAGCCAAAAGCCACAACAGGAAAGAACAAAAGTCCACCAATACCAAAAGTGAGCCAAGATAAAACTGCAATTGGTACTCCAATTAAAGTTGCCCAAAACCAAACATTGAAGTGAAAATTTATCGATTCTTTGGCGTTACTTTTAACAACAGGGTCATCTGAGATGATGTTAATAACAATGGGTACGCCAATCGAAAAAAATGCTGTACTAAAGAAAATTGCCCCATGACACAGAGATGATAGCAGTTTGCGCTTATCAGAATCGTATGAAGTTTGCATCCTGGCGGCTCCTCAATTTACTTTCTAGTCTTAATTTTAAAGGATAGTTGTTAAGTATTGTATGGCAGTTTACCGTACTCGGTAAATTTTATAGCAATCCTAACCGCTGAGATAAGTATGTTTATCCTTTCGCTAGAGTTTTAATTAAGCCAAAAAATTATAGCAATTTATTTTATAAACAGATGATAACCTTGGGTTAACATTGACAACGCATCAACATTTCTGCATTAAATATAAAGATATTTATTTAATAATTAGATTTTTTATAAATAAATTCAGTAATCTTACAGAAGCTATTAATATAGTTTCTAAATAATATAAGTGGTTGTATTACTCAAGAAATTGGGTGATTCACTATTCAGGAATGAGACATCTGCATTTATCAGGGATTATCTTCATTATTGTATTCTTACTTAGTTAAGTTAAGTCATCTACCACTTTTTTAAATCTTTTGTTTCTTTTATTTTGATTATTTATTGTTCGCAAATATTAAAATTTCACAAGTAATAATAATTATGAAACGCCGAAAACTGCTTAGTTATTCGCTCCTATTTTTATCTGGTTTTATAACAGCATGTAATTCGAGTAAACAAAATTCGGAGATATCAATAGCTGCTCCAAAAAATCTCAAATTCACAGTCACAGATGTCAATAATCTTAAAGAATTAGAAGAAGATTATGGAGAATTACGAAAGACATTAGAAGAAGTATTAGGTGTAAAAATTGAGTTTTTTTTAGTTGAAAACCGGACAGCTGCTGCATCAGCATTAGTATCAGGTAAGCTAGATATTGCTTTTGCAGGCCCTTCAGAATACTTAATTTTAAATGCGAGAGCTAAATCTATTCCCATAATCGGTGTCAAGCGTCCTAACTACCATTCAATTATTGTTGTCCGTGCAGATAGCAAAGTTAAATCATTAGCTCAATTACAAGACAAAACAATTGCTATGCGAAGCATTGGCTCAACTTCTGGTCATATTGGCCCAACAAAACTACTTATAGATGGTGGGTTAGACCCAAAAAAAGATGTCAAAATTGTCATGTTGGGGAATAAAGGACTACAAGCCTTAAACAAAGGTGAGGTAGATGCGTGGGTGACGGCATCTGATACATACAACAATGAACTGGCTAAGGAAAAATTGTCAGGGAAAGATTTTTCTGTAATAGTTAAGGGTTCGCTACTACCTAATGATGTGTTTGTTGGTAGTAACCAACTTACATCTGACTTTGTAGCAGATATGCGATCGCGGATGCTTGCAAATCAGGATAAACTAATTCAAAGTATTGTAGTGGCTGACAAAAAATTTCAAGGAGCAAGTTTGACAGCAGCAAATGATACTGACTACAACATGATTCGTGAAGTTTATCAAAAAATGGGAGAAGGAAGTTTTCTTTAGATAGTATTCAAATTCTTAAATAAATGAGCGCTGCTAAAAAAAATGGTTTTAAAAAAGTTTTAATCTGGCTATTTAAATTAAGTAATCACTGGAGCATTGCTCAAAAAATTAGTTATGGCTACACTGTAGCAGTTGGGATTACTTTTATAGGTGCAACAAGTGGTTTACTGTTAGCATACCATTACGAAACTTATGCCCATAAACAGCTAATTCTTGCTTATCAGCAGCAAGCACTATTAAAAGATTTAGAAAATACGGTAACTAGCGTCAGACTACATCCTCAAAGATTAGTTACCGTATTAGATAATTCAATTTGGCTAGAATTTGAAAAAAATAGATTTTTAGATGAAATCTCCCAAGTAAAGCAGAAAATAGCGGAACTAGACAATTTTATAAATATTTATCAAAATGATTTATTATTAAATCACGGAGATTTACATAATTTATTGCATAGTTATGAAAAAAGCACAGAGATATATACAAAGATTGTAAAAGATTTTTGGCAACAGATTGAGCAAAAAAGCTCATTATTACAAAAGAATAAAAATCAGCAACAAAAAATATTAAATTTTCTAAATATAGAAAAAACAACTAATATTCCCGTGCAATTTGAACAACTATCAGACGAGTTAACTCGGCTGATAGGACATGCTGAACTTCAAAAACAGTACGCAAATACTAGCTTTTATAATGCTCAAAAATTGCGAGTGAAAGTTATTGTAGGAAGTATGCTAGTATCAGTTGCGATCGCTGCAATACTCGCGCTATATACCAGCAATTTAATTGCTCACCCTTTACAAGTAGTTACTAGCGTTGCAAGGAAGATTACCCAAGAATCAAATTTTCAACTCAGAGCGCATGTCACAAGTAAAGATGAAGTCGGGACATTAGCTAGTTCTTTAAACCAATTAGTAGAATGGGTAGGAGATTATACTCAGGAACTAGAATTAGCTCGCCAAACTTTAGAGCAACGGGTAGAAGAACGCACCCAAGAACTAGAATTAGCTCGTCAAACTTTAGAACAACGAGTAGAAGAACGTACTCAGGAACTACAAAAAATACTGCAAGATTTAAAAGAAACTCAAGGGCAATTAATTCAAACAGAAAAAATGTCTTCTCTAGGGCAGATGGTAGCAGGTATAGCTCACGAGATTAATAACCCTGTTAATTTTATTTATGGTAATATTCAATGTGCTGATGAATATATTAAAGATTTATTGCAATTAGTAGATTTGTATCAACAACAATATCCAGAGCCAAGCTGTATCATTGCAGAAAAAATTGAAGATATTGATTTAACATTTATTAGTCAAGATTTATCTAATTTACTTTCATCCATGAAAATGGGAGCGCAACGAATTCGTGAGATTGTATTATCTTTACGTAACTTTTCCCGCTTAGACGAAGCTGATATGAAAGAGGTAGATATTCATGAAGGCATTGATAATACTTTATTAATTTTAAATCACAAAATAAAGTCAGAAATAAATATTATTAAAAATTATCATGATCTACCTTTAATTGAATGCTATCCAGCACAGCTTAATCAGGTATTTATGAATATTTTAAGTAATGCTATAGATGCTTTGACAGAGAAAGATAGTAATACAAAAAAACAAATTATAATAGATACATTAAAAATAAATAATAATTGCATCAAGGTTAGCATCAAAGATAATGGTCATGGAATTCCGTTAGCTATTAAGCATAAACTTTTTGACCCTTTTTTCACAACTAAACCAGTAGGTAAAGGAACTGGCTTGGGTTTGAGTATTTGTTATCAGATAGTTGAAAAACATCAAGGTAAAATAGAAGTGATATCAGAAGTTGGAGAAGGTACAGAGTTTGCGATCGCCTTACCAATAAAAACACAACTAAACTAGCATGTAATGTACTTATGTACAAAATTTGTATAAAATTTTTCATTGCCTAGTACTGGGGTTGTGGAGCTAGACATAATTTTAATGGAAGTACGCGATATGCTGCGCTCAGACGATGACACAAAAATTAGAAATATTGTTGTAAGATAAACTTATTGCGATTAATGCTAACCCTTGCAGATATTGAAAGTTAATTAATCAAGGGAAAGCTATTTTAAAGCAAAAATTGCGAAAAGCGCTAATAAATTAAGTTTATTGATAAATGTTTACATAACCTAGAATTACAAAAATCAGCTTTTTGTAGTTCTAGGTTAAAACTAACAGTCCCAAAATGAGCAAAAAACAATGTCTTTATCAACCAAAGTCAAAAAATATTGTAAATGGTTCTGGGATGAAAGCCTGGGAGGCGACTACGATGCTTGGGGTACTAGTACTTACTTTCTAGAGATTGGTTATAATTTATATCCCGTCAGACAAATAGAAGTTTACGAAAACGGTAATGTATTATTTTATGATGGTAGCCATTTTTCAGACAATTATGGAATGTTATCTGATAAACCGCTACAGCAAGAGGATATGCAAGAATTTGGGATAACTAGAGCAGAATTTGAAGAGGTATGGACTACAAAAACACCAATGAATAGATAAATCTTTGTCGTAGAGATAAGTCTTGCCGAATTTATCAGATTGAATAGTTACAACTTCGTTCAGCCGTCCAGTGGCGATCGCTTGATTGATAAACTTTCACCCCGACTAAACCCACACTAGTAACTAACTGATTCACCTCATCTAGTGTGAGTGCGGCGTGGAGAGAATCACGAAACAATTTTTGCTGATGCTGATTATATTCATTACCAATGTTTGCAACTAAAGCATTCATGGTCATTTCATCCACCGGACGCAATAAATCACGAATAAAAATACCACCGTTGGGTTTTGTGACACGCTTGATTTCTCGAAAAAATGGCAATGGATCGGGTAAATGGTGAACCAGACTATTGGAAACAACCAAATCAAATGCCTCAGCTTCATAAGGTAACTGTTTCGCATCCACCAATTCCAAGCAAATTTGCTGTTGCAAACCACCATGCTGAATATGTTGTGCCGCAATTTGTAGCATATTCTGGGCTAAATCAATCGCTCTAAATTGCCATTGGGGACGCATTTGGCAAATTAAAACAGGAATGCGGCCAGTCCCAGTCCCAGCATCCAATACTAAACATTGTTCTGTGAGACAAAGAGCGATCGCTTCCTTGGCAAAAGCAGTATTGACTTCGGTAAAATCCATTGCATCATAATCAATGGCTTCTTCCCAAGTGTCCATCACTTCTGGTTCTAACAGTCTTTTCATCATCAACCTCAGTGTTATGGCAAAGTGCTAAGTAGTAATCAATGCTGTCCTAACATCTCTGACTACATCTATAAATCAACATTACTAGAGTAATCATTCTAGATGAAAGATAAACATTGATTTTGGGAACACTTGATTTATTAGCCTATTTAACAGGAATTGGTCGATGTCAGACGGTGAATGGAAAAATAACTTCAAAAATACCTCTCCTGCGCCAGTACCTGCAACCAACTTCACACCAATCAAGCGCAATACCATTACCCATGAATTTGACCAAAATGTGCCAGGAGAAATGCTGGCTGAAGAAAACGACACTCAGTTATTGAAAGCATCTCAACTACTGCGCGAAGCAGTACAACAGCAGCAAGCTGGAGAACTAATAGCGGCGTTGAAGTCGTTGCAAAAATCTCTGGAGTTGTTTGAAGCAGTTGGAGATATACAACAACAAGAGCAAGCACTATCGTTATTAGCAGTAGTAACTTACGCTTCTGGAGATTATAAGAGTACTATTTCTTACGCCCAGCAGTGTCTAGCCTTGAAAAAAGAGATACCTGATCTATCTGTGCAGATGCAGGCATTTTCCCATCTAGGTAATGCTTACCGTCACCTGAATGACCATAACAAAGCCATCAAATATTTAGAAGAGTGTTTAAAAATCACCCGCAAGTTGCAAGACAAGCGGAGTCAGGTTGCAGCCTTGAATAACCTAGGATTAGTTTATAAAGCAGCAGCCAACTTTACACGGGCGATTGAATATCAAGAACAAAGCCTAAAACTTGTGCAGGAACTCCAAGATAACTGGGGTATAGAACAGGTACTGAAAAATTTGGGTAATGCTTGGTATGCTTTGGACAATTACCCAAAAGCGATCGCCTACTATGAACAGTGTGTCAAAATGGCACGTATCCTCAACAACCCTCGAAGTGCCATTCAGGTACTGAAAAATTTAGGCAATGCTTGTTATGCTACTAGTGATTATGGCAAAGCCATTATTTATTATGAAGAGCGTTTGCAACTAGCTAGAGAATTAAAAGATAAACGAAGTGAAGAACAATCTCTAGGTAGCTTAGGCGTTACTTGTGAAGCCTTGGGAGACTATAGCAAAGCAATTAAATATTATGAACAACGCTTACTCCTAGCCAGAAGTATCAAAGATCGCCGGATTGAAGAACAGGCCCTTGCAAGTCTGAAAGTTGCTTGCTACGCCTTGGGTGATTACGCTAAAGCCATGCAATACCAGCAATAGTCAAACAATTTTAGATTTTAGATTGATTCCACAGATAAATGTGGGGGTTTGTACCATTTAGGAACTATTGGTAAATAGTCATTAGTTCTCTTCTCCCTGCTCCCTCCTCCCTGCTTCCTCATCTCCCTCCCAGTCCCTCGCCTCTTGGAGATAAACTAGCGCTTCTTCAGTTTCTACTTGGGGAAATTCTGCATAAAAATTACTCACGCTACGGAATAGTTCTGGTGTTTCTAAAAAAATTATGCGATCGCACCACTGCTGCAACCAAGGCTGTAAATTTGGCGGTGCGACTGGCGTACATAACCAAACTGCTGCTGGAGAAAGCTTTTTCATCGCCATTGCAGCTACTGCCATAGTCATCCCCGTGGCAATCCCATCATCAACTAAAATTAAAGTCGCGCCTTCTGGATTTACGGGTGGACAAGCAGAACTAAAATACGCTTCTAAAGCTTGAGCTTGATTAATTGCTTGATTTAGTGCAGCTTCCCGCCAGGGTGAGGTATATTTCCAGCGACACAGCTTTGGTTCATTCCACAAAACATCCCCAGAAGAAGTTACTGCACCAATTGCCAACTCCGGGTTATCTGGATGACTAATTTTTTTAGCTACAACTATCGTCAAAGGACAATCTAAAAGACGTGCGATTGGTGCTGCTACTGGTATACCCCCTCTCGGCAAAGCGTAGACAATTGGTACAGGCTTGATACCAGAATCAATGGTTTGCTTGAGCAACACATTATGAATCACTCGCGCCAACTCTTCACCCGCCTGGGTACGATTCTCAAAAAGAGGGGTGTACAACATACTTTTCTTGAGCGCATTATTTTTATCATGACCTAAATTCGCTGCTACAATGGAACTCGTGCCAATTTCACTATTGAGCAACAAACAGACATAACGAGATTTTCCTAAAATTAAACATCAGGTGCCGATCCCAAGAAGCGTAGTTTCATGAGCAGCGACATTCAACTCAGTCTCTTTGGCGAATCTAACTTTGACCAAAAAGAACTGATTCCAACAGATGCCAAAATTCCCATCTCTTCGGGAACCTATGCCAATATGACTGAATTGGCACAACACTGCAACCAATGTCAGCGTTGTGAATTGGGACAAACTCGCACTCATGCTGTGGTAGGACGCGGTAATCTCAAAGCGCCAATCATGATTATCGGAGAAGCACCAGGTCAAAGCGAAGACGAAACAGGTTTACCATTTGTTGGTAGGTCTGGGCAACTGCTAGAAAAAATATTGGAATCTGTGAACTTGACTACTGAGCATGATGTATACATTGGGAATATCAATAAATGCAGACCCCCCAATAATCGGGTTCCAACTCCCAACGAAATGGCAGCTTGCATACCATATTTATTAGAACAAATTCGCTTAGTTGACCCTAAAATCATTTTGTTAACAGGTGCAACAGCCGTCAAAGGATTAACTGGCGAAAAAGCCGGAATTACCAAAATTCGCGGACAGTGGATAGAATGGCAAGGGCGTTTGTGTATGCCAATTTTTCACCCCTCTTACTTATTACGTAATCCTTCTAAGGAAAAAGGCAGTCCTAAATGGTTGATGTGGCAGGATATTCAGACAGTCCGTGCCAAGTATGATGAAATTAGGCAAAATATTTCATAAATACCAACTTAATCAAATTTCAATCAGTACTTGTAGTGATTGGCAAAAATGTTTCCTTGTTCAAATGCACGCCTTCACTTCTAGCATCTCATCAACTTCTGAAGATGAAAATAACAAAGTTTAAAATAATCTTGATTTTTTAAATCGAAATTATAAGTTATACAACAATTTTAGAATAAAAAGTTTTGTATTTTCAGATTATTAGAAATAACACACTTAAGATTTAATTTGATAACAATCAAATCAATAATATTCATCCAAGATAATTTTTTATAATGAAATATTTGATAAACTGCTATAGAATTTTTAGAGACTTGCCTTAACTTGTGTTTAGTAGAACTGTGCAAATTCATTCTTACCCAGAATTTGACCCCAGATCAAACAAACCTGTTGAACAGGGGTTGCGAAGAGTATTAGAGCGCCTTGTCATAACAATGCAGCGTGATGAATTAATTAGACAAACAACCAATCAACTAAGAGAATCGCTTCAGGTCGATCGCGTAGTATTATATTATTTTTATTGGCAGTGGCAGGGACAGGTAACTTTTGAATCCTTAAGTTCAGAGAAATATTCAATTTTAGGTTCCACAGGGCAAGAGAATTGTTTTACTGATGAATATGCAGCTTTGTATTTAGCTGGCAGAGTCAGAGCGATCGCTGATATTGATACAGAACCTTTGGAAACTTGTCACCGAGATTTTCTCCAAAGCATCCAGGTGCGTGCCAACTTAGTTGTCCCCATTTTAGTACCCAAGGGATTGTGGGGATTGCTGGTAGCTCATCAATGTCACGAGCCGCGTACTTGGTTACCAGCAGAGATAGATTTAATGCAAGCAGCCGCCAAAACTCTAGCCACCGACTCCAACATTTTAGGAAGTTAAGTTATTCAAACTGCTACGGCCAAGTTACGAGTATAAACATACTCCCTTTGGTTTAATTTTTAACCGAAAAGTATTGGAAGCGATCGCACTCTCAAAATTCCTGTTATCAATAAACTGCACGTAACTCACTAGAGACTGAAACTCAAAATCTTAAAAGCGTGTTAGCTAACTGTGCAATCAGCTACCTTCAAGGTAGCCTAGTATTGACAAGAAAGCTGGAGGCGTGAGTTTATGACTAGTGCCGTTCAATCCCCCTATACTAGCGAACAAATTGCAGCTTGGTTACGTGGACTGTTAACAATCGCTTGGGCAGATGGTGACTTTGATGAGCATGAACAACAATTAATTACCAGTCTCACCAAAGAAGAATTAGCCCCTAACTTGCAATGGGAGTCCTTAGAGGTAATTACACCAGAAGAATTAGCCGCCGTGTTGGGTAAAGCCACACCAGCCGCCGAAAATTTTTTACGTACAGCTGTCATGGTAGCGATCGCTGATGGTACATATTCTTCTAGCGAAGATCAAGTTCTGCATCAGTTCTGCCAAGCTTTAGAACAACCAGAGGATATTATACAAGCTCTCCGGCATACCCTAGAAATTCAAGACCAGTTAGTTCCTCCACCCGGTATATCCAAATTATCACCCCAGGAAAGACTCAACTCTCTACGCGATTGGCTAGATGGGCTAGATGTTCAAGACCCCAGAGTTGCCAGATTCTTATGTAAAATGATTCCTTCTCAATGTCCCTTTGAACGGGATGTCACTTTATTTGGACGTAAAATTGTTCACATACCACCTTTGTGTAAGATTAATCCACTTTATGAGCAACTTGTAGGTTTACGTTTTCGCGCTCTCTCCTATTTGGCAGATGATTGCGGTGAGGATGTCACGCCATATATTTAAGTACTGAGTTCTGAATGCTGAGTATTGAGTTCTGAGTTAAAAGTAAAGAATAAAGAGCTAAGTATTGATTAAAGAATTTATAATTTAGAACTCACAACTCAGCACCGTAAGAATATGAAATTTATTGATCAAGTAGAAATTGAAGTTGAAGCTGGTAAGGGTGGCGATGGTATTGTCGCCTTCCGCAGAGAGAAGTACGTACCAGCTGGTGGCCCCTCCGGCGGAAATGGCGGATGGGGTGGTTCAGTAATTTTTCACGCTGTAGAAAATCTCCAAACTCTTTTAGACTTCAAATATAACCATCTTTTTAAGGCACAAAATGGTGGTCGAGGTGGCCCTAATAACTGTACTGGTGCATCCGGTAAAGATTTAATCATCGAAGTTCCCTGTGGTACAGCAATTTATGATGCAGAAACTGATGAACTTATCGGCGATTTAGTTGAGCCTGAACAAACCCTGGTAATTGCCAAAGGCGGTAAAGGTGGGCTAGGAAATCAGTATTTTTTAAGTAACCGCAACCGCGCCCCAGAATACGCCCTCCCTGGTTTAGAAGGGGAAAGAAAAATGCTCCGTCTGGAGTTGAAACTATTAGCTGAAGTTGGAATTATTGGTTTGCCAAATGCTGGTAAATCTACCTTAATTTCATCATTATCAGCTGCGCGACCGAAAATTGCTGATTACCCCTTCACTACCCTTGTGCCAAATTTAGGTGTAGTGCGTAAACCCACTGGTGATGGTACAGTATTTGCCGATATTCCCGGATTGATTGAAGGTGCAGCCGAAGGTGCAGGTTTGGGACATGATTTCTTACGCCACATTGAGCGTACAAGGGTGCTGTTGCATTTAATTGATGCAACTAGCGATGATGTCATTAGAGATTACAATACAATTGAGCAAGAATTGCAAGCGTACGGACGAGGTTTAGCAGAACGTCCGCAAATTTTAGCATTGAATAAAATTGACGCAGTTGATAGGGAAACAGTTGATTTAGAAGCTTTATCTACGCAATTAAATCATCTTTCTTCTGCTCCTGTTTTTGTGATTTCTGCTGTAACTCGCACTGGTTTAGAGCCAATGTTGCAAGAAATTTGGCATATTCTCGACCAAATTAATGCTGTGGAAGCAGAGCAGGTGTTGAGTTGAATTTCATTTGATATAGTGCCGAATCGCAGTTAAATTAAAATAAAATCACAGATACATTCAGATAAATTATCTGGGTTTATCTGCGGTTAATTACTCATTATTCTGAATTATGTAGTAACAATAACAAGAGTGCGGCTTTTGAGTGCATTTTACCATCACAAATTAGCGATCGCCTACTCTCTCTTACCAAGGATTACCAATCATCGTAAAAGCAGACCAGAAAAAGGGATGAGTCAATTTTTTGTCGCCAAGTTCTACTAAGACTTCTGGTAAAGGTACATCACCACGAGCAGTTCTGAGTTTTCCGCTTTCTAACCGCACTTCGCCCTTCAGCATTGCTACTTGCGCTCGTCGGAGAGCTTCAACTTTGACAGGAGCTTGTTTCAACTTTTCGTAAAATTGGGTCATTAAACCAAAAGTACCTTCATCTGAGACAGACCATAAACTCGCCAATGCAGATTTAGCACCAGATTGCACCGCAAAGCCAGCAAAACCAAATTCTGCTTCTTTGTCACCCAAAGCTGTACGACATGCACTCAGTACCACTAGTTCCACAGGTGGGTTATTCCAACCGAGTTGACGCATCTGATTCATTTGAAGTTGACTATCCCACAATTGAATGTAAGAGTTACCGGCCACACCTGATTTGAATTCCCCGTGGGTAGCGAGGTGAACAATCCCGAAGGCTTTTTGTTGTCGTTGGGCGGTAAGATTTTTCAAAGTGAAGTCTTCATTTAAGAAAGCTCTACCAAACCAAAGCTTCTGAGTGATAGTAGTTAACTCTGACGGTACAGATGGTAGTGGGTCTAAGTTCATGAATTGAGATGCACCCATTCCCAAAACTTCAGCTTTTTTAATGTCAACATACTTGGTATCAGTTAGACTGAAACTAGGCATTAAACTGACAGTGTAGTTTTCAATTAGATACTGTTGACCATCATAAATTGCTGCTATGGGCATCGATCGCAAGCCCACATCCGTGATAAAAACTAGATTATTAATTTGCCGTTCTTGCAGATGAGAATTCAGTGGTGCAATTAGCCAATTGTATAGTAGTTTGCTAGGAGTAATGTGGTTTCTCCCCGAACCTGGATTGGTGACGTAGTTGGTAAATGTTTTATTCACTGCTAACAGTTGCGATCGCGTTACATTTACTACTTTCCGAATCGGCACACCCTTTCCTGTCAACATTAATAACTCTAAAATATCGTCGTCTTGTGGTGTGAGGTTTTGCTCTAGTAAAACATTACCCTTGACAGTTTTGGGTATAAAAGAAATGTAAATTAAAGCAGGTTTCCCACCTGTGGCAGTTTCAATATCTACTAAGGTATCACGAACTTCTTGAATAGTTTTCATCACAGGTCTGTCTATACCTAAGTATTCTACAAACTGGTTAGTAAACCTGGTATCAATTTTAGATATCGCCTTATCTATAGCTCCATCTACTTCTGTTTCTAAAAGAAATTTATTTTTTTCTGATCTTGTTACCTTGGTAGCAATTTTATCTTCTTCTAAGTTAACAAAATTATTGAGGTCTACAGTCAATAGATTATTTGTTTCTGGATTGAAAAAATTATTTATTTCTAAAGTCGGCAAATTAATTGGTTCTATGTCAGGAGGATTATTTGTAATTATTGGTGGCACTGATGAAGGAGTAACGTTGATGTTGATTTGTTGTGATACAGACTCAGAAACACCGTCACTAACTCTAACAGTAAAAGCTGGAATTTGACCAAAAGAACCTTGTGGCGGTGTGTACACCAAAATCGTATTTGCATTCAGAATTGTTCCTGGAGTAACTAAGGTTCCATTTTGGAAATTAAGAGAGCCAGACAATATCCCATCAAAAACTATGTTGTGATTATCATTATTTAGATCATTCAGATTGATATTTAATGAATCAAATCTAAATGTAAAAGACTGATTTGGTTGAATATTTAATAAATTTGAATTACCTGATAAAGTAGGAGGTGTATTAAGAGAAATAATAGAAATTCTACTAGGAGTGCCATCAGCAGTTCCTCCTAGAGGTTTTACTGGAAAAGTATTAACTGCTGATGTGGGAGAAATTTGTGAATTTGTACTATCTAGGAACAATATTCTGCTAATCGGATCAAAACCAACAGGACGAAACTGACTAACATTAATTGCTGCTGCTGTACCATTCAAGCTTGCATCGCCAACAATAAATGGGACGTTATTTATTCCTCCGTCATGCTGAATTTTTACAGCGCCAGGCTGATTAAATGCACTAGTAAAAATAGAATTACCTGTAGGCTGACCACGATCAAAAATTTCTCCCACTATCCTAACAGTTCCATTGGCTGAAATATTGACATCACCGCCTTGGGCAAAGAGTGGAATATTTTGATCGGGTAGATTGGATATAGCGACGAGCCGGATATTTCGGGCATCAAAACTCATAGCTGTGGTATTAATGCTTCCAACAGTAATATTGCTGCCAGATGTTAACGTGACTCCACCAGATGTAGCTATTCCCAATGTTAATGCTGCTGAAGTATCAATATTATTAGTTTTAATACTACCACCTGCTGTTAAATTGACTGCACCGGCTGTAGCAGTGCCAAAACGGCTGAATGCTGAAGTGTTAATATTGTTGGTTGTGATATTACCGCCTGCTGTTAACGTAACTCCACCTGCTGTACCATTAATTCTGTCAGCAGTCGTGATATTTCCAGTTGTGATATTACCTGTAGCATTAATAGTAGCTGCACCATAAGCAACAATGTTACCGATGCTCACAACATCACCATTGTTAACAGCCAAGCCAGAACCAACTAACTGCACCTCACCATTATTCACCATCACACCAGAAACATTCCCCGCACCACCACCAGTTAACAACGCTGGTAAAGAATTCGATACCAGATTATTACTAGTAGAATTAGGCGGTTGAATTTCCAAACTCAAAGGATTCCCCGGCATACTTAAACGCAGTATGCTACTACCAGGCACAGTAGCAATCGTCACGTTACCACCAGGTGCAGACAAATTCCCTGTACTGACAACTGTACCGGCAAATAAACTCAAATTACTCCCAGATGGCACAGCCAAATTACCTTGATTGAATATGGCACTGGCTACACTCCCATCAAAAGCGAAACTATTGGGTGCGCCAATCAGTTGGCTGTAGTCATTGCTGCCTACGGCATTTAACCAGTTATCATTTCCAAAGCCGAGGCGGTTGGCTGTGGTGGCTGTAAATGAGCCTGGGACATTTAAACTGGCATTTTGTCCAAATATAATGCCTGCCGGGTTGATTAAATATAAGTTGGAATTACCGCCACTGACTCTAATTAAGCCGTTGATTAAGGATGCTTCGCCACCTGTGACTCTACCGAGGATATTTTGTATTGATGGTTGCGATAAAAAGTTAGCTGTTTGATTGGCATCGAGTCCAAATTTGCTGAAGCTGTGGAAGAGGTTGGCTTGATTACTACTCAAACTACCGCCACTGATATTGATGTTATTACCCTGAGGGTCAACAACTGTACCTGTACCATCGGCGGGGGTGATGGTTTGTTGGGCTTTGGCTGCTATGGGTATTAGGCATAATAGCAATGCTATGTTGCTTATTGCTAATGTTTTGGCTGGAGATAAAAATAGTTGAAAAGCTGGCTTCTTTCCTTGAGAAGGGAAAGGAAAGTTGATTTTAGTTTTGCTAAATTTATTATTCAAAAAAAAAATAAACAACATAAATAATTGTAATTAAAATTTGATATAAGCCAATTTATAGTAACTTATATTATACATTAATTACTCCTTATTTTAAATATTTTTAAATATGAAAATTATGTATAGCAATTTTATTTGATTTATGAAAATGAAGAAGCTTAGATTCCCGACTTCTTCAAGAAGTCGGGAATCTTGTTGTTCACAAATGATTCACGAATACTACGAATAAACTTTAGTCTAATTTCTACCAAGGATTGCCAATCATGGTAAAAGCAGACCAGAAATAGGGATGAGTTAGGTTTTTATCACCAAGTTCTACTAAAGCTTCTGGTAGAGGTAAATCACCGTGAGAAGTTTTAAGTTTACCGTTTTCTAGGCGTACTTCTCCTTTGAGCATTGCTACTTGCGCCTGTCTGAGTGCTTCGGCTTTGATGGGGGCTTTTTTCAACTTTTCGTAAAATTCGGTCATCAAACCAAAAGTTCCTTCATCGGAGACATACCATAAACTAGCCAATGCAGACTTAGCACCTGCTTGGACTGCAAATCCAGCGAAACCTAATTCTGCGTCTTCGTCACCCAAGGCTGTACGACATGCACTCAACACAACTAGTTCTACTGGTGGGTTATTCCAACCGAGTTGACGCATCTGATCCATTCTCAGTTGAGTATCCCACAATTGAATGTAGGAGTTACCGGGCGCACCTTTTCTAAATTCGCCGTGGGTGGCGAGGTGAACAATCCCGTAGGGTGTTTCTTGGCGTTTTCCTTTGAGATTTGCCAAAGTGAAGTCTTTATTTAACAATGATACACCCTGCCAAATCTTCTGAGTGATGATATTTAATTCTGTGGGGACTGCTGGTAGTGGGTCTTGATTTGTGAATTCAGATGCACCCATTCCTAAAACTTTAGCTTTTTTAATGTCAGCATATTTAGTATCAGTCAAGCTGAGACTAGGCATTAAACCGACACTATAGCGTTCAACTAGATATTGTTTACCATCATAAAGTGCTGCTACGGGCATAGATCGCAATCCCGTATCCATGAGAAAAACTAGGTTATTAATTTCTCGTGCTTGCAGTTCAGATTCAAGGGGTGCAATTAGCCAACTGTATAGTTGTTTAGCAGGATTAATGAAGGTGCGTCGCAGTGCTGGGTCTGTCACTAGACTGCTTAATTGGCGGCTGGTTGTGAGAACTTGCGATCGCGTTATATTAGTTACTTGACGAATTGGCTCACCTTTAGCTGTCACTACTACCAATTCTAAAAGGTCGTTATCTTGAGCAAGGATAGGTAGTTGAGCCGTTGGTTTGATAGTTGCAGGTACGAAAGAAACGTAAATTAGAGCCGGTTTAGCACCTGTGGCTTCTTCAATGTTGTTCAGAATTTCACGCGCTTCGGCAATACCCTTAATGAGGGGTTTGCCTTCTCCCAAGTAATTGCTAATCTTACCAGTAAACTTGTCTTCAGGAACGGGATCTCCTTGAATAGTATCTCTGTCATCTGGTAGTTCTTTGGGAAACACGGGGTCTTCAATGATTTCACCAGGATCAACCTCATTGGTAACGATGTTGATGTTAACATTTACCTGTTGCGGTGCTGACTGCGAAACAACATCACTGGAACTAACAGTGAAAGCTGGAATTTGACCACTAGCTCCTGATTGTGGTGTATATACTAAAACTGTATCGGCATTTAGTAAACTTCCTGGGGTGACTGGCGTACCGTCTTGGAATGTCAAAGTCCCGGATGAAATTGCATTAAAAATGAAAGTGATAACGTCATTATTAACATCACTTGCAGTAGGATTCAAAGACCCAAACGTGAAGGTTATGGATTGATCTTGGCTAGTTGAAAGAAGTGAATTTGTAAGGGTTAAAGTGGGTGGAGTATTAATAGAATTAATCGTAATTCCGGCAGGAGTACCAGAGGCAGTACCGCCATTTGGTAGGACAGGAAAAGAGTTAGTAGGCGTGATAGATGTGGTGCCAGTATTAATTGCTCCTAATGTACCATTGGTACTAGCGTTCCCAACAACGAAATCTGCGTTATTCGGCCCACCATCATGTTGTATTGTGACTGTACCTGATTGAGTATCTCCTCCGGTAAAGATTGTATTGTTGGTAATTAGCTGTCCACCATCGCCAATATCTACGCTGATTAATCCTGTCCCTCTAACCACACCATTTGCCAAAACACTAACATTACCACCTTGAGCTACCAATATTTCACCGTCTATGCTGTTAGCATCAGCTTGAGTGTTAATAGTACTAAAGGTAATATCACTACCAAATACAGTACTAGTAGCGTTGAGTGTAACTGCACCTGCTATTGCGTTCTCTCCAAAAGTTGTGGCTGATGTGTCGATAGTACCTGTGGTAATGCTGCCTCCTGATGTTAAATTAACTGCGCCAGACGTTCCAGTACTAGAACTATCAATATTATTTGTAGTGATACTACCTCCAGCATTTAACTGTACTTGACCGCTAGATCCGAAGTCACTAAAGGTATTGATATTATTTGCAGTTATGCTACCTCCAGCATTTAATTGCACTGGAGCGGCATCACCGCTACTATCACCAAAAACTGATGCGTTGATACTATTAGCGCTGATGTTGCCTCCTGCTATTATTTGGACTTGTCCACTGTCGCCAGAACTATTAACAATGGAAGTATTAATACTATTCGTACTGACGTTACCTCCTGCTGTTAATTGGACTTGTCCACTGTTACCAGAAAAATCATTAGAAGTCTCAATATTTTGAGTAATAATATCACCTGTGGCGCTGATAATTACAGGCCCATTACTTGCTACTGGAGCGCCATATTGACCAGTTAAGGGAATTATAGATATATTGCCTGTAATGACATTTGCAGGTGAAGATGGGCCTCCTGTTTGACTGAAAGTTATTGGTAGAGGGTCACTAGGAATGCCTATTTCTTGCAAGCTAGTCACGCCTGCCCTTAAAATTAAAGATGCTCCATCAGCTAATGTTTGCTGATCTGGCGTACAAGTATTCAGGCTACAAAAATTCTCTAGTGTGATATCTCTATTGTTAATTGTGATATTGCCAGTGGTGATACTACCAAGAGATTCTACTTTTAAGGATGGCCCTGTGTAATCACCAAAAGTGACATCTTGAGTAGAACTAATAATTGGGTCAACTAAACTTCTAAAATCACCAGCTTGTCCTTGAGAATTGAGAATTGAAAAGTTACCACCACTACTAAAGTGAGCATCTAAAGAAATATTCCCATCACTAATTAAAGTTAAATCACCGCCACTTACAAATGGTGTTTTATTTAAATGATTAATAGCAAAAATATCAATACCTTGATTACCTCGAATGGTGAGGTTATTACCTGCAACAGCAGAGAAATCTTTAGCGACGCTATCACGAACTGTGACTGTATTGTTGGCAAGTAAATTTAAATTACCAGTGGCAGAAAGTTGACTTTCTGGTAATATCAAGTTGTTATTAGCGGCGAGGGTAACGTTTTTAGCTGTGGTGTTAGTCACTACAACATCACCATTGTTAACAGCCAAGCCAGAACCAACTAACTGCACCTCACCATTGTTATTCACCACCACACCAGAAACATTCCCTGCACCACCACCAGTCAACAACGCTGGTAAAGAATTCGATCCCAAATTATTACTAGTAGAATTAGGCGGTTGAATTTCCAAACTCAAAGGATTCCCCGGCATACTTAAACGCAGTATGCTACTACCAGGCACAGTAGCAATCGTCACGTTACCACCAGGTGCAGACAAATTCCCTGTACTGACAACTGTACCGGCAAATAAACTCAAATTACTCCCAGATGGCACAGCCAAATTACCTTGATTGAATATGGCACTGGCTACACTCCCATCAAAGGCAAAACTACTGGGTGTGCCAATAAGTTGACTGTAGTCGTTTGTCCCAACGGCATTTAACCAGTTATCATTGCCAAAACCCAGACGATTAGCCGTAGTGGCTGTAAATGAGCCTGGGACATTTAAACTGGCATTTTGTCCAAATATAATGCCTGCCGGGTTGATTAAATATAAGTTGGAATTACCGCCACTGACTCTAATTAAGCCGTTGATTAAGGATGCTTCGCCACCTGTGACTCTGCCTAAGATGTTTTGTATTGATGGTTGCGATAAGAAGTTGGCTGTTTGATTTGCATCGAGTCCAAATTTGCTGAAGCTGTGGAAGAGGTTGGCTTGATCACTACTCAAACTACCGCCACTGATATTGATGTTGTTACCTTGAGTGTTGATAACTGTTGTACTATCGCTGGCAGGGGTGATGGTTTGTTGAGCTTTGGCTACTATGGGTATTAGGCATAACAGCAATGCTATGTTGCTGGCGGCTAATGTTTTGACGCGGGATATTAGATTGCTACATCTAGATTTCGGAAAAGTTTGTTTCTTGGCTCTGGAAATAGCAGGGAAATTTATTTTGCTGCCAGGAATCAGGGCTTTATTTTGTAAAGTTTGTTTGCTCTGCTGTCTGCGTCGTTGTGCCTTGATAATTGCTAACTGCGATTTCTGAATTTGCTCTTGTCGTCGTTGCCGCGATATTGTTTCTGGATGGGTGCGATAGTGGTATAGCGGCTTGTATACATGCTCTACTTCTGCGACTTCTGAAAGCCGCAGACATAAATCGTAATCTTCTGCGGTTACAAGTGACTCATCAATACCACCTGCTAATTCAAACACTTGTCGGCGAATTAGCCGAAACTGAAATGTCATGAACCTATTTAACAGTTCTTCTCGGCTGTAGGGTACAAGACAGCGGTAGCCGTAGCTGAGGATTGTACCGTTCTCGTCAATATCTAAATAGTCGGTGTAAACCCAACCAATATTGGGTTTAGCATCCAATACTGCTGCTGTTTCTGCTAGTGCTGTTGATGCCAGCAAATCATCACTATCTACCCAACCGATATATTTACCACGAGTTTGAGCGATCGCCGCTTTTAAAACTCTCGCTTGTCCTATATTATCTTGACCTGCTATTACCCGCACGCGGCGATCGCGCTGTTCATACTCACGGGCAATTTCTAGGGAATTATCTGTGGAACCATCATCCCAAATCAGCAGTTCAAAGTCTTGCCGCGTTTGAGACAAAACACTTTCTATGGCAGATTTGAGGTAATTTTCTCGATTGTAAACTGTGATGATTAATGAAATTACTGGCAGCATAAAAATTAGATTTTTTTAAAATTTAAGGGATTCTAAAGCTTTAGTTATCCTTGTATCAATAGACTATACATTAAGTCATGAGATTTTATGCACGATCAAAGTTTAGATTTTTTTGGCTTACCGGAAGTAACTACGACGGTGACTCAAAAAGTTAATTTTTGCGAATGTTTGCAAAAATAAGTAATTTTAGATGATTTTGCTAAAGTTGACGAGTGCTGAACTTATAGTTGTATTTAACATTAAATATTCTTGACAAAATTTAAAAAAATATGAGATATTTTCATACCAAAGCCAAGCCGAAACTAAAGTTAGCTGTTAATAGCTGGTTAAAAATAGTCATCTTCAATAAACAAGTCAAATCAAGCATGATTGTCTGGGGACTAACAGCAGTTTTTTTATTAGCAAATTCGTTAGTCCCGAAAACTTTATTTGCTCAAGAAAAGTTAGAAATTAAAGATTTTGACTACTGGGTAAATTTCTGTAAACTGTTGGGAGAAGAAAAGAAATATGAAGAAGCGATCGCCGCTTGTAATCAAGGAATCGCCATCAAGCCAGAAGACCCAGAAATTTGGGTAACACGCACAGATGTTTTACTCAACCAAGCAAAGTATAGTGAAGCTTTGGTGTCAGCCGATCGCACCTTACGTCTCCAGCCACAATATTCTTTAGCTTTAGCTCAAAGATGTCAAGCATTATTAAGTTTGGGCAAATATGCCGGAGCGATCGCGGCTTGTGATTTAGCCCTGCGTTCTGATGGCAACTGGGGCAATGCGATGGCAGTAGTGGCGTGGTACAATCGCGGTTTAGCACAAAGCAAATTAGGACAATTAGAAGAAGCGATCGCCTCATTTAATCGCGCCTTAGCAATTGATCCTGAGAATTCTTTAGCATTAGTCGGTAATTGTCAAGCATTAGCCAATTTAAGCAGATTCAGCGGAGCGATCGCCGCCTGCGACTCAGCAATTAAAACTAATAATAATTGGGGTGATGCGACACCAGCGGCCGCTTGGTACACTAAAGGCTTGGCACAGAAAAAAAATGGCCAACTAGAAGAAGCGATCGCCTCATTTGATCAAGCAGTGGCGATGAATCCCAAAGATGCAGATATTTGGCTAGAACATGGTAGATTGTTAGCTGAAATTGGTAAACCAGAACAATCTGCTGTTTCCTATGAATTTGCCCTCAAACTGAGTCCTAATTATGCTTTGGCTTTAGCAAGTCAAAGTGCCAGCTTGAACAAATTGGGTAAATTTAAAGAAGCACAAACAGCCGCAGAACAAGCACTACAAGGCGATAATCGTTGGGGTGATGCAAGTCCAGCCTTGGCTTGGGAAGAGAGAGGAATTGCCTTAGCTGGATTAGGAAACTACGAAGAAGGATTAGCCTCAATAGAAAGAGCGATCGCACTTAACCCTAACTATGCCGAAGCTTGGAATAATCGTGCAGCTACTCAGTGGTATTTAGGCAGATATTCTGATGCAATTACAAGTAGCGATCGCGCCACCCAAATTAATCCTAAATATGCTCAAGCTTGGTTTAATAAAGGTAGAATTTTGAAAACATTAGAACGTTATTCTGAAGCACTTGCAGCTTATAATAAATCATTAGAAAATATTGGCAAATTTACCGATAAATCACTATTAGCAAATATTTGGGCTAACCGTAGTGTTGTACTTTGGCATTTATCGAGAAATCAAGAAGCCTTAGTTTCTGTGGATAGAGCGATCGCTATCAATCCCAATTTATCGCAAGGATGGTATAACCGAGGCGTAGTGCTATTTAATTTAGCCAGATATGATGAAGCTATTAAGGCTTACAACCAAGCTAGTAATCTTGCTCCTACTGATGCCAATATTTTAGCTGGTAAAGGAGTTGCTTTATTGAGATTGGGTAAGTTACAAGAAGCAGTAGCTACTTTTGCCAATACTTTACAAATTGATCCCAAAAACTCATTAGCACTAGCTAATCAAACTATTGCTCAACAACGGCTACAAGCACAACAAGAACAACAAAAACCTAAGTTACCAGCAGTACCAGATAGCAGTCAAATGCGTTAAGGCTGAGTAGCAGCTTTTGCTAAAGAATTTAGAGCTTGGCTGGTTTTTTCAAGTACTTGATCACAGCCTTTCAATCTGTGACGGGTTTTCAGATAGTTAGGAGAGTTATAGCCAACCCAAACTTGCCCAGCTTCATCCTCCCAGACTAGGGCTTTCATCGGCAAGTCAATCGCCACACTTTGTCCACACTGCATCAACGGTGTTCCAGAGCGAGGATTACCAAATATTAACAAGCGAGTAGGCCGGAGTTTTAGCCCAACAGATTTTGCGCCAGCAGTATGATCAACTTGGGCAAATAAATTTAAATTGCGCTTCTTGAGCAAGCCTTCTAGTCGTTTGGTTGTTTGTTCAACACTAAAAGCACTTTTCATGCTCACCAAACCTGTAGGTTCAGCACTACTAGGGGTAGGCAAAAAACTTAGGAAAACTGTCAGCAATCCAATGAACAGAAATGTTAGTACTTTCATGAATAATTTTCTCATAAAAATTTACCAAGCAACGCTTTACTTTATTTAATAAACCTGACAGTCTAATAAGTATCTAAGAGCTTGAAATTCCAGCATAGTGAGAAGTTATTGATATGTATTAGCCAAAACTTGTATTGCCTTCATTAAAATCGTGTAACGGATGCACTGATTTTACCTCGACCTGACAATAAATATTCCAAGCCATTGGGCATAAAAAGTTGGTTTTTGTAGTCTCAATCAATTGTAAGAAGTATGGTTTTGATGTAGTGTGTTTGAGATATTGTTCAACTATGTATGGGTCTTAAGATGAGTATAGAAAGAATTTTCAAAAGTTCTGACTTTTTTCAACCCACAGACGGTGAACCAATTCGTTCAATCGTGACGGATTCATCGGATGCAGTTGTTGTTGCCTGGTACGTCAAACCCGGACAAGAAATTGCAGCCCACATCCATCCCAACGGACAGGATACCTGGACAATCTTATCCGGCAGTGGCGAATATTATTTAGATACAGCCGGTACTCGCAAAACAATCACAGCAGGCGATGTAGTTGTGGCACCAGTCCAATATGTTCACGGTGTTTTTAATCATGGCGATGAACCCTTGGTGTTTATTTCCGTGGTGACACCTTACGATGCAGGGTACGAACCCGTCACCATCGAATCGTCTATCTTAGTCTCATGAATAAAACTCCAAACTTAGCCATTGCTAAACTAACCTGAGTTTCAAATCAGGAAAGGAGGGGTTAAGTAAACTTAACCCCTCCTAGGATTCATATATAAATACGGGATAAATTCAGTCAAATCATTTTTGTACTATGCAACGCCAATGTTGGCAAAATCCCATTAAGCCGTTACATAGTAAATTAATTGTTGTTTGTTCCCATATCTATAGCAACAGCCAAGGTGATGAGGACATGAACAAAAGATTTTTAACTCTGTAACCTGTCACCTGTAACCTGTAACCTGTAACCTGCTGTCTTACTTTTCTTATTGACCACGGCTAATGGGATCTACACCAGCAAAAGTCAGGAAATCAACCATGCGGAAGTCTTCAGGTCTACCAGTTCTGGTGGGTAAGGTTGGTACCCAAGCAGGATTAGCCTTCAGGTAAGATGTTGAGTCAACTTGTAGCAGACCGATAATCACCTCACCAACAAGACGACCACCCATTTTGCCCAGATGTAAGCCGCCTTCTTTCAATTCAGCTTCTTTGAGCATGTAATACCAAAGTGGTGTGGAAACATCGAAAGTTGGGTGAATACTCCGAAGTTCAGCCAATTCGTTTCTACTCAACACAGGTACACCCATTTCGCGGGCGATCGCTTGACCAGACGGTAGTAGCCAAGTCAGGTGTCGCAGTAAGTTGCGCTGGATAAGTGAAGTGGGAGGCTCTGCTTCAGGGATAGTCTGGAGCGGCAAGTTAAACAGTGCGCTAGAGATTTTTGTGTCGGTTAACTTGTTCCGTCTGACTTCAGTGTCTCCGAAGTCGAAGAATGTCTGCCAGCCAATGAAGCGTCGTGGCGCTCTTGCTCCACTGCGTAGGTCACTCGGATCAGGTTGTCCATCTTGAGAAGGATCGAAAATGAATGCAAAGAAGGGCTGACCATTATCACCTGCCAAGTTTGCTCGGTAGGAAGGTCTTACCATAGTGTGACCAAAACGATAACCAACTTGGAATTCAACTGGGATAAAACCTTTATCCGGTAAGGGATTGTAAAATCTGCGCCCATTCGTTAGGATGTCGTCCACCATATCTTGCCCAATGATGAGTGGTAGAAACTCATGGAGGATTGTCCATTGGTAGTGCCAGGTGGTCAATTTGCGAGCTTCACGGAAAGCATTATCGTTAGAAATATTAGGCGACTGGGATCTAACTAAATCCACCGCATTGTTGTGGAAGAGATGGAACGCCGCTAACAATCCCGTCAGAATCAGATGTTGATCGTTACGTGGATCAGCGATGATTGCTTGATTGTTTGCATCACGCGCCAGATCCTCAAACAAGCCACCACTTTCAATTCTTAGCTTGATTGGGTCTGTTGGGTCATATACGTTTGGTAAGGCGATCGGCCCGTCACCGTAGACTGTATCGAGGTCAAAATTGGCTGTGCGAACATTCGGCACAGTTACTGGGGGTGTTACCAGACCCAAGCGAGACGACGCATCAAAGGTGATGTCATGATCCATAAACTGGGTCATGAACGTTGTACCCGCTGTTTGGGTATTGTTATTCGGGTTATTCAGGTTGAGGACAGGATCAACGATCAAGGCTAACGGCCCTGCGGCTAGATTGTCCTTAGCATCCAAGATACCGCCAGCTTTGCCCATTTCTATGAGAGCGCCTCTAACAGTATCTGTTGGTAAGGCGAAAGCTGGCAGATTATTAAACATGCGACCGAATCTACCCGGCAGAGTAATATCAACAGACTGTGCTTGCACTTCTCTGTCAAGAAAACCACCTACAAAGACACCGACGACGAAAATGGCGGTAACCGCGATCGCCATTATGGAAAGCACTTTATTTTTCAAGAGCGCTTTATTTTTCAAGCTTCTCGCTTTTTGTTGGTGCATAATTTTCACGAAGATACTTTAAATAAAAAACAAAGTATGTAGTTGTGTTGCAGGTGCATCAAGCTGGCTCTAGCAGTTCAAATATGTAAATACCTCTGCAAAAAAATAGAGGCAATCTAATTTTTACCTCCGCAAAAAAACAGAGGCAATCTAATTTTTGCCAAGATAGCTAAATATAAGCCTGTACCAGACTATTAGTTAAAACTTAGAACTTGCAACAAAACCTACAGGAAAGTTCAAATTACTTCCACAAAAACTATACAGTATCTTTTATTATCTCAATTCAAAATTTAAAATTAAGATTAGAATATTTAATTTTAAATCTATTATTCTAATCTTAATTTAGGCTTAATTAATTCAAGTTATCATCACGTGAATGAGCTTATAGAAATTATGAATTTTAGGTATTACTAATTAATGAAATGAATTATTTTTCGCACATTCGTCTTTAGATATCCTTGCTGGGTATGCGTCCTAGTTTTTTTACAAAGAAGGTAAAAATCAGCCAAAATAATTCAGACAAGTGTATTTATCTGCCGATGACACCAGAACACAAAGTAAACCATTCACAATACCCTTTGTTAAAATAAGAAACCGTCACCATCGAATCATCTATCTTAGCCTCATGAATAAAACTCCAAACTTAGCCATTGCTAAACTAACCTAAAATAACCTGAGTTTGGCATAAAAAAAGGAGGGGTAAGCTTACCCCTCCTAGGAGTCATATATAAATATGGGATAAATTCCGTCAAATCATTTTTGTACTGTGCAACGTCTATTTTGGCAAAATCCCATTAAGCCGTTACATAGTAGATTAATTGTTGTTTGTTCCCATATCTATAGCAACAGCCAAGGTGATGAGGACATGAACAAAAGATTTTTAACTCTGTAACCTGTCACCTGTCACCTGCTATCTTACTTTTCTTATTGACCACGGCTAATGGGATCTACACCAGCAAAAGTCAGAAAATCAACCATGCGGAAGTCTTCAGGTCTACCAGTTCTGGTGGGTATTGTTGGTACCCAAGCAGGATTAGCCTTCAGGTAAGATGTTGAGTCAACTTGTAGCAGACCGATAATCACCTCACCAACAATGCGACCTCCCACTTGTCCTAGATGCAAGCCTCCTTCTTTCAGTTCAGCTTCTTTGAGGATGTAGTACCAGAGTGGTGTGGAGGTGTCGAAGGTCGGGTAAATACTCCGAAGTTCAGCCAATTCGTTCCGACTCAGCACAGGTACACCCATCCTGCGGGCAATGTCTTGACCGGACGGTAGTTGCCAAGTTATGTGTCGCAGCAAGTTGCGCTGGATAAGTGAAGTAGGAGGAGTACCTTCAGGAATAGTCTGGAGTGGCAAATTAAACAGTGCGCTAGAGATTTTTGTGTCGGTTAACTTGTTCCGTCTTATTTGAGTGTCTCCAAAGTCGAAGAATGTCTGCCAACCAATAAAGCGCCTCGGCGCTCTCGCTCCACTGCGTAGGTCACTCGGATCAGGTTGTCCATCTTGAGAAGGATCGAAAATAAAAGCAAAGAAGGGCTGACCATTATCACCTGCCAAGTTTGCTCGGTAAGAAGGTCTTACCATGCTGTGACCAAAACGATAACCAACTTGAAATTCAACTGGGATGAATCCTCTGTTAGGTAAGGGATTGTAAAATCTACGCCCATTCGTTAGGATGTCGTCCACCATATCTTGCCCAATGATGAGTGGTAGAAACTCATGGAGGATTGTCCATTGGTAGTGCCAGGTGGTCAATCTACGAGCTTCACGGAAAGCATTATCGTTAGAAATATTAGGCGACTGGGATCTAACTAAATCCACCGCATTGTTGTGGAAGAGATGGAACGCAGCTAACAATCCCGTCAGAATCAGATGTTGATCGTTACGTGGGTCAGCGATGATCGCTTGGTTGTTTGCGTCCCGTGGTAAATCCTCAAACAAGCCGCCACTTTCAATTCTTAGCTTGATTGGGTCTTTTGGGTCATATATGCTTGGGAATGCGATCGGCCCGTCACCGTAGACTGTATCGAGGTCAAAATTGGCTGTGCGAACATTCGTCACAGTTACTGGAGGCGTGATTCTGCCCAATCGAGACGACGCATCAAAGGTGATGTCATGATCCATAAACTGGGTCATGAACGTTGTACCCGCTGTTTGAGTATTGTTATTCGGGTTGTTAAGGTTGAGGACAGGATCAGCAATTAAGGCTAAGGGGCCTGCGGCTAGATTGTCTTTAGCATCCAAGATACCGCCAGCTTTGCCCATTTCTATGAGAGCGCTTCTAACAGTATTGGTTGGTGGGGCAAAGGGTGGCAGATTATTGAACATGCGACCGAATCTATTCGGCAAAGTCATGTCAACAGACTGTGCGTGGACTTCCCTGTCGAGAAAACCACCTACCACGACACCGACGACGAAAATGGCGGTAACCGCGATCGCCATTATGGAAAGTACTTTATTTTTCAAGAGCGCTTTATCTTTCAAGCTTCTCGCTTTTTGGTGGTTCACAATTTTCACAAAGATTCCTTAAATAAAAAACAGAGTATGTGGTCGTGTTGCTGGTGCATCAAGCTGGCTCTATCGAGTTACAGTAAACCAAGAGGTAATCTAAGCTTTTACTTTTTTTAAAATATAGGAAACACAAAATTTCACCTCTGCACAAAACAAAGGCAATATAAAAACTGGCATTACTGAATCGAGGGATGATTCTTGTAAGGTGGGCAAGATACCCATCTCACAAAACCAAAAAAATCATCCGGCAATTATGTATGCAATGCCTAAAATTTTACCCCCGCTTTTGCAGAGGTAGTCTAACTTTTGCTGAGATAGCCAAAGATAAGGCTATACCAGATTATTAGTTAAAACGTAGAACTTGCACCACAACGTACAGAACAGTCAAAATTACTTATACAAAAACTATACAGGATTTTATTAGCTCAATTCAAAATAGAAAATTAAGATTAGAATAATGAATTGAAGATTCGACATTCTAATCTTAATTTTGAGTTAATTAATTCCAGTCTTAAGCCCATAAATAAAATAAACTTATAGGAATTATTAATTTTGGGCGTTACTAATCTAAAAGCGATATCTCCGGCAAGCCGCTCAGGCATCTATGCAAAAATATCGTACTCTATCGTCAATAGAAAAACTTTACTAACCCTAAACTCAGGCATGAGATAAATAGCCAAGAAGCAGCTCCTAAATAGAGAGGTTTCAGCCCTGTTTCTCTGATTTTGAGCAGACTAGTTTCCAACCCCATCGCGGCTAGAGCAATGGTGAGTAAAAACCTGTTCCCTTGAATAATCAAGTCTTTAATCGCCATTGGAAACAGCGAAAAGCTATTGAGTGCAATCAATGCTAAAAAACCGAACACAAACCAGGGAATGGGCAATTTACTCAGTTGCATTGCCCCAGATTGTTTGCGGCCAGACATAGACAGAACACCTAGCCCTAAAAGCATCGGCACAAGAAACATCACCCGTGATAGCTTAGAAATAGTAGCAATCTCGCCGGTAGTTTCCCCCATCTGAAATGCAGCGGCTACCACCTGGGCGACTTCGTGGATAGATGTACCACACCACAATCCAAATGCTGAGGATGTTAGCTGTAGACTCATATCCAAGAAAGGATACAGCAGCATAGACAGCGTACCAAATACTGTGACGATCGCCACAGCATAGGAAACATCTTCATCAGAACTCTTAACTACACCACTTGTAGCGACAACTGCTGATGCTCCACAAATTGAAGTTCCCGCAGCAATCAACTGAGTCAGTTTACGCTCTACGCCCAGGTAGCTTCCTAACCAGCAAGTAAAGATAAACGTACTCACGAGGGTCATGATGATGATTGCCAGTCCGATGGGGCCAATGGCCAGCACTTGAGCAAAATTCAGTTGCAAACCCAGTAAAATAATCGCCAGCCGCAGGATACGCTTGAGGGAAAAAATGATTCCAGGGCGGCAAATGGCGGGTGTGCCAACAGTGTTTCTCACCAACACACCCAGCAGAACGGCAAGAATCAGCGGACTGAGAATATTGACACCAGGAAGCCTTTGCAAGCTAGTAGCTAAAAGGGCTAATCCAAAAGTTAACAGTAGTCCTGGCACTAAATGAGGTATGCCGCCAGCCCGAATTGATCGCATAGATTCCTTGAGGTTGATGGACTTCATATGGAGTAGGTTGACGGGTTAAAAAACTGAACTGAAAACTGGTTTAGATGAAATCCAAATCGGGATTTTGAGACATGATTTCAGCAACTTCATCTGCTTCTGTAACTTCTTGATTGAAGATATCCTTCAAAAAATGGTGATACGCAAGGTAAACTTGAGTCTTTCCATCATCCCCTGTGACAATGAAAAAGGGGGCAGCATCGACATGATACTGAGCAGCTAGAGCATAGCCTTGACTGGAGGTGTCTCGTTCATCTGCTGTAATCACTTGATGGATTTGACTGAGTAATCCTCGCTCTTCCAAATTGGCAAGTACCCTGGCCGATTTAGCGCACACTTGTCCGTCTAACTTAAGTTTTTTGACTAATGTGATAGTCATGTTATTTACCTATTGCATTATTGACCAATATCTGAAGGGCTATGTGTAGGGGTATATACAGTCTTACTAATTACTGATGAGCGTTGGCAGCCAGATTAGTAGCATGAAGACCGCACTCTTTATCAACGGCGATTTCCCACCACCAGCGACCTTCTCGCTCTTGTTGATGAGGCAAAATGGGACGGGTACAGGGTTCACAGCCAATGCTGACAAAACCTTTTTCATGTAAAGCGTTGTATGGGACTTCGTAAGTGTGGATGTATTGCCAAACTTCGGCTGAAGTCCAGTTTGCCAGGGGGTTGAATTTAATTAGTTGGCGCTCTTCTGAGGAGAAAGCAGTATCTACTTGCACGATAGGAACACTGGCACGGGTAGAGGGATTTTGATCTTGCCGCTGTCCAGTAATCCAAGCCTCTAAAGTCGAGAGATGGCGACGTAAAGGCCGAACCTTGCGAATGCCACAGCACTCTTTGTGACCATCTTGATAAAAGCTAAATAAGCCTTTATCATTCACCAAAGCTTCTACCTGAGCCGAATCGGGAAAAACAATGTCTAGCTTAATGTTGTAGTGCTGACGAACGCGGTCAATAAATTGATATGTCTCAGGATGAAGTCGCCCAGTATCGAGGGTAAAGACTCTCACATCTTTTTTAATCTGGCAAGCCATGTCGATGAGAACAACATCTTCAGCACCGCTAAAGGAAACCGCAATATTGTCAAATTGCTTCAGCGCATGGCGGAGAATTTCTTGGGGAGATTGGTTAGCAAGTTCGGCTTCCCAGGTAGCAATTTCGGTGTGGCTCGAAGATTTGTCGGTGAGTTGAACCATGATTGATCTCCAGTTGAAATCTGAGTAGTGGAATTGAACCTAAGTAGGTCGGTGTTAAAAATTGTCGTCATGACAAGGCAGGAGGCAGAGGGCAGAAGGTGAAGCAGTGCGGTCTTGGGGGTTTCCCCCATGAGCAACTGCTGAACCCGAAGGGCAGAAGGGAAGAGGTTTTCAAGCTACTTTACTTTCCGTTACATAGTTCGGTTTATTTGCACCTTTCTACTTAGAGTTATACAAATTTGAAAAAAGAATGCCACGGATGGATTGATAAAATATTCAAAACAATCCAAATGAGATTGGTTTTTAGATACTGGCCACAGCTTCACGCATTGAGGCGACTAATATTTCAGCAACTTCGGGACGGGTGAACTCAGGTGGGGGAATTTGACCATTTCGCAACATCTGGCGCACTTTCGTTCCGGAAAGGTGAATCCGTTCTGCTGGAGTGCTGGGACTAGTTTTGTCTGTCGCCATTGTCTGACTGCGAGTGCAGTAAAAGGCGTGTTCAAATTTTAGCGGTGTGATTTGCAGTTCTTTTGACGTGAATTGATCAAAGATATGTTGAGCATCATAAGTGCCGTAGTAATCCCCGACTCCGGCATGATCTCGCCCGACGATGAAGTGTGTGCAGCCATAGTTTTGACGGGCGATCGCGTGCATAATGGCTTCTCGTGGGCCAGCATAACGCATTGCCGCGGGGAAAACTCCCAACAATACCCGATTTTTAGGATAATACCTGTCTAGCAATACCTGATAGCACTGCATCCGCACATTAGCGGGGATGTCATCAGATTTGGTTGCTCCAACTAACGGGTTAATAAACAACCCATCCACCATCTCCAAAGCAATTTTTGTGATGTACTCATGGGCGCGATGGATGGGGTTGCGGGTTTGAAATGCTGCGATCGCTCGCCATTGACGCTCCTGGAAAATTTGGCGAGTTATCTTGGGTGTTAGCCGGAAATCCCGAAAATCTTGGTAGGGAATTGGATTAATCTGCTGAATTGCTCCGCCCAGATAAACTACCCCTTCGGCTAACAATGCTTTCACACCAGGATGATCTTCGGTAGTGGTTTTGTAAACCTGTTGAGCTTCTCGCTGCTGATCTGGCTGGTACTTGCTGGTAATTGTCATCACCGCCAGGAGATCACCATTAGGATGCACTAAGGCAATGTCACTATCGAGCTTGTATTGTTTAGCCTCTCCTTCTTGAACCTGTAACGTCACCGGGATACTCCAGGCTAATCCATTACTCAGGCGCATGTCACTCACAATTGTGTGATAGTCCTGTTCACTGACAAAGCCCTCCAGTGGGCTATAAACGCCAGTCATAATGCACTCTAGATCCGCAAGGTTGCGTTCAGAGAGGGTCAAACGAGGCAGAAGTTGAACAGCTTGGCGTTCTTGTTCATGTAAGTGACACTCCACCAGCTTGCCGCCGTGGGGATCAATTAATGTTCTAACCATCGAAATTCTCCTTGGGTGAAATCTAAAATCCAAATTTCAACATAGTCTTAAGTAATTAGACAGAATTAATTACACAAATTTTTGACTGTAACCTGTCTCCTATTTCCACCCATGAATTTAATTGTGTCCGACTACTTACAAGCCATAGATCCGGATAATCAAAGGGGGTGTGATGATCGCCATCAAAATGTTGAGGGGTAGACCAATCCGCACAAAATCCATAAATTTATAGCCACCAGGCCCGTAAACCATAGTGTTGGTTTGGTAGCCAATGGGGGTCATGAAGCTATTAGAGGCCGCAAAGGTCACAGCAAAGATAAAGGCCAGGGGATTCAAGCCCAGTTGTTCAGCCACCTGTGCCGCAATGGGAATCAGCAACACCACCGACGCATTGTTAGAGAGAATTTCGGTAATGATGGAAGTGACGACAAAGAAAATCGTGAGTACCAAATAACCAGGAAGCCCCTCACCAACAGAAACCAAACCGCCAGATAACCATTGGGTTGCACCTGATTTCTCCATTGCAATACCCAGGGGAATTAACCCAGCAAGTAGAAAGATAATGTCCCAACGCACTGCACTGTATAGTTCACCGGGTTTAAGACAACCCGTAATTACCATCAAGATGGCTCCAACCAGAGAACTGACTAAAATCGGCACTAGGTTGAGAGCTGCCAAACCCACAACCCCCAAACCAATAGCGATCGCTATCCCAGCTTTATCGCGGCGATAATTGTTAATTTCTTGTTGATTGATGATTAGTAAATCTGGATGAGCTTGTAGCCCTGCCAAACTCGGTTTAGGGCCTTGAAGCAACAGCACATCTCCAAAGCGCAAGGGAATATTACTGATCCGCTCACGAACCAGTTTCTCTCCCTGACGAATTGCCAGGACAATGGCGTTGTAACGCTGTCGAAACTGAATGTCTTTTAAAGTAGAACCAATCAGTTCTGAGTTGGCTAGAACTAAGGCTTCCGCTAGTCCCTCTCCCTGAGAGCCAAGATTTATCTGGCCAAATTGGATTTCAGGGTGAATCTCAATCCCCTTTTCTGCTTTGACTTCTAATAAATCTTTGCGACTTGCTCGCACCAGTAAAATATCTCTAGGCTGTAACACCTTGTGATCGAGGGGATGAGAGAAGTGAACCCCATTCCGAATCAGTTCCAGTACATCTACATCGAAGCGCTGGTAGGGACATTTGGCACTGCGTTTTAAACAACTGTCAGAAAGCAATTGCCCTACCAAGCCACTAGTAGGGGTAATCACAATCTCACTAATGTAGGTTTTCAGTCCGTAGTCATCCTGCACCAAATCGCGGCTAGGCTTGATTCGGCTGGGCAATAGGGAGGGAGCTGCAACCGCCAGGTAAACTAAACCAACGACGAAGGTAATCAGCCCAATTTGAGTAAACTGAAACAGGCCAAACTCTCCATAGCCCAAGCGTTTTGATATGCCACTGGCGAGAATGTTGGTGGACGTGCCAATCACCGTAATCATGCCGCCCAAAATCGTAGCGTAAGACAAGGGGATCAGCAGTTTAGACACTGATATGCCTCGTTGCTTACACCAATCTTCAATTACGGGAATAAAAACGGCGACAACAGCAGTATTATTAATAAACGCCGTCACCGGGCCGACGATCACCCCTAAAGCCAAAATTTGACGGCTGGGATGCTTACCACCCCATCTGATAAAAAATTGATTGACAGATTGAATCGCACCAGTGCGGGCAATTCCTGCACTGAGAATGAACATTGCCATCACAGTAATGGTGGCAGAGTTTCCGAAGCCGGAAATACCTTCTTCTGGGGTGACTAACCCTAGCAACATCAACGTAGCAGATGCCGCGATCGCAACAACATCTAAGGGTAGCCATTCACCCACACAAAAAATCAAAACTGTAGCTGTAATGCCTAGAGTCAAGATTATTTGCACGAGTTGGCTAGATCCATTTAGAAATAATGAATCAAACAGCACAGTTCAACCTCCAAAACGTAATACCAGTTGATCGGCGCTGCAATGACGCTTGAGGTACTGTCAGTCAATAACTTTAAACCCTGGAATTAGCTGCTTCGCCAGACAGAATCTTGCAGCTAATAAACTGCGGTGAGGGCATCTGCATCAATCTAGATTGCTAGACAGTTGAGACAACCTAAAACATCTGGCTGAAAAACAAACTTACTCACATTCGTTAACCTGCCCAACGGCTTGAACGAATGTCACAGCGTCTGAAGCTTAGATGCTTGTTAACCTGCCCAACAGCTTAAACAAACGTTATTTTACTTAAACCTATTAAACAGGTTCGCATCTAAATCTGAGAGAAACCTTAAAAAAATCTAAGTAATAATTAAGGAGAAATCCTGATTAACTTTTCTTTAACCCTGACAATATTTGCTTTGTGTCTAATTTAGAGCTTATTCTTTTCGCTATCTAGTCTATATAATTATGAACTTTTTTTGACTAAATTTGAAACTTATTTAATGTCTTTTGCAAGATGTCTACTTTATCATAGACAATCTATGGAAGTTGATGACAAAAATCAAACAATAGCTTGACAAAATTTTAAATACACGATATTTACTTAATTAAGCTAAAAATATAAAAACTGCACCTAACGCGTAATTAAATAAACAAGCAAAACCCCATCGCAGCTATTTTTCGCCTACTGCGACGGAGAGAAAAGAAATTGAAACACCAAGGTAAAGCACAGGCGAAAAGTTTGTGCTTCAAAGATAACAATGAAGCAAAAAATTAGGAAATAACCTACTATTTTTGCCGAACTTCTCCCTTGGTGCTTCCTACTGTGCTAGATATGCTCAATATATAGTGTTTAATTCCTGGGAACAGTATTCTATCGATCAATTTTCAGGTATCGCAACTAACGACAATCAGCAAAGCTCAGGTAATCGGGGATCGCTGGCTAAATCAACTGCTAAATCAAACGAAAAAAAATTCCAACTACACACAAAATTTGTGGGTAGGAATTGGCTTTAAACGAGGTAGTTCGCAGCAGTTGATGACAATAGCTATTCAGGAAATATTTAAAAAAAATTTACTCGAAGAAAGCGCGATCGCAGGTCTTGCTACCATTAACACTAAAGCTTCGGATACTGCTTTAGTAGAACTTTGTTACCTCCGCAACTGGCGTTTAAAAACATTTTCAGCAGAACATCTCTCTACCGTCGCAGTCCCCAACCCGGAGGAAATCATCACCAAAGCAACAGGAACACCTAGTGTTGCAGAGGCGGCGGCTATTTTGGCCGCTGTTAAAAATCAAGGACTGGATACTAAGTTATTAGTTGCTAAACAGATTTTCCGCTTATCGGGACAACCAGGAACGGTAACAATAGCTGTAGCTGAAGAAATTTTTCCGACTAATCAACAACTCTGAGAAAATAATTAATCACACTTGACACAATTGATAAGACAATTGATCCCAATAAAGCGGGTAAAAATCCTCTAATCTCAAAACCAGTACCCGGAGTGATAGCACTGGCTAACCAAAGAGATAAAGCATTAATCACGAATGTAAATAAACCAAAAGTAAGTAAGGTAATCGGAAATGCTAAAAGCCGCAAAATTGGTCTGACAAAAGCATTGACTAACCCGATAACTACCACGGCCACTAAAGCCGCAACAAAGTTATTGACAATGAAACCATCAACAATTCTAGAGGTAACGAGTAAAGCTACCGCAGTAGCCAACCAAGTTAATAAAAAGTGTGTCATATGCAACAGGGAGTAATTCAATAACATGAATCGAGTAGAGACGCGATCTACACGCCTCTACTAAGATTAGGTATAACTTCGTATTAGCCTATCGTTGCCCAGGCGATCGCCGCAAGAGAATTTCCCAGGTAGCGCCACCAGCTACACCATCCTCTTCTAAACCATAGCGCCTTTGCAATGCTTTAACTGCTGCTTCGGTAGTTGGGCCAAAATCACCATCTGCACTACTTTTCAAAAAACCGAACTTTTGGAGTTGTTTTTGCAATGTGACTACATCCGTACCACTCATCCCTGGGCGCAAAATTGGATATCCTTCAGAGGTGTACTGAATACCAGGAACTTGACGAAAACTGATAGTTGACGGCGAACGTACAGGGGTTTTTGGTCGAGTTGTGGGAGTTTTGCGGTTAACCGGTCTTGGTTTTGGTGCAAGAGTTGCAGTTTGAGTTGTTGGGGTTCTGCTGTTAGTTGGTTTTGAATTAGTTGCGAGAGTTGGTACTTGGGTTGTCCCAATTCTGGGATTAGCCGGTCTTGGTTCCGGTTTACCCACAACTGTACTGGCTGTATTTAGCGCCGTTGGAGCCAAAGATGCAGCCGTATTTGGTGTAGATGCTGATTCTTTGGGGAACAGTTTTTGCCAAGTAGCTGCATCAACCACCCCGTCAGGATTTAAGCCAACTGCTTGCTTAAAGCGAGAAACAGCATTAGCTGTATTCTCGTTATAAACTCCATCAACTGCTCCTGTGTAAAAGCCCAAAAGCTTGAGTGATGCTTGCAACTCTGATACACGTTCCCCTTGAGAGCCAACTTTCAAAGTCGGACGATTGATTGTAGCACTTGGCACTGCTTGAGCAATTTTTGGCGTTGCTGCAATTGAGACAACAGCTGAGGAACCAATGAGCAAAGGTGTGGAAGATAACAGCAGTAACCAATACAACTTATTAGCGTTCAAAAAGCGAAACTCTGGCGGTGAATCTAAGTACTTCAAGATACATGCTGTTAGGCCGCTTATCATGGAATTTACTCCCAGAATCTTCTGTTGCTAATATTACAGCCGCTTGAGTCGAGAAAAAAGCTAGTACAGCATAATGTCAATAAAGCTACCAATGCAGCGCCGCAAAATTAATCATCAGGAAGTACTGCTATTTCATGTAACACATGCAACAACTGATGAATTTCTTCGACGGTGTTGTAGTGTGCTAATCCAATTCGCAGTAAGCCGCCATTCGCTTCTAGACCTAACCTCTCGATTAAACCGATCGCATAAAAATGACCATGCCAGGTAAAAATACCACGATCTCCTAATTTTTTCGCAATACTTTCAGGCGTTTTTCCAGCCACCCTAACGCCTATTGTCGGTGTTCGCCAAGCAAAGCGAGTCGGCTCGGTGATGCCATAACATTTCAATCCAGGAATTACCAACAATCCAGAGATTAACTTATGGCTAAGTTCTCTTTCGTATTGCTGGATGGCGGACATGGCTGCAACTAAAGCCGCACGACGGCTGTGATAGGCAGAGGTGATGCTTGGTTGCTCTGATGATTTGAGAAAGCGGGGACAACTGAATGTTTGTAACCCTTCTTTGTCTGCTTCGATTAAGGCTGCAACTAGTTCGTTGTCAATTGAGGGTGAAATATGACAACCTAGTTTGGTTAAATAGTTAATTGCCGCTACTAACCCGGCTAAACCCTCATGATTGAGCGTACCTGTTTCCCAACGTGACGGAACATCATCTGGTGCAGGTCTTACCTTATAGGGTGTTAAACGTTCTAGATGCTCTCTTTTACCATACAAAATGCCAACGTGGGGGGCAAAGAATTTGTAAGCAGAACAAGCCAGAAAGTCACAATCCAAACCGTGGACATTGATAGGTGCGTGGGGTGTATAGTGGACTGCATCGACAAATACCCAAGCACCAACACTATGAGCCAAACGGGCGATCGCTGCAATATCATTAATTGTACCTACAGCATTGGAAGCATAACAGACGGCGACTAACCGCGTTCGTGGGTTAATGAGCCGTTCCAGTTCCCCCATGTCTAAAGTACAATCATCAACATTGACATCGACAACGCGGATAGTTGCACCTTGTTCTTCCAGGGCATACCAAGGAGAAACATTTGCATAATGATCTAGTCGCGTCACTATAATTTCATCACCTGGTTGCAGTTCTCGACCAATCGCCCGACTCAAAGCAAAGGTGAGGGTGGTCATATTCGCACCAAACACCACCTCATCACTATCACATCCCAGAAAATCAGCGATCGCAGCACGGGCAGAGGTAATCGTATCATCTGTACGCGCACTTGTGACAAAAGCCCCATGAGCATTGGCATTTGACCTCACCAGATAGTCATTCATAGCATCAAGTACAGCCCCCGGTACTTGAGTACCACCAGGGCCATCCAAGAAAATTGCAGGTTGACCGTTGATTTTTTGTGTTAGTGCTGGAAACTGGCTACGTATCCATTTCAAGTCAAGGGGTTCCATAGCAGACTCCTAGGTTGATATTGTTTTACCTACAGAAGCGTTAAGCCACAGCAAAATATTAAATTTGGTATTTTAATGAAAGATTCAGGGCAACTAATTATACATAAATCTCAATCAAATTCACCTGCTCTTTTTTTGAATACCCTTTATAATATCTCTGCTAACTTCGATAAAGCTAAAATATCTCAGCCAGAAAAATATACTTTGCTGTCAGGTTCAAGATAACTATTAATTCAGTGAAAAGTATCTCTAGTTAAATGTAGTTAATAATATTTAATTCTTAGATATATATAGTGTTAATACTTCCCAGCCAAAGCTTATGCTGTTTAGAATGCAAAGAATATTTGCTTTTAATTTGATTTAAAAATTGCCTATTAATACGCGATGTGCGACTTATTTTGAAAACCCCTCTCCAAACCTCTCCCCCACAGGGAGAGAGGCTTTGAATTTTGCTCCCCTTCCCTTGTAGGGAAGGGGTTGGGGGTTAGGTTTGAGAGAAAGTTGCACACCACGTTATTAATGGAATTCGCTATAATTAATGTAGTTCTTGTTGAAAATTTTTGAAGTAGTCTAATATTTGATATGGTTATGCGTTTTCCCATAATTGCAGCTACCTTCATGGCTGCCAGCGTCAGCATTGGTACAATTTTGAGCGTTGCTACTCCCGCTTCTGCTCAGGAAATACTCACCTGTTCAAGCCAGAATAATCAGAGAAATATTTGTTCAACACCTACTAGAGGTAGGGTCAGGTTTGTTAGGCAATTGTCTAACGCTAGTTGTAGAGGAAATTGGGGTTACAGGAGAAATAGTATCTGGGTGAGAAATGGTTGTCGTGCTGAGTTTTCAGTTGGTGATAACAGAAATGGCAGATATGACGGAAACGATAGATATGGCAGAAATGATAGGTATGACAGAAACGATAGATATGGCAGAAACGATAGGTATGACAGAAACGATAGATATGACAGATATAACAGAAACGACAGGTATTACAGATAGGAAACTGGGTAGTTTATTTATGTCGTGGTGTACTAGCCAGTAAGAGCTAAGAAACACCAAAGTTAAGCTACGTAAAATGCTGTGCTAATTTTTTGCGTATGGTGATCGACCTAGAAAGTCTGTTGATATTACCTAAAGCTTTATTTAGGCGATCGCCACGCATTTTTAAAACAATAATCACTCTTATCCGGGTTTTTACTGGTTTTCACCTATAATTAAACCTGATTTACTCAATCGTTAACCTTGAGGCTGGTACATTAAATGAGGGAATGTACAGGTATTCAGGTATCTAAGAATGGCGCTTTCAGTGGGGGAGGATCTGAGTGATGACTTATCATTGGAGTTGAATTCAGATAAGTATATCAGGTCAGATTCGATGCAATCAAGCCAGGTAAAGCAAAAATTTCAGGCTTTGTGGACTGCCTTAGTTTTACTCAGTGTCTTTTTCTGTGTGGAATTAAGTGCAGGAATTTGGAGCCACAGTCTGTCCCTACTAGCAGATGCTGAACACATTCTTTCAGATGTAGCAGCTTTGGGTCTAGCACTAGTTGCATCCTGGCTATCTCAATCCATATCCAAGCACAATGTATTGGGGCGCTATCGATTAGATGTTTTGGCAGCCTTAATTAACGGTATCAGTCTAGCTTGTATTGCTGGCTGGATTGTTAAAGAAGCTTTTGTGAGGTTGCAATCTCCTGATGTAGAGATTCTGGGTTTACCAATGTTGGCGACTGCCTTAATTGGCCTAGGAGTCAACAGCTTTAATGCTTTTTATCTACATGGGTGTAGTCACCACGATCTGAATATCAGAGGGGCTTTTCTCCATATTGTGGCTGATGTAGCCAGTTCAGTTGGTGCAGTGTTAGCTGCGATCGCAGTTATTTGGTTAAATTGGACATGGGCTGATGGAGTCATCAGTTTATTAGTAGCAGCGCTGATAGCTGTTTTTGCTGCTTATTTAGTAATTCAGAGTGTTAAATGCTTGCGTGGTCAAATCACTGATATTACCAATGCTGCTTGTATGTGTAGTTTACCAGCAGAAGTATGTGGCGATCGCAACCACGCAGAGAAAATTTTGTTTCCATCCTTAGAGGATCTGATTCGGTGATTTCCTTTCTAAAATAACTATTTTGGGGTGAGCAATAGATTTCTCAAACGCTCACCCTAAAACTTCAAAAACCTATATCTTAATTAGCAACAATTCCTTGAGGAAAGCTGTTATTAACTGACGGTATTAACTGGGGAGAGGAGGGTACTTCTGTTAAAGTACCGTCATATTGGTTGACTTTCAGTACAGATATGCCATTATTCCCAGATGGAGGATTCGTAATTGGTTGAGAGACAACATGCAGAAACGATTCTGTAGAATCTAACGTTAGTTGAGCGCTACCACCACCAATCGGGCCTTTGAGTACAACCCTCTGAATTTCTACTGGCGTGCTTGGGTCTTGTGCAATATCATAGACAGCCACACTGTTGTCACCAGGGTTACTTGTATAGAGACGGGTTGCAGCCCGGTTAATCACAATCCAGCAGATGAATAGGCCTGAATTAGGTACGGCTTTAAGGAATGTCAGATTTCCATCTTGATCGTAGGAGTAGACTCCCAATTGCTGGCTGAGAGTGAAACCAACATATAAGATTGGCTTTTGGGGATGAGCTTGAAGTCCTAATGTCAGACCTAGTGGATTTGGCGGGAATGCTGGTGCAGGTAGGGGTTGTGGTGAGGTCGGGCTTTGTTGCAGGCGACCGTTGGGAAGAATTTGAAAAGAGCGCAGTAAGCCAGTCCCGCCATCCACACCAAATAGCAAACGTTTGTTTGGAGAGATGAGTGCTTGGGTTGGCAGAGAACCGTTGGGAACTGAAACGGTAGAATTTGGAATAGGAATTAGTTTGCCCTTTGGAGTCACGCGGAAAGTAGTGTAGTTCGGTAGGGAATTGCTGGCTTCTGGGGCTGGGATTTGGGGTAATAAGTTTTGATTAACTACAGTCAGAATATCACCTGCTAGACCTAGACTAACTGGCTGCACTCCACCACTAGGAAATGGAGACCCTTCCACAGGAGAAAGACTACCATCTTTATGGATGTCAAAGACAGCGATCGTGTTCGATCCTGAATTGACAGTAAAAAGCAACGTCTGTTCCGGGTTAACGATCACTTCTTGATCGGATGCAAAGGAGGTAAGAGCAAAAGGGCCAGCCCCGATGATGGGAGCATTAGGAATACCTGCGCCTCCCGTAGGAAAAGATGGAGTGGGTAACGGTGTTAGCTCACCAGAAGCATCGCGTCTGAACCCAAGAATAGAGTTTCCATTTGGAGTGGGAATATTACTTTGAGTGTAAACAAAACCGGTTTGATTATACGATTGGCCATTACCACTCTTATACCATTGGGCATCAGCACCTTTAACTGCTAATCCACCAGTCAAAAGAACCGCGGTCAAACCAGTCATTGCAAGCAAGATTTTGCGACGCTGACGATGAGCTTTGCTAGTTTTAGAGATAATATCCATGAATCTATCCTGATAAATAACAGAATTGGTCGCAATTGCCAGCTTTATGAACAAAATTTCAGAATTTATGTCTTGTCTTGCATTGCAAGTGATTTAAATTTGGCTTGTTTGTAGACATAATTTTTCTTTATATCATGTCAAGCAATTGCGACAAAGCTTTCTGTAGAGATATCGGAGTTTATCCGAGAATTTATGCAAATTGCTCAGTCCTAAATTTTTTATTTTCGGATCATACTGAATTTGGCGTTGCTGAATTGCCTATTATAGAAAGCGAGTTATGGCTTATGTCTGTAACCATCAAAGACTCAGAACATTAGGGAATTTGATAAACTAGCTAAAATTTGAAATTATTCAAGCTAGATAACTATGAATGAAGCTTTATTTTGTATAGAAAATTTGCGAGTCGCCTATCCTCAGCGTGGTGAGGAAGAACTCAGTTGGGCAGTTGATGATGTATCTTTGACATTGCAACCTGGCGAAAGGATGGGACTGGTAGGCGAGTCTGGTTGTGGTAAATCTACTTTGGGAAGGGCGGTGATGCGGTTGTTACCTCCGTCTACCCGGATTCAGGGGCAAGTAATTTTTCAGGGAGAATTTGTATTTGATTTACCCGTATTTTTGTTACGTAAATTTCGAGGGGAGGCGGTAGCACTCATTTTCCAAGACCCAATGACGCGTCTCGATCCGTTGATGACGATTGGTAAACACTGTATCGAAACACTTCAAGCACACTCACCAGAATTATCAGCCAAGGAAGCGAAAGCAAAAGCTTTGGCGACTTTGGAAAAGGTAAAAATCCCTGCAAGTCGATGGAATCAGTACCCTCATGAGTTTAGCGGTGGGATGCGGCAACGGGTAGCGATCGCCTTAGCTTTACTCCTCAACCCCAAGTTAATTGTGGCTGATGAACCTACCACTAGTTTAGATGTCACTGTTTCAGCACAAATTTTACAAGAATTAACGCGTCTATGTGCTGAAGAAAATATGGCACTACTGCTAATTTCTCACGATTTGGCAATGGTGGCAGAATATTGCGATCGCATCGGCGTAATGTACAAGGGCAAGATGGTAGAAATGGGGGCGACTGCATCGGTATTTGGCAACCCTCAACATGAATATACGCGATCGCTTCTGCAAGCCGCTTTGCACATTCAAACTGTGGATGAAGTAACGGAAGACTGGGGATTAGGCAATGAGAAAAATATTTCCGAATCACCTATCTTGCGTGTTACAGAACTCAAGCAACACTACACCATAGAGCCTAACTTTATTGAAAGACTGTTTAAAGCTGAAAGTCAAACAATCAAAGCAGTAGATGGTATTAACCTCGAACTTTATCAAGGAGAAATTCTCGGTTTAGTTGGTGAATCGGGCTGTGGTAAAAGCACACTATCGCGGACTATCTTACAGCTAATTCATCCGACATCGGGCAAGGTGGAATTTTTAGGTAAGGATTTAACTAAGTTATCGCGCCAAGAAATTCGCTCTTCCCGACGACAGATGCAAATGATTTTTCAAGACCCCCATGCTTGTCTTAATCCGGCGATGACGGTAGGACAAAGTATAGGAGATCCTTTATTAATTCACAATCTTGCTGACGCTGCTAAGGCAAAAGAAGAAGTATTGTGGATGTTGCAAAAAGTCGGTTTAACGCCGCCAGAAGTTTATTATCAACGTTATCCATCAGATTTGTCTGGAGGACAACAACAACGGGTAGCGATCGCTCGTGCTTTAATTACTCGTCCCAAACTGTTGATTTGCGATGAACCTGTGAGTATGTTAGATGCCAGCGTACAGTCGCAAGTGTTGGATTTGATGTTGCAATTAAAGGCAGAATTTGAATTAACCTATCTATTTATTACTCATGATTTGTGGTTAGCAAGATTTTTGTGCGATCGCATTGCTGTCATGAATGGCGGTAAAATTGTCGAACTCGGACTGACAAAACAAATTTTTGCCCATCCTCAACACCCATATACTAAAACACTACTAGCTGCTGCTCCCCTTTTGGCACGCGCTTAAGAAAATAATTAAAGTGATCAAGTTTTGGGAAAACTGTGTTGTAAAATAATTTCAGATAATTGCTTAAAAATGTGCAATACAATTCCAAATTAAATCATTCTTCACTCTCTATTTCTAAGGATAAATTCTCTAGTTCTGCCTCTAGTTGCTCAATAGTTGGTAACTTTGTTTGTAACTCTTGGGGTAATGATTTAGTAAGTTTAGTTTGCCATTCAGCAATACCAATTGGTTTATTGACATCACGTAGCGCATATTCAGCAATGATATTGTCTTTACTCGCACATAAAATTAAACCAATTGAAGGACTATCTACAGAAGATTGGAGCAAGTCATCTACAGCAGAAAGATAAAAATTAATTTTTCCTGCATATTCAGGTTTAAATTTACCTGTTTTTAGTTCAATTACTACAAAACAGTGTAATTTTACATGATAAAAAAGCAAGTCTATATAAAAATCTTCGTCTCCTACTTTCAAATTCTATTGTTGACCAACAAAAGCAAATCCTACACCTAATTCTAGAAGAAATTGAGTAATATGTTTAACAAGTTCTTTTTCTATTTCTCGTTCTTGTGCTGCTTCTCCTAAACTTAAAAAATCAAAAATATAAGGGTCTTTTAAAGTTTCTCTAGCAATTTCTGATTGAGGAGAAGGTAATATGACATTGAAGTTATTGACAGCTTTTCCTTGACGCTCAAAAAGTCTATTGTCAATTTGTAAAGTTAAAATATTTCGACTCCAGCCATTTTCTAGAGTTTTTTGTATGTACCATAGCTTGGCTGAAGGATCTTTGACAGCATCTAAAATACGGACATTATGCCCCCAAGGAATTAGTGCAACAAGCTGCTGCACTAATTGTTCATCTTGATAAGCCTCAGCAAAAGCTCGCATATATTTAAGATTTCGTGCTGAGAATCCTTTCATATCTGGAAAAGCAATTTTTAAATCTCTGGCGAGACGTTCAATAACTTTTGCACCCCATCCCTGCTGCTGTTGTCTGATGATAATTTTGCGCCCGATGTACCAATAAAGTAATACTAACTCACGATTAATCGACAGAGTTACTTTTATTTGGGTGCTACGTATACGTTCTTTTAACTCGCGTAAAAAGTCATCATAGCCATCCATTGGTGATAACTTATCTGCCATATCCCAACCCACATAAATGCTCTTGAATTATTACCAACTCTCTTGTCCAACAATCTTGGCTAATCGTTTTAAGATTTGCAACACTCTTTCTAAATCATGATCTTGCCCTAAAATGAATTGACGCAATCGCCCATAATAAGGTACTTCCTGGTAAAGCAGTTTCAAAAATATAAAATCAGTACCATTAGTAACTAACCTGTAATGAGGGTGATCGCCATTAGGAGCCGTCAGCATATACGACAATACTTGTGGTATACCTACCTTTAGTGAAAATGATGCTCTTCAGAGAAAAATAATTCGTCTTCTATATGGTTGCAATTTAAACTTTTGCTCCAAATCGTAGAGCGTTATTTTTTCCGCAGCGATTGTCTGTACCATCTGTCTATCTCTCTTTAAGTCAACACTAAATTATCTCGATGCACTACGGTGTCTGCACCGACATAGCCTAAAATCTCAGGAATTTCACGAGATTGACGGCCGCATATCTTTTGCAGATCATCGCTGCTATAGTTTACTAGCCCTCTGGCGATTTCGTTGCCGTCAGTGTCGCACAGCTGCACAGCTTCTTGGGTGTCAAATTCTCCTTCTATGACTTTGACACCCGCTGCTAATAATGATTTCCCGGCTTGCGATATCGCGGCGATCGCTCCTGGATCTAAATATAATTTTCCAGATGGTACAAGTCCATAGGCTATCCAGCGTTTCCTAGCTGATGTGGGTTCCGGTTGCGGTTGAAAGTGAGTCCCTAAAGGTTCCCCTTGGATAATTTTTTCGAGATTCCAAGGATATCGCCCTTGAGTAATCACAGTCCGCACTCCAGCTGCGATCGCAATTCTGGCGGCTGATATTTTTGTTACCATCCCACCAGTACCCCATTGTGAGCCTTGACCGCCTGTTTGAATTTGCAATTGCGCCAATTCTTTAATATTATTCACCAAGGAAATCGGTTGAGCATCGGGTACAGAACGGGGATCGGCTGAGTATAGCCTGTCTACATCGGTGAGCAAAAACAGCCAATCTGCTTCGACTAAACTAGCCACCAATGCCGAAAGGGTGTCATTATCACCAAATTTCAGTTCATCTACTGCAACTGTGTCATTTTCGTTAACTACAGGAATTACCCCTAGTCCCAGCAGTTCTTTAAAGGTGTTGTAAACGTTGAGGTAACGACTACGCTGTACTAAGTCGCTGCGAGTCAACAAAACTTGGGCAATGGGCTGTTGCAAGGTGGTAAATAAATCGTCATATATACGCATTAACCTGCCTTGACCAACTGCGGCTACTGCCTGTTTCAGTGCGATCGCTTTAGGGCGTTCGGTTAAGCCCAATCTCGCACACCCCACCCCCACAGCACCAGAAGATACCAAAATTACTCGATTACCTTGCTGCCTTAAATGGCAGAGTGTTTCTGTTAAGGCCGCAATGGTAGAAAGTGCTAGTTGCCCTGTTTCTGCTTGGGTAAGGCTAGAAGTGCCAATTTTGACAACAATCGTTTTGGTCATTGGTCAACTGAAGTATGAAGTATGAAGTATGTAGACGCTTTTAGCGGCTTGCCACAGGCTAGTATGAAATTACTTCAGCCATCAAATAATGGGGTATGTAATGAACAATTTTTCACCTTACTCAGTACCGAATGCTGAGTAATAAAAAAATTACTCAGCACTGATGTACTTGGTACAAGCCACGCCCAATTGTGGGCAGTTTTTCAACTCAGCACTCTTCACTTTATCCTTCATCTTTTTTTAGCCAAAAGTAAAGCGCCAATCCTTCTATAGGTGAAGGTGACGCTCTACCAGTTTATGTTTATTTGCTATTTGCTAGGGTCTTTTTTGGCTGACCCCATGTTATTAATACTTATAATTACAGGTTTTTTGTGTTGCATATTAATTTTTAATTATTTCTTTAGATTTACTTTCCTGACGATTTGCTAATTTTTGTGAATTTTTGTTTGCTTAGGAGTAATAGAAGCTCCCAAGATTTCCGAAAACCAAACTTCAAAATTTCTGATCGGGTGGGAACGCAGGGCAGCTTCAGGATGGATAATCGGTTCTACGAGAATTGTAAACATTCCCAGACGATTACCTGCTAAGACATCAGTAAATAAGCGATCGCCCACCATTCCAACTTGTGACGCTGGTAAATCCATTGCATGAAGTGCGGCTCTAATTTTCCGTCGTGAGGGCTTGGCTGCACCCAAGTAGTAAGGTAAGTCTAGAGAACGAGCAATCCTACCAATTCGGGATTCACTTAAGTTATTACTCACCAACCACAAATCAACATTGATGCGGATTTCTTTTACCCATTGTCTGAGTTCTGGCGAAGTAGTGCCCACTGTAAAAGGAACTAAGGTTTCATCTACATCTAACACCAGTCCCTTCAGATCATATTGTTGAATAATTTCTTTAGTCAATTCCAATACTGAACCTTCTAAAATCAAGTCAGGCTGTAATAGATTGTTCCAGGTCATAGACAATATTTAAGAATTACAATGAGAAACGCTCTGGATAAAAGGCGTTTCTTTAATACTCACGAATTAAAATCTAACAGTCAATGCTTAGAAGATAATTTCCAGTTTATTTGTGTAAATGGCCCTGGCTCAGATCCCCGACTTCTTAAAGAAGTCGAGGATCTTTTTTTTCACGAATGATTTACGACTGCTATACAAGTAATGTTGATTATGAATGTTACTCAGCATGGGATTGCTCCCTCTTAAACAGCATTTTTTGGTGAGCATTTAGACATTTAAATAATGGAAAACCACTAAATATAGAATTTAGTGGGGGTTTTCAATCCAATTATTCATTAACTTTACTAGTACACCAGTCGTATAAAGTCCTTCTGAATGTTTATTTTACTTCTGAACTCTGTGAGAAAAAATTCGCAATTAAAAATATAAAAATGTCACATTTTTATTTTCAATTTTGAATTTCTAATATTTTATTCCACTTCGTTAAAAAGTTGTTCTTCTAAGAGTGGTTGCACTTGGCGGAATTCCTCTGGAGAGAGTAATTCAGGTTGACCATCTTTTGTAATCCTGGCAAAAAATAGCAGAGGATCGAGAGGAGTATAAATTGCATACTCTTGGTCTTGGTGATAGAAGCTGGCAAGTAGCTGTAATTGCTCTGGTTCTAAATCTGCTTCGTCGTCTTCGATTTCTAATGTGAAAAGTTCCGACTCTTCTACAGCTGGTAATTCACCAGCTACTGTCAAAGCGTAAGCGGTATTTTTGAGAATGAGGTTTTGCTCAGATAATACAGCTTGGGCAGTACTAAAAATTTCGTCAATGATGGCATCATCTTCTACTAAAACGGCTTCTTCTTCCTCGTCTTCACCTTCCCAAGCGAAAACTTCTATGGGTGAGTCAACAGGAAGAAGTAAGACGTATTCTTGCTCATCTACAGAGAGCGAATGTTCTATATAACATTCGAGGGTTCGCCCTGTGTCATCAGTCAAGGTGATAGAAACTGTACGATCGCGATCGTTGTCTTCAGAAAATGGAGGGGAAAACATAGCCGATTAGTTAAACTTTATCTATGACCCGCAACTGTGAAAATTGCTTTACTGTTGAATGACCAATGATGTCAAGCAAATAGTTTCATGCTAAAACACAACTGCTAAGTAATTGCTTTCAGAATATCATGTCAAAAGCTATCAATGCTCGACAGCAGCCCAACTGCGGAACCTCGTCTAGCATCTAGCCATTGTTGTAAGATTAAAGCCGCTGCCTTGCGGTCAATTAAACCTTTGTTGCGAGATGGTGACCGGTTTTCTGATATGATCAGCTGCTCTGCTTGAAAAGAAGTTAAGCGCTCATCCACATATTCGATTGGAAGTTTGAGAGCCTTAGCTAGTCTGGTCGCAAATTTTTGCACCTGACGAGCCTGGAATCCCAAAGAGCCATCCATCGAATACGGCAACCCAATTACTAGAATTTCTACCTGACGCTCATTGACTATATTTTGGAATTGCTCGACATCGCGCTCAAAAGATGAGCGCTCAATTGTAGTAATTCCAGTAGCAATTAAACCAGTGCGATCGCATCCTGCTACACCAATGCGCTTGCGTCCGATATCTAATCCTAGTGCTAAAACATACTGCTTTGTGGTCATTATCGCTTTTGGCTTTGTGCCTCCTCAGAAGTATGAAGTATGTAGACGCGTGTAGTGACGTAGGAGCGTCAGCAGTGCGTTGGGCGGGTTCCCCGACTTGTTCGCTGAAAGCGTTCCCGTAGGGTAGCAACTGCTGAACCCGTTGGCGTAGCCTCTGTCTGACGACACGCTACGCGAACGCAGAGAAGGGCTTACCGCAGGCTAGTATGAAATTCTACTTTTCATACTTCAGCCTTTAACCTATTGCTCTTGCTGTGAATCTACTGAGTCATTTTGAGCAGGTGCTTCAATATTACAGTTATTAAAAGACAGAGGTTCTGATTTCGTTGGTACTGGTATATCAGAGGATGGCTGTTGTCCAGTTTTTACCCATGACATACCACCTGGTATTGGTTTGCGTGCTGGTTGCAAACCTTGAAGTACATCAGTCCACTGAATGCCTTCTAGGGAGACAAATTTTGATTCTCGGAGCTTGTGCCACACTGAGCGGGACATAATTAGTGTATGTTCGATGCGTTCTGCACCAATCCGCTCTAAATATTCTTCTCGTTCTGGCTGGTAGTCTAACGAAGCCAGTCGCAAGCCTTGTTGAGGGAAGTCTTGAGCTATGCGTGCTAGTTGCGAAAGCAACTCTGGATACAGCCAAGTATAAGCAGGGTGAACAGTCAGCGTAGCCACATGGGGAGATTCTCCTTGGCGCTCAAGTTGAACTTGAAAATAGCCAATTGCGGCTTTGCGTTGAGGTTCAAACACATAGCCACTTACGACTTCAGTTTTAGTTATCCACTGCTTGACTGCATCGCTCAACGCACCAAATAAGCTGGTTTTAAAATCGCGGGTGTTACGGTCAAATACCTGGCGCACCAAAGGCGGCATAGATGCTGTATCGAGTTGATAAAGTAACTGAGCATCTGCGTTACTCACTGGTAGCAAATTAGGTAAATCTGGCTCTGCTTGCGCCAATTCCGCCAGTAATTCGGGTTTAATTTCCCAGTATGTAATTTCTGCTAAACGTTGAAATCCATTTTGTCGATAGAGTGCCAATCCCTCTATGTCATTAATATTTACTTCTAGTAACCAAGTCCGGGCTTCTACAATCGACTCAAAGCAATGACGCAACAATTGTGAGCCAATTCCTTGCTTATCTGCTGCTTGATCTAGCATCACCCGATCAATGCGCCAGGTGCTGCGGGTGCGGTTAAACGGTGACACTTGAATCATCCCCAAAAGCATCCGTCCCTGCTCGGCTACATAGGCGCAGAAACGATATTGTAGCGGATTTGGGAACCAACTCAAAAATTTAAGTAATCCATACCAGCGACGCAGGGATTGCGTTTGACGGATGGCACAATTAACCCCCTTGGAAGTCATCGCTGTGAATGACTCTTGAGTTAATCGCTCAATTCCATCCAGATCCCGATAGTGGACTGGCCGGATGACAACGCTGAGATTTCGAGGAAGTAATGAAGTCATTTTGATTCAAGCCGCCATTTAGCCTTAACTAACTGATCTTGGGTGGAACTGCTGCAATAATTTTAACGGCTTTCCGTTGCTTGCTATTGCTTCAAAAGGTTGATTTTGGTGATTGGATACTTAAAAAAGCAAAAAAGCAGGTTTGACGAGTGCGCTATTGGCGTTAACCCAACAATACCTGCTTTTATTTTATTTGACTTTTAGTTAAAATTCCTATACCTACAGACCTTGCCGAGAAATTAACTTTTCAAAGTTGGCTTGGGTTTGATGCAAGAGTTGCTGCCGACTGTCTTCCACAGTATGCTTCAGGGTTGGAATCAGATTGCGAGCTTGTAGAGTCATGTGCATCTGTAAATGGGCAACGTATTCGCTAAAATCTTCGTTTTGTACAGCTTTGCCCTTTAGTAAATGTGATTCCATTGCCACTGTGTTCTCCTTATAGTGCCGTTGCTTCACATCATCAAAACTTATCATGTTGCTTGGATTACCTTGTTATTTTGCAATGAAGTTTAACGGTTGTTTGCAATGAGGTTAGAGGCTAGAGGTGACAGGTAACAGAGGACAGGTTGAGATCGCGTGTCAGGGTGTCACTTCATGCTTCACAATTCATTCACTCCCGCAGGACATAGCCGACACCCCGCACAGTTTGAATTAGGCGTTTTTCGTGATTGATTTCGAGTTTTAGGCGCAGGTAGCGGACATAAACTTCGATAATGTTGGAATCGCCCATGAAGTCGTAACCCCAAACTTCTTCTAAAATGCGATCGCGTGTAATTACCTGTCGTGGATGGGAAAGTAAATAATCGAGTAAATCAAATTCTTTGGCAGTTAATTCAATTAATCTCTCGCCTCGATAGACTTCTCTAGTGCGGCGATTTAAGCTGAGGTCTTCAAATTCTAATATGTCTGCCGCGTCTGCTTCCTGATTGCGGCGTAGATGGGCGCGGACTCTGGCTAATAGTTCTTCGACGCTAAAAGGTTTAACTACATAGTCATCAGCACCAGCATCCAACCCGGCAACGCGATCGCTAACTTCATCTTTAGCAGTTAATAATATTACTGGTACTTTATCACCAGTACTCCGTAGGCGGCGGCAAATTTCTAAACCTGATAACCCAGGTAGCATCCAATCTAAAATAACTAAATCTGGATGTAACTCCCGTGCAGCCGTAAGCGCAGTTAATCCATCGTAGGCGACACTGACTTGATAACCTTCGTAATTCAGTTCCAATTCGATAAATCGCGCCAGTTTGACCTCATCTTCTACTAGTAAGATGTGCGTCATATTGATGATGTTAATGATTTCAGCAAGGTAAAGCAGTAATTGACACAGACTCAGAACTCGTTAGATACATATCTAATTAATTCTAAAATAGCTTAGTATAGATTGAAGCAGATAACAAGCATAAGTCTGTAATTACCGATAGCTGCTGTCAGAGACTTCCAAAGTTTAGCAATAAACATTTACATCTTCATCACATTCATCAGCAAGATAACACAGCGCTCGAAAACGCAGACTTACTAATTGCTCGTAAAGAGGATTGAGTTTACACATCGCTGGTATGTGAAACAGTTTATGACCAAACAAAGTCACATCTCGTTCAAAAGGACATTGAGATGGTATAACTCTACACAAAAAATGAGCTAATTGGATGTTATGAATTTCTCTGCTTTCCAACCACTCACGAACTGGGTGTAAGAGGTCTTTGTGTAAATGAACTAGAGTTATGGATGCCATAGTTTTTCACCTAAATAATTTTGGGTTTGCTTTTCTGACTTGATGCAGCGATCGCTCGTGGCTGCTACAGTCATAGATAATATTTTCTCTGTAGGAACATATTTAAATACAAATTCTAGTTTCTAGATTTCGGAATCATTCCTTTGGTTTCCACACTTACCGTACTGCACGCTAGGCTAGATATCGCCGCTGTGCAAGTGGGAACACAAATGACTGATAACTTTTTCGCTAACAAAAAGCGCCTCTTTAACAACTGGGCATCAAGCTACGATTGGATTTTTCCTTCCGTATTTTATCGAGCTATCCATCAACGGTTATTAGAGTACGTTGATTTACCAGAGCGAGTCAACGTACTAGATTTAGGTTGTGGTACTGGACGTTTGCTAGAACGCCTAGCAACGAAATTTCCTCATCTGCGTGGTACAGGTTTAGATTTATCGCCAAATATGTTGCGTGTGGCTAGATTGAGTAACCATCACCATCCACGTTTAATTTATATTGAGGGCAAAGCAGAGTCTCTACCCTTTGGCGAAGCTCAGTTTGATGCTGTTTTCAGCACTATCAGCTTTTTACATTATTTAGAACCTCAACAAGTGCTGAGTGAAGTAGCGCGGGTGCTTACTCCTGGGGGATGCTTTTATCTAGTCGATTTTACCTTTAATAAAGAGACAGAATCTGAAAAACTACCAATTTCTCCACTGGGTATCAGGTTTTACAGCCCCAAACAACGGGAAATGTTAGGTTCCTCATCTGGTCTTTTGTGTGTAAGTCATCATTATTTATTAGGGCCTGTCTTGCTCACAATTTTTACTAAACCAACCTTGCTTTAACAGCATCTTCGGCTTTTAATTGGATAGTCAAACTCCCCATTCACAACATAAATGGTTCTAACTCTTGTTTATACCACTTTTGTTCTACCCGTTCTGCTACTAAAGGTCTGACAATAAATTTAGGCGGACGACCATCCAAGACATCAACTCGTACACAAGAATAAGGTAAGCGTGTTTGATAACCGTAACCGTGCCTGCCGATGTATAGCAGAGAATCTGCAACATTGCGAGTCGGACTGTCGGGAAGTTCGGTGAAAGTCTCCATCAATTCCGTTCCTTCTTGGCGCTGACGGCGAGGACGGCGGCCACTGCCACCAGAGATAATACAAGGGATATGAGAATCAGCATATCCTGTATCTACTGTGCGGAGATATTCTAAACAGTGGGCGTGGCCGTTGAAAATTAAATCAATGATGGGACGGTTTTGTGTCAGAGAACCAAGATTTTCCTTTACCTGTTGCAATACCCAACGTAGGCGATGACGCACCGCCAAAGTTTGTGCTTGACTCCACTTTGTTGCTTCGGTGACGTAGGGGGGATGGTGAAAAAAGAGGATTCGTCCGCGGACTTCTGAAGTATGCCAAGATTCAATTAATCTGTCGCGTAACCATTCTAGTTGTTCAAAATCAATTGTTAGCGATTGGTGGGATGCCAATTGTTTCTCAATGTCGATTTTGACTTCGTTAATTTGGTCTAATTTGGCACTGAGATCATCAAGTTGTTCCGCATCAGCAGGGTTGTCAAGATTTAGGCGATCGCTTATTGCCAAAATTTGTTCTTCTTCTTTGTCTATCTCCTGGCGGCGCTTTTGCAATTCTTGACGGTAAATTTCTCCGGCTTGGGTTGTCGGTAAAGGCGATGGCGTATTAAAAGTATTGGAATCTAGAGCGAAAAAATCTATACCACCATACCGAAAAGTGTAATAGCGATTGGGTATACGGGTAAATTCTCCTGGTACGTAACGCAAACAACGGCCTGCATCAGTTTTCCCGGTGTAATGTTGATCTAAATGACGATGTAACTCTTCTGGGGAACTCATCCCTACGAGATAATCCAGAAAGGCTTTTGCATAGGCATCTCCTTGATTAGAACCATGCCAGCCAATTTCAAAGTCCTTATAACGCAGCATCCGCCGTAGCCGCAATGTACTACCTGTTAACCAGCGATAGGCAAAAGGCACATCGTAATAATCATGATTGCCAAGAACGGGTAGAAACGGTAAGTTAAAAATCATGCGATCGTAAGTAATATTCTTGGGGTTCTCGCCACCCACTAAAAACTCACGGTAAGGTTCAATAAAATTTGTTGGGTAATACTCTTGGGAACCCACTACATAAATAACATCACCAGTATGCAGCACAAATCGGCAATCATCCTTGTGAGCCAGCATTAATTCAGCTACTTCTCTCTGGGGATGATGTCCGTAATGAGATTTTGTACCACTATCACCAATAACCAAAAATGAAAATTCTGGAGTTTCATCCCTACCATCATCGATGACCATGCTGGTTTGATCGATGCTTCGCTGCATAATATCGGGATGTCTCCACCGTACCCGTTCCTTCATTTTTTGAATTTTCACAGGAATTGGTGGTTCAGAAATCAATCTCATACTCTCACAATGCCTTCCTACCGCATCCCAATTGTAGCGAGTTTAGTATTACTCACCACTATCAAATTTATGGTTAGTAAGCATTACCTTAATTGTCATCTTTCCCGTAGATTCAAACTGAATCTTCTCTACATACAAAATTTCATCAGGTTCTTGGGGAGGAATAGGATTTTCTTTTGTTTCATTCACAATTTTTGTTATGTCTACACTAGCTTGTCCTTTTTTGGCATCAAGTAATACAAACGCATCTAATGGAATACCTGACAAGGTTATTTTTGAGCCTCGCATGACTGGAGGTGGTGGTGAGCATTTCTGCTCTTTACAGAAATTTGTAATATATGGTCTAAAAGTTATTTGCTGAATCTGGTTAATTGGCAGTGAACGAGAATCGCTATTACGAGAAATCTCTATTGTTTGTTTTCTTGAATCAAATACTGTTAGTGTTCCCGTATAAGAAATTCTATTTTTTAGAACTACATCCACATACTGAAACAAGACTAAATTAATTATATTTTTAGTTGCTACGGTTGAAGTTTGAGCTATTTCAATAATAGGTGTTAATGCCTTAGCATTTTCTAGTGTTCCTGCTAAAGCAATTAGTAATACCAAGCTTAGTGCAGTAGTTCCAATCTTCATATTTGCAAATAAACCTCGATCAATATTGTGTAATTATTACTAGGAAGCTGAAAATCATCCTTGCTTAGATCCCCGACTTCTTAAAGAAGTCGGGGATCTTTGTGTTCATGAATACTTTAGGATTGCTATATTCTTTAAACGTGCAAGTTCTGATTCCCTTACCAAAGATTGTAGTTTAAATAAATGAAACCGTTTGTAATTTGAACAAACAACTTATTTATAATTTTTTTGTTCATATATAACAGAATTAACCCGAAATTTTTGTAAATTTGTTAATACTAAAGCTCAGGGCATTTATTACTAGCCATGTCCTCAAATCCTAAAAATTCAGGCAGCACTAATTTTCTTGGTAGTTTTATTAGTATGCTCAGTGTGTTTGGCATTTTTCTTTACTTTCTTGGTTGGATATATCGCTGGGCTTACTTTGGATTTTTTCAATTACAAATAACTTCTTTAACATTCCCAATAGAATCATTTTTTATAGTACCTATTCAGGCAATTTTGGGCGATTTTTGGATATTTATACGAGCTAGTTTAGTTTTATTAATTACTATTGCATTAATTCAATTTACTATCTGGTTAATTAGTTGTGTCAGAGCAAAATTTGTACGAAAATTACACAAAAAAACACGCAATTTTTTCCTGTTGAAATTCTTGCGTTCTTTTGTAAAATTTTTATCTCTGCCTTTATCTCATGAAATTATTGCTGTTGCGTGGATTTTAGCTGCATTATTTTGGTTGGGGCGCTGGCAAGGTGAAGCTGATGCTTACCGTGATGCAGTTAACATAACTTCTACAAGACCGATCGCTACCTTAGTTAGCCCTAACGATAAAATGGCTTTGGGGCGTAACCTAGATGATTTATTGATTAATCCGCCTTTGAAAGGTTTCCGCATTATCGGAGATGTAGAGCAGTTTAGGCAGATTTTCGGACGAGAAGTAAACGATACAACAAATCTCAAAGAACCACTACTTTGGCGTTTACTGATAGAAAATGACAGCTGGGTTTACCTTTTCCCAGGAATGCCACGAGAGGCAAAACTAAATCAACGCCCTCCGGTGTTGGCAGTTAACAAGAGTGATGGTCAAATTCAGTTGCTGATTCTCAGCCACCCTAAAATTTTACCTTAAATCTTCGCAGCGCTATTTCTCTACAGAAGTAAGTAGTCGAACACAATTAAATTCATGGGTGGAGATAGGGGACAGGTTACAGTCAATAATTTTGTCAAGGAAATAAACCCAACTGTTTAACTTAAATTTTTGTTAAGTTAACTATCTTACTTATTTGTTACTAATCTTGAGAATAAAAATATATACAAGCAAGTGGCAACTGGATTATAGTAGCGTTACGGAAGAATCAACCACCACAGATGGATAAGTAACACTGAGTAACTTAAAAACTGTAGTTTATTGATGAGATAGTTTATTAGAGGCAGGGGGCAGAGGGAAAGGTAAAAACCTTGCCCCTTGTGGGCAAAAGCCCCCTTGCTCCTTTTCTCCCTTGGTTGTTCGCGTAGCGTCCCGTAGGGAAGCCCCACCCCTTGTGGGTGGTTTTTCTCCCCTGCTCCCTGCTCCCTGCTCCCCTGCTTTTTTCACTTATAGGCTTTTGCAGCAGAGGGACACTGAATTAACTTACCCAAGCAACCCCAGCATTTCACGGATCACACTGGTATTGTAAAAAAACAAGATAAAATTTTGCATACATCTGCGAAATTTAACTTATCTATGTTGTATGAACATACAGTAAAGCCCAAGTGAAGGGATTGACTATGAAACTGTTTTTCCTAACAAGATGTGTGTGTGTAACCTTAATACTTGGTTCTCTCTTACCTGTTAGCTCGAATCAAGTAGTAGCAGCGCCTTCCTACTTAGCTCAATCTCAGTCTAACTACAACCAGTACATGCAGTTGGGTTATGGTGCAACCCGTCAGCGGAATTATTCAGCCGCTTTGAAATATTTTAAACAAGCACTTCAGGAAAGACCGCGCGATCGCTATGCTACCGCAGCTGTGAGAAATATCGAACTTTATATATCGCGCGATCGCCGCAATGGTAGTGAACGTAAAACCTACGTAACCTACATCCCCAGCAACTTGGGTAAACCCATGCGGCAGATACAAGGGGCAACTCGTGGGCCGGCAAATCGTCCCAGCGAAACTGGTGCTGCTTGTATTCAAGGTAATAAAAGTTTAAAAGCGCTTATACCAGCCTTTGATTTGCCAAGAACAACAAGAACAACTGCGGCTAATCCAACATTTTTCTTCTATGTACCGCAAACATCTGCACCAGTCATGGAATTGGTTTTGTCAGATGAGCAAGACAATATAGTGTACGAAGTTACCTTGCCAACACCAAATAAAGCTGGTATTGTCAGCCTGAACATGCCAGTAAAACCAACTGTGCCAAGTTTAAAAGTTGACAAAACTTATAAATGGTACTTTTCTCTAATTTGCGATCGCCGCGAGCGGCAGCTAGACTTTGTAGTTTTTGGCTCAATTGAACGGATCGCCCCTGATGCAACACTCAAGACGGCGTTAGAGAAAGTAAAACCGGAAGAAAAGGCTGCAATTTACGCATTGTCTGGGTTTTGGCAAGATTCTTTAGCGATTCTGAGTGAATTGCGTAAATCTAGCCCTAACGATATGACGATTAAAAATGATTGGGAAGATTTATTACGCTCTGGAGGATTAGAAGAAATCACTCAAGAACCTCTCGTTCCTTGCTGCACAATACAGTAAATCAATCCTGGTAAATCTGGGATCAGTATTTATGCTAATAAACTTTACCGTAGCGACAAGATGAATAAGAAAGACTTTTAATTTACTTCATGAAAAACTTTATAACATTATACGTACGTGTAATGGGAGTAATAATAGTAAACTAAATTCATCTCCACCAAACCAAATGTAATCCATTTGCATGATCCACAAGCAATCAAATATCAAGTTGCTTGTGCAGCTAGATTTCCTCGTATCTCAGACAAGCTTTTCACCAGTTAGTACACAAAACAGGAGTGGCTGAGAGCTTTTCTATGAACTTTTACTGAGTCCAGAGAATTTTATCCACTATTACTTAGTACATCTCTAACGTTATAGCAACTGCAAACAATGATTAGTCAAGTTTCAGAAAAAAAGATGCACGTCGTCAGGTGGCTACTTGCTATCGGCTGGCTGACATTAATTTTTTCTTTATTTTACGATCCGCTTTCGGTTTGGTTAACTGACCCAAGCAATATTGCTAGTCCCTTTCATCTCCATCCTGAGAAGTATCTCGACCCGATTGCTTGTGTAAAAGTTCAGAACGTATGTTTACCAGAACAAGCCTATCCGATGGGAGCGCGAATTTTTTGGGCAATGGTACTGCCCATCGGGATCATGGTTCTGGTGCTGTTTGGGCATGAATTTTGGCGGCGGATTTGTCCATTGTATTTCTTCTCCCAAATTCCTCGCGCCCTAGGGATTCAACGCAAGCGCAAAGTCGTTAACCCAGAGACAGGTAGCACTCGGTATGAATTGGCCGGGGTGGAAAAGGAATCTTGGTTAGGTCGCAATTACCTATACATGCAAATGTTCCTGTTCTACCTGGGATTGAACATCCGGATTCTGTTTGTGAACAGCGATCGCACCGCAATGGCGATATTTTTGCTATCCACTATTGCCGCTTCTATCGGTGTGGGCTATCTATTCAAAGGTAGAAGCTGGTGTCAATACTTCTGCCCAATGGCTCCAGTGCAAATGGTGTACACAGGGCCAAGAGGGTTATTAGGTAGTGATGCTCACCTCAAACCACCCCAAAGTATAACTCAATCGATGTGTCGGACAGTAGACACCAGTGACAAAGAAAAGAGTGCTTGCGTTAGCTGTCAATCCCCTTGCATCGATATTGACTCAGAGCGCTCCTACTGGGAAGGAATTACCAGACCAGACCAGAAAGTAGTGTTCTACACATATTTTGGGTTGATGTTTGGGTTCTACTTCTACTACTTCTTATACGCCGGCAACTGGGACTACTACTACTCAGGAGCCTGGACTCATGAAGAAGGACAGTTAAGCACATTATTCAACCCTGGTTTCTACATCTTTGGCCAAGCCATTGCCATTCCCAAAATCATCGCCTCGCCCATTACCTTGGCTGTGTGTGCCGGTCTGAGCTACTTTATTTGTCAAACCCTAGAAAACGCCTATCGAGCCTTCCTCAAGCGGAGAAACAAAGTTGCCAGCGAAGAAGACATTCTACACGTTTGCTTTGTCTTGTGTACATTTGTCTCCTTCAACGTCTTCTTCATGTTTGGCGGTCGCCCCAACATCAGCTTGTTTCCCTTCTGGGGGATTTTAGTCATCAACGGCGTTGTCGTTTTAGTCAGCAGCATGTGGCTATACAGAAGTATAGGACGCAGCAAAGAAAATTACTCTCGTGAAAGCTTGGCTAGTAGTTTGCGTCGTCAGTTGAACAAACTAGCCGTTGATTGGAGCAAATTTCTCGACGGGCGATCGCTCCAAGACCTGCTCCCCAACGAAGTGTATGTTCTAGCTAAAGTCCTACCTGGTTTTAGCCGAGCCGACAGACTGCGCGTATATAAAGGTGTATTGCAAGAATCCTTACAAGAAGGTAACGTTCAATCTGCCGACAGCTTAGAAGTTCTCAAAGATGTCCGCAAAGAATTGAACGTCAGCGATGAAGAGCATTACTCCGTCCTTGCAGAACTAGGTGTTGAAGACCCTAATCTATTAGATCCCCAGAGGCAACTCAGCCGCGAAAACCAACTACGAATTGATGGTTATCGCCGCGCCTTAGAGTTAGTCATCCAAGAACTAGTGGAAACAGGTACTCCTTTATCAGATGCCTTTGAACGCAAGCAAAAACAAATCATGTCCTTGCGTCAAGAGTATGCCATCACATCTGACGAACAAGAACAAGTCTTGGCAGAAATGTTTAACCAAGACGGCGCACTACTACGAACGGCTGAGACCCTACTATCTCAACTGCAAGATTTAGCTGTGCGCTATCAAGCACTACAAAACTTAGTCTCCAACCCCCACGAGCCAGTTTATGTTTTACTGCGACAAGCAGTTCAAGAAAAGCAAAAACTGGTTGTCACCCAGTTACTCAGCATCCTGGAAATTTTAGGAGATACCCCAGAAGCGCTCGATATTGCCCGTTCCATAGGCATATTAGCAGCAACCATTCTGGGGGATATTCTACGGTCTAATGAGCAGCAGTCGAGATGGATGTCTCGTCTGAGTATGAGAGTCATCGCTTCCTTACGCCAAGCAAAAGACCTAGCAACTCAGGCAGTTGTAGCCACAGAATTAAATCTTGGAGTTGCGGATACTCGCATTGATGCTCCAATGACCAATTCCACTAGCAATGCTTTACAAACAAGCAACTCCTCTTGGAGTTCGATAGTAGCGCCCACCCAAATACCAGAACCAGCATTACGTTCTGAGGTGATTATTGATGTCTTAATGCAACTATTGCAAGATATCGATCCCTTGGTACAAGCAGCCAGTTTGTATGCGCTACATCAGATCAATCCAGGTCTTGGCTTCCAGCAAGCTCGTCAGTTATTGGATACAAAATCCATTAAAGACCTGCTCGTTCACGAAACAGCCGAACGCATTATTGGTCAAGGACAGCAGCAAAATACAGCCACAGTACCAACCATGATTGCTCAAATCAAAATCATGGGTCGTGTGGAACGACGAGTATTTCAACAGGCAACAATTCGCGTGGGACGTGAAGTTGGTAACGACATCATGATTTCCGATAACCGCGTTTCTCGCCAGCACGCTATCTTCTACCTAGATGAAAAAGGTGTGAGCATCAAGGATTTGGGTAGCAGTAATGGTATACGTATTGGCAAAACACAAATCCTTGACCAGCAAACCCAACTCAAACAGGGTGATGTTGTCCGATTCAGCGGTGGCGACGACTTAGTGATTCTGGTGCAGTGGGAAATGCAAGCGCAGCAAGGAGATGCGATCGCTCAAGCTTTAGGAACCCTAGAAAAACTATTATGGCTGTATAAGAGCAGCTTTTTCTCAGGTTTGAAGGCAAATGTGTTAATTGATTTAGCGAAAAATAGCCATGTACGGGTTTACCGTCCAGAAGAGGAAATTTGCCGCATGGGTACACTAGCCCAAGACCTGATAGTGTTAATCGATGGTGAAGCCAGAGTCAGTCAAAGCATGGCTAATCAAGATATTTCAGGAATTATCTTACCTGGACAAACTATTGGTGAATTAGAAGTATTAAACCACACCAATTACGCAGCAACTGTACTAGCTTCTGGTAGCAGGACTAAGACATTAAGAATCAAGGCCGAGAATTTTGAGGCAGTTTTGGCACAAGACCCCTTACTAGCCAGAAATATCTTGGAACTTTTGAGTAATCGCCTGCAAGCAAATATGGGACAAGCTTATTCAGTGACTCAGATTTAGTATTTTAACTGGGATGGCATTGCTATCCCAGTTAAAAGCATCAGTGTTGAATAGCACTAAATAAGTTAAGTGCAAACTCTGAATAAGATTGGCTTGTGCCGTTCCCCTCAGTGTTATTCTTCGTCAAAAAGAAGAGTGTTGTCGGTTGGGTGTCGGGTGTCGGGGAAATTAGTGGCGGGTTCAAGCCTCCACTGTCTTGAAAGGTTTGCTCAAGTCGAGCCAGCGCGTTGCGGAGGGAACCTCCGTTGTAGCGACTGGCGTGGGAAACCCGCCCACGCAACTTTTCGCTAATTAAAGACCACCAAATCAAAGATTTGGTGGGGGCTTGAACCCTATTGGCTCGCCTTGTGGGTTGTACAAAAAGAGTTCTACACCCCACACCCTACACCCTAGTTTTGGTCACTCCTCATTACCTCTGTTGAGTTTAGGGTGATGATTACAACATAAAATGTAAACAATTTCAGTCTCATTCCTGACAGTAGAAACACAGCGAAATTGACATATTTAGGTAATTAATATGCTTAAACTCAGAATCATTGACCCACAGCAGCCAAACGAACTCAAAGAAATAGACCTCGACTTAGACGCCATGCTCAATCATGAGTGTCTCATCGGCCGCTATCCAAACTGTAATGTGGTTTTAGATAGTGCCGAAATCAGTCGAATGCATGGCAAAATTTCTCTGAAAAACGGTAATTTTTATTACACCGATTTGGCTAGTCGGGCTGGTTCGCGGTTAAATGCTGAACAGATTCAAATCAATCATGATTATTCCCTGAAAATGGGAGATATGATTCAGCTTGGTCGGTTTTTCTTGATGGTTGTAGGAATTGCATCAAGCAATGAAGCAACTATGATAGACCTGGATATTAACGTTAATACCAACGTTATTTCTGCAACCAACGGTCAGGCACTACAGCCACCAGTACAACAAGAAGTGGCGATCGCCCCAGCACCACCACAACAACCTCCAGCACCACTGACAACTCCTGCCGTTGCGACCAAAGATCCTCAAGAGTATATGCCAGTAGCGACGGCAGACCCAAGTCAAATCCAACGTTGGATGAAGGGTGATTTAACCGTCAAATGCAGCCAGGTGATTGATGAAACCCATGATGTCAAAACCTTTCGCTTTGTGACAGACCCACCAATGCTCTTCACCTACAAACCCGGTCAGTTTATCACCCTTGACCTAGAAATCAACGGTGAACAGGTGCTGCGCTCCTACTCCATCTCATCCACTCCCTCCCGTCCCCATACCCTAGAAATTACCGTTAAACGTGTCCCCGCACCCTCTAACTCTGACTCAAATGTGCCACCTGGGTTAGTTTCTAATTGGTTACACGATAACGTAAAGGTCGGCAGCACAATTAAGCTTAGTGGGCCATTGGGTAAATTTACCTGCTTTGCTAATCCCTCCCAAAAACTGTTACTGATCTCTGCTGGTAGTGGGATCACACCGATGATGTCTATGTCCCGCTGGTTGTATGACACCGCCTCTAACGTTGATATCGTCTTTTTCCACTGCGCCCGTAGTCCTAGAGATATAATTTACCGACAGGAACTAGACTGGATGGCAGCGAATCATCCCAGCTTTAATTTGGCAGTTAGCATCACTCGTCGTGAACCAGGTCAAAGTTGGATGAGTTTCACTGGCAGACTCGATCCAGCAATGTTAAAACTGATTGCACCAGACTATCGAGAACGCACAGTTTATGTGTGTGGGCCGAACCCATTTATGGAATCGGTCAATGACTTGCTCGAAAGCATCGACTTCCCGATGCAAAACTACTACGAGGAAAGCTTTGGCCCACCTCGGAAAAAAGCTAAAAAAGCCGAAGCGCCTGCTGCTACACCGAAGGTAGAAGTTGCAGCTAGTAGTTCAGGTAATTTAGGCTTACGCGGGATGCTGGGCAACATGTCCACAGAAACAGCGCCAGTTCAGGATGTAGTGGCTCGTACTGCTACAACCCCAACAGCTACACCAACTCCAGTCTCTTCAGCCCCCGCATCTTCTAGCCAAACACTGCTAGTCTTTTCCAAATCCAGCAAAGAAGTATCTTGTGATGGTGAAGAAAGCATCCTTGATGTGGCTGATCAAGAAGGGGTAAAAATTCGCAGTAGTTGCCGTTCTGGGGTTTGTGGAACTTGCAAAAAACGTAAGTTAGAAGGAGATGTCAAGATGGAAGGCTACGATCCAGAAGCCCTAGAAGAAAGTGAAATTAAAGAAGGCTATATCTTAACTTGTGTTGCTTATCCTGTAGGAAGAGTCGTAGTTGATGCTTAATTACACAATTCAGCATCTTTAAAAATCTTCAGTGATTTGGGACTGCTGGGTATCGAACGAGTTGTCGTTATCACCAGGGTTTTCTGGCTGAATGGGTTCAACTTCTGGGCTAAATGAACTGATCCCTAGCTGCATCCGCAAAGCCTCGTCATATCTGGCATGTTCCCAATTCCTCGCTAGTTTAACTTGCTCTGGATTCAAGTTTTGGGCATCTCTGAGATCCGTATTTTGTAAATCTGCACCTTGAAAGTTAGCTTTTTCAAGATTAGTCGGACTGAGGTCAGCACCTTGAAGATTGGCATATTTGAGATTAGCACCTTGAAGATTGGCATAACTGAGGTCAGCTTCTTGAAGATTGGCATAACTTAAATCAGCACCTTGAAGATTAGCACTCCAAAGGTAAGCTGACTGAAAATTGGCATGACTCAAGTAAGCATTTTGAAAATTTGTATAGCTGAGATTAGTACTTTGTCCTTGGAAATTGGCATTTCTTAAATTTGCTCCTTCAAGGTTGGCATATCTCAAGTCAGCTTGCTGAAGATTAGCATTGCGTAAATCAATGTCCTGCAAACAAGCATTTTTCAGATTAGTACCTTGGAGATTAGCATCTCTCAAATCGGCTCCTTTTAATTTAATGCCAGCTAAATAGGCTTTATCGGCTGTGAGTCCGGCCAAGCTGACACCATCGTTATTCAAGTCTTGTAATGCTTGAAGTCTACCTCCACTGGCTCGTTGTCCGTAAGAGGAGTTAATTACACGCCAGGCTTCATAATGTTCTTGTTTTTTTCGGGAAGGCGTTTCTCGGAAATAAAGAATTACCGCAGCCAAAATACTTATGTCTTGAAGAGTGCCGATAAACTCAGAACTAACTAATGATCCTACAAGACTTTTAAATGGAGGTTTATCCTCAAGAAACCGAATTACTACTATTGAAAACACAAAGATCAGAGCGAAAATAATCCACTCTTGAAAGTCTTGTATCCATTTACCTAAACGTTCCCTCATTTTTGCTCACTTTTGTAGTTAATTGGCTTGTGCAATCTGCAATTATATTGAATAACAAAATTAGTGTTGATTGAGTTTCGAGAATTGAATTATGAAATTTATCTCTTACATCGTTGCTGCATGTCTACTACTACTAACAGCTTGCAGTTCTCCGGCTCAAGGTTCTAGTCCACAATTAAAAGCTCAAGCTCAAATTAATGGCCCTGGTATTGAGGGTACTGTCAAAGCAATACAAACCGAAAAAGGTTTTGTTTGGTTAGCTGTGGAACTAAAGGGTGATCCGAAAATCTTGACACCGGGACTTCATGGTGTTCATATCCATGAAAAAGGTGCTTGTCAAGAAGGTACAGAAAGACCTTTTAGTTCTGCTGGTGGACATTTCGACCCTGGCCCCTCTGGTTCATCAACTCCTGTGGAAAAGAACCATCCTTATCATCTAGGTGAGTTACCAAATATTAAAATTAATCCCATAGGTCAAGGTCGTTTAGAAGTATTTGTTAGCAGTGTGACACTTTCGGAAGGCCCAGTAAGTCTATTTGATGCCGATGGTAGTGCCATTATTATCCATAAACTCATGGATCAAAGAAAGGCTGGAGGTACAGCAGATGAAGCTGGTGGTGGCCGTCTAGCTTGCGGTGCGATCGCATTGGTGAAATAGTAGTAAACCTGAGTAGGGAAAGTGAAAAAAGCAGGGGAGCAGGGGAGAAAAACCACCCACAAGGGGTGGGGCTTCAACCAAGGGAGAAAAGGAGCAAGGGGCTTTTGCCCACAAGGGGCAAGGTTTTTACCTTTCCCCCTGCCC
>NZ_JADEXZ010000027.1 GCF_015206815.1 Fortiea sp. LEGE XX443
CCTTTTAATTGCTGTGCAGTTTCCTTCAACAAATGCTTTAGTGAATCTGTTAATTCCATTGACACCTATGCACATCCAAAATCGAATCATCATTGAATTTACTACAAAAAGGGAAGGGAAAGGTTGCCGTTAGCAACCTTTCCCTTCCCCCCACCAGAATGATTATCATTTTCATAAGTTGTATACTTTATTCTCTGGAAGTCCCTAACTATGTATGTCTTTTACATTCAACCATTGGTTTTTTCTATAGAAAAATTGTTACATTTTTTTACAAAACCATTTAATAGTTATTGCATGAAAAGTTAGGGCTGTTGTGTTGTAATCGTAGATTGCAAGATAAAAATTAAGTCTCTCTCTTCCATAGCATTACTAGCGTTCAGAAGGGAGAGACAAGTAAATTTTTATCATCTTCAGGCTATTTCTTAATCCTGAAATACCATGATATTACCGGAGTAACAGGCAACCCAAACTTGTCTAGTTTGTGGGTCGTAAGTAATCCCAATCGGGTTAGCACCAACATTAATCTTTTGTACTACTTTCAGATCGCTAGTACGAATTTTACTAATTGTGTTGTCGCTGTAGTTAACAATATAAAGCCGTTGTCCGTCATCTGATAAAACCATGCTTCGTGGTGCATTACCTGTGGAGACTTTATCTATTAATTTACCTTTTAGCAAATCAATTTTGGCTATTTTCCCTTCACCGTTCAAGGAAGCATAAAGATACTTACCTGTCGGATCTATATTTAAATGTCGTGGTGCATTGCCAATATTTTTTAGCCATTTTACCGAAAAGTTTTTCAGGTCAACTTTAGCAATATTATAAGAACCCATTACGGCAATATAAGCCTGATTTGAAGCATTATCTATTGCTATGCCACGAGGATAAGGGCCAAGTTTAATCCTTTTAATTTCTTGGTTTTTAATAGCATCAACAACACTCAAATCCCAAGAACACCAATTACTAACTAATACTAGCCGTTCATCATGAGATGTAGCAACAAATTTAGGCACAGACCCAACTTGAACAACGTGGTCAATCTCTAGAGTGTCAGTATTTATCCGATATAAAAAACTTTTATCAGTTTTTTGAGATGGATTACATTTGTCGCTACCAGGGTTGTTAAATCCGAGGCCATACATTTGATAGTTAGAAATCCAGGCGTATTTACCATCTTGGGAAAAGCTGGCTTCCACAGGTGCGCCTTGATAACTACCTTTGAATTTGGAGTAACCGTATTTTGATAAATCAACCTTGTCAGGAATAACTTTGACTAATTTATGCTCTCGATTGTAAACAGTTATTGTGTGGTTGTACATCATGTTTTGAGCAAAAAATAGCCCATTTCCTGAATGCACAATAGATTTTGGGGAAATCTTGCCAGAAATAATTTTTGTGAGTGTCATCTTATTGGGATGACTGGGAGAAGTTTTCTGGATGTCGTCTTTTTGGTCAGAAGTTTCTAATTGAGAAAGTTGATTCTTTTCACTTGCAGGTGGAGTGAAATCATATCTCGATTGCGGTGGCTGATTTGTAACTAAAGAATTTTCACTCGTGGGTTGAGGAGGGTCTGATGCCAACTTGATAGAATTAGATAGCGTTTGTTCCTTGACTGGATTTTTGAGTTGTTGAGATTTTTCTAAAACTACAGGGTTTTGAAAAGCAGGTTGAAACTTTGGGGAAGACGATTTGATACCCTTAGATTTCAGTGCTGCAAGTGTCTTTGGGCCAACAATTCCATCAGTAATTAGTCCATGAGCTTTTTGGAATTTCATCACAGCTACTTCTGTCGCTGTATCAAAAGACCCTGTAATGGATTGCTCAAGATATCCAGATGCTTGCAGTTGTTGCTGGATAGAGTTCACTTGCAAACTGGTATCACCTCTGCGTAACAGTGAAGTTTTAGGCGATCGCCATTTTGAAGAATCTACTGCAACAGGTGTAGTAAAATTGGCCGGTGAGGTGGGTTGTACGACTGAACCAGACTCCAGTGCTGCTAACGTTCTAGTGTCAACAATCCCATTATCAACAAGTCTGTGAGCTTTCTGAAATTTGATCACAGCCGCTTCCGTTGCTGCGTTAAAATCTCCTGTAATTGGTTGCTCAAAAAATCCCGCTGCTTGCAGTTTTCGCTGGAGTGACATCACCTCATAGCTGAGATCACCTCTTTGCATGATGACCTTAGAATTAACTGATGGCGACTTTTTTGGTGTAGTTACAGAAGACTTTGTTTTTGCTGGTGGTGGAGTAGCTGTTCCCGAACTAGATTCTAGTGCGGCTAATGTTTGAGAACCAACAAGCCCATCAGCTGTTAATCCATGAGCTTTTTGAAATTTGATTACAGCTGCTTCCGTCACAGGGCCAAAATATCCAGTCACAGATTGTTTAAAGTATCCAGCTGTTTGTAGTTTTTGTTGTAGGGACGCGACTTGGGAATTTTTTTCGCCTTTTTTGAGAGCCTGAGCCGGATTAGACCAACCCAAAGAACTGATACCAAAAGCAAAAGAGAGGAATAGCGTTAAAGCTCCTTGTTGTTCTTGTAACCAGTCTAAGTCTGGATAGCATAAATCAGCATCGGCAGTATTTCCCGGTTCTGATTTAACAGACGCTTCATAGGTTTCCGCTAAATGCAGGTAAGCAAGTGTATCCATAAATAGAGAATACTCAATATTAGGTAAGTAAAAAATACGACATCCCTAGACGGGGCGGACTTGTCAACTTTCCAGGTGTTTAGAGGAGCATAAAACTTATCAGTACTTTTTCTAAGTATGCTAATGCAAACTTATGAAAGATGAACGTTTTAGAGTGACTGCGTGTGTTAAACCCAAGGCTGCTAAACTAAGGGTAACGAGGAGCAAGGTAATTACTATATTAGGAAATTAACATTTTATACTGAGAACTGCTATAAAAAGCGCTATAAATTTTTACACACTACAACGCTTGTTAGTAAATAGTACCTGAGATTTAAGCAGCGAAAAGAACTTTCCAACAGAACAGGTTTGACTGTAAAGTAATAATCAGGCGATGGAGCTCGCCATAACCGCCTAATCAAGTTTGCACACTTAACATTTGATCAAAAGGCTGATGGCTCCTACTTTTCCGACTTGCTACGGAAGGGTAGGGCTATTTGCAGTAAACTTCCGTTAGCAAGTCACGCTTCCCCATTCATTATCTAAAGTTGCGTGATGTTAGAAAGTTTTTTGTTAATTTTACTGCTCGGCTTTTTCGTGGGACAGATTACCCGACGGCTGAAAATTCCTGCCCTGGTAGGCATGATTTTAGTGGGAATTATCCTGGGGTCGCAAGTTACTAATCTCATCAGCCCCGATGTTCTAGCAGCATCTGCTTCTTGGCGATCGCTGGCTGTCATGGTAATTTTGATGAAGGCTGGCTTAGGTTTAGACAGGGAAAAACTGGTACAACAAGGAACGGTAGCACTACGATTAGGGTTTCTACCTGCGGCCTGTGAAGCTTTAGTTATTTCCCTAGCTGCAATCTGGATTTTCAAGTTCGACTTTCCCACAGGGCTATTGCTGGGCTGTGTGATTGGGGCGGAGTCACCGGCAGTGATTGTACCGGGGATGCTAAGACTGAAAAGCCTGGGTTGGGGAGTAACAAAAGGAATTCCTGACGCTATCCTCACCGGTAGCGCTTTGTCAGATGTTTTGTTACTACTAGTGTTTAGTTTGTTACTGAACTTTTTGGCACAAGGCTCAACTTCCACAGTCACCTTGCCTTTTGGTATAACCCTGAGTGCTATTCAATTATTGCCTATTCAGATTATTTACCAAATTGTTCTAGGCGTTGTGTTCGGTTTTTTGACAGCACGACTTTTGGTTGTGTTGCTGGCAAAGCAGAACTGGACTCAAAATGCGGTGCAGGATACCTTAGTTGCAGCAAGTTTGGCTTTGTTGCTGGTAGTACTGGCAGAGAAATTTCCCTTCTTCTCTGGCTATCTGGCAGTCATGGCGACAGGATTTTTCTTGATTGAGTTGGATGCTCCTTTAGCACGACGTTTACGTTCTGGGTTCGATAGCCTGTGGGTTGTCGCAGAAATTATTTTGTTTGTGTTGTTAGGAGCAAGTATTCAACTACAAGTGTTAGAAAAAACTCTGTTGCCAGGATTAGTAATTTTGGCAATTGGGACATTGATTGGCCGCGTTCTCGGATGGTATTTGTCTACATTAGGGAGTAACTGGAAATGGCGAGAACGGCTATTTTTACTGCCAGGGAACTCGGCTAAAGCCACCGTGCAAGCTGCTATCGGGGCGATTCCTCTAGCACAGGGAATTCAAGGGGGAGAGACAATTTTAGCGATCGCAGCTTTATCTATTCTAGTCACGGCACCTTTGGGAGCTTGGGCAATTCCTACCTTTGCGCCCAAATTACTAGAAAGAGGCGAGGTTGATCCCACGAAGGTGGCGATCGCTCGTCGGATTGTGCTGTTAGCTGCCGTTGATACCTCTCCTTTGGCTAGTCAGGTGTTAACTAAAGCCGCCGATCTTGCCCGTCGGACTGATGGCGAGGTAATTGTATTGCACGTCATCCGCACAACCGATCCCCCAGCAGTAGAATATCTGCAAGCACAATCTCGAAAATTTCTTGCAGACATCCGCTATAAGTTTATTACTGTCACAGGTTCAGTACCAGAAGAAATTGTTCGCGTTGCCCAAGACTATCGAGTTGCTGATATTGTCATGGGCAAACGAGGACATCAGCCTTGGAATGAGGTGCTGCTGGGTTCTGTCTCCCAAGCAGTACTAGAATCTAGCTCAATTCCTGTTATTTTAGTTGGGGACTTCCGTTAAACTATGCCAAAGTACCCAATTAATGAGTTTTTTAGTATTAGTAGATAGAGATTTACCTAGATATAAGCTAATTCATGTCCTGAAAAAGCAGGACTTAGGCAAAAATCATCAATTTATCGTAGACGCGCAAGCGGCTTGCCGCAGGCTACCACAGAAGCGCAGAGGAGCCAGTGCGTTGCACGGTTTCCCCGCGTTGTAGCAACTGACGCGACACGGAGGAATGAGAGTTTCAGAGAGTCGTTGCGTAAGTCCTAAAAAGTTGTTGATTTTTTTATTTATTAAGTAGGGCAAATTTTAGGACTATCTATAATCATTTTGAAATCTTTTTTAGTTTTTATTAGTAAATAAGATGAATTTGCCCTGGGTTTAATCTATACAATCATTGTGTTCACCATAATCATGTATTCCAAATTTTATTTGCAATAGCAAACGATCTTGAGAAATTGGAGGTGTAGCTTTATGAAAAGCGAATACATCTTCTACGAAGCCAAAACCTGCTTTTCCGCAAATAGTTAACCACCGATCTGATCCATAATAAGTCATAAGTTCTGCATCAGACTGTCGTCTGAATAAGGATAAAACATAACGCAGTTTCTTGTGTTTGTGACTACCACGAATGTACACATGGGGACTGCTCGATAAATTGACATCAGTTAAATAAAAGAAAAATATCAAATTGCGATAGTCATTTAAATCATAATGAAAGTTCATCGCTGCTTTATTTAAGTTATATGTTGTTTTGTTTACAAAAATCCAGTGTATTTGACTACCTGTAAAAACAGGATTTTTTTCTAAATATTTATGAGCTATTTCTAAAATTTTTGGATCACTTGCTATTTTTTTTATTGCTGGACAAAGCAAAGTAGTGTTGGAATAATCGGCTCGGATAAAGGATTTGTTGTAGTTCTGTTCTGCTTTGGCTTTATCAGAATATAAGAACTCACAATTGTAATTACCGTCTCCATAACATCTATGATTCTGGGCAAAATTAAGAATTTCTTGAAGTATACTGTCAGGTAGATAAATTCCCTGATAAATACCATCTTGTTTTAAAGAAGTGACAATTTCATCAACTTCAAGGTCTTCAAACATAGATAAACCTTGATAATTTTTATAGCTTATAGGCTGTTTATAAAACGAAATAACAAAATTACGGATAATGTTAAATCTACCAATAATAAACATTAAAAGCCAAAGAGGATTAGTCTTGGTTTGACGATAATATTTAGAAACTCTTCTCCTAATTTCCGAGCATGAATCTCTAATATAAAAATCAAGAATTTTTTGCTTATTTTTGCTCATATTTTTCAAATCAACTTTATCATATACTGCCACGTCGTCCTATATAACGGGTTATCGGTTCTACTTAGAATATCACGAAGAAAGTAAAACTCTTGCCATTGCGCCAGGATTGAGTGTAGGAGTATAAGGTATGTCAATGATTTGTAAATATCATTGTTTTAGTATTTCTCTGTTTGTAATATGTAACACTCACATTCAGGTCTGTTATGTACCCAAGTAATTTGAGAACCATCAAATAAAGGAATTTCTACTTGCCACCACTGCCCACGCCGCAAACGACGATACCAGCGAAAGTTTGAGCAAATCCAATCGAACAGTTGCATATCAAAACCAGAGATCAGTAAAGGTAGATATAGCTTTTTTAGGTATGGCGTGTGGCTACACACATAAGCGATAAGGCTGCTTGTGGTGAATTAGAGTTGATTCCAGATAATAGTTGAGCTATGCGAAATTTGTGAAACGCTCGACCATAATTCCCCTGTAAGACTTCTTCTCCGACTGTATGATTGTGGGGATAAAGCTTAACTTGAAAACCAAGTGGTTCAAGTGTTTGATGGTAGAGTTCAGGTGTAACGCCGTCTCCTGGTTTGTGATGAACCTCCGTGGCTAAACTCCAAAACTGTTCTTCAGCAGTAGAGTGTCCACCTCGTTTCATTAAACAATAAACTGGTAGACGTGCTTGCCATAGAAGAAAACCCAAACCTCGTAACTGCATTGCACTACGCTGAGGATCATGATCGGTAATCAAAAGTCCACCAGGGCGAACCAAGCGCGCAGCTTCTGTTAATGCTTGAGCCATATTATCGCAGTGATGTAGGTATGCGTTAGCGATCACAATGTCTGCACAACCAGAGATTAATGGCAGATGTTGACCATCTGAGAGAATAGGGGTGTAGCCAATTTTTTGAGCCATTTTTAATGCACCAAAAGACACGTCTACACCTATGAGTAACCGAGGTTCACCACAGACATCTTTGAGTGCTGCATACAAATTGCCAGGGCCACAACCCACATCTACAACGATTTTGCCGTGCCAATTACCGACAGCTGCTTGCCAAAGGTTCACAAATTTTTCATCTCGATGGCAGTTGGTAAAATAATTATTTGCCCATTCCGGATGTCCAAAGTAATAACTATTTGCACGGATAGCTGAGGTTAAAACAGGTATTTTGCCAATAAGAATACCCTCATCTTCCGCATCAATGCGATCTTCTGAAATTAAATATTGATGCAGGTTTACAGGTGATTGTTTTAACATATTTTTTCTGTACCAATTCTTTTAAATACATTTTAAAATGATCTCTTGATCAACAAATTATGTTTGTATGTGATGCTCAAAGTATTTATTTGTAGGATAGATAGTTGATGCGAGTTTAACTGCTTGGCTATTTTTTACTCAAGTTAGAAATGACTAAAAACATCAACGGTGTGTGTTTCTACCATCTCGGCTAGAGTAGAGAGCGATCGCAAATCACTAGACCTTGTGAGGCGATAGATAGGAATATTTTTAGCAACACTGGTACATTGTAAGAATTGAGATTTATTGTGAGTCTGATACCATCGAGTAGGAAGTGAATTACGCATCAATTCAATTAAACTTTCCTGCGATCGAAGTTTCTCTATCCCCAGAGTTGAGCCTTTCGCCAGCATGTATATCTGCTTTAGTGGCACGGCAGTTTGAGAAAATTTCTTTGTCACCCGGAAACCACCCTTGTTCAACTCAGAGTGTAGCAATAACAAATCAGACTGATCATGACCTAAAACTTCTGCAACTTCCGGAAAGAGTTTTAGTTGTGGATATGCCGGAAATACTTTAAATGCTCCAGTTTCTGTGCTGATCGCTACTACATCATCTGTAATAATTTGATGCCCATTAGCATGGAGAGCTGCGGCAATTGTTGACTTACCCCAGCCTGATTTACCTACAAAGGCAATGGCACTACCATTAACTTCTACCGCACTACCATGCAACACAAACAAGCCCCGTTGATAGAGCAAAAGTGACATGATATTGCCAATGATGTAAAGACTAATCAATCTTTCATCATCCTTGAAAGGGGTAACACTGATTTCGCAACCATTACGAACTACAAAAAGAGCAAATTCCCGATTGAAGAAAAATGCTTCCTCTGGTGTTATTTTCATGACAAGTTTATGGTTGCCAATCAATTCCGCAGGTATAGAAAAGTTTCTATCATAGCGGATTGTGATATCTCCTGGTGTTAGTGCAGGAACAAACTCAGGTAACTCTATGTCTGAATGTATCCCCAAACCATATGCAAAGTATGAAAACTTCATATCATATATTGTGTAAATTACTTTAGATGAATTTAATTAACTGAAAAAGCTTAAAATTTTTTTTCGTAATATATTTTTTGAAATTTTCCTAGTTTTTTAAAGTAACTTTTCTATGTAGAAAAAATAGGGTTGAATCTATAAAATGTTTCAGTTTTTTGAATAAAAACTGATTCTACATAGCTTCAACCCTTAGCTATTTTTGAGTATGCTATTCCAGCAATATGAGGCGCTATAAATGTTTCAAACTCTTAGCTTCATATTGCTGAAATAAGATTTATAAAATCACACACACAAGATATCTAGCCAAAGTCATTAATTTACACACACAAAATATCTAGCCAAAGTCATTAATTCACACACACATTAGATTTAAATGCTTAACTTATTACACCAAGCGTTCCACGCTCTCCAGGGATAGGAATATTTATCGTATCGCCATTAATAACTAAATTGATGGAATCACCTGTTCCAGCGCTTTTAGAAAATGTCTGTTCGGTAATATTTTCTATTGAACCGTACAGATTTAATTCTGGTTTTGTCCATTCTTTTCTTGTTTCCATTATAATTGCTCCTTAGAGTAATTTTTGCTAATTCTTTAGTAGGCTAACCTACATTTATAATATTGCATAAAGATTCAGGATTTTCAACATATATGCAACAGTTTTCCTAAATTTTTATACATAAATAATAAGCATCAAGACTGAATTTTTTGCAGCCAAGCAGCTAAATTCACAACAGTATAAACTGTCATAGCATCTTGTTCTTGCATCGGATCTGATAAATAGCGAGAATAGGCCATACGCAATGCTGAAATATCAACATAATCCTCAATATTTTTTGGGTTTTTGATAATTATTTCATCTAAAATTCTATGCTCAAATTCGAGAAACTTAGGTTTAAAACTAGCTCCTAAATTGGCCTTAGTAATTCTTGTTTGCAGTTCAGGTGGGAGGATACCTGCCATAGCACGACGAGCAACTAAACGAGTCCATCCAGAAGAAAATTTTTGTTCAGGGGGTATAGCTAAACAAAATTCCATTAACCTGCGATCGCAAAAAGGAAAAGATAAAGACACTGAACAAGCACTGGATAACTTATCAGCCATTTCCAGTGCATATTGAATTAATCCAGAATTCAGACTATGCCAATGAAGTTCCCTCGCTGTGACAGACGTATGACTATTCTTCTGCTGTTGTTCCTTGAAATAATCTGATAGGTTCAGACGTTTGGCGAATGCAGGATTAATCGCTGTATCCATCCAGATCGGCTTACCGCTGATTTTCCAAACAAATTCGGGTATTAAAGGTTGTAATCCCCATTGCCAAATTACTTGCATCCAAGGCAAGTAAAATCTTAATGCGTAAGCCCTGGCTTCCTTAAGAAAAGTTTTAAATTGAAGTCTACGTATTAAATCTGTTAGGTAGGCTTGACCATGAGAAATAGTGGTATCACCATCTATCCCATCTAAGATAATACGAACATTTTTCTCCCGCACTTTTTGATAAATTAGCCAATTTAGATAGATATTAGGAGCGCAGAAACCTTCATCCATATACCAAAAAATTTGGTCATAGTCTGTTAAAGGACTAATACTATCTGCCTCGATATAGTGAGGCACAATCCCATCTTGAGCTACAACTAAGTCAACATAGAATCGTTCATCAATTAGCTGTAAATATTCTGTTTTTAAGTTAGGAAAGATTGCAGAAAAAGTATGTAATTCTTGATGCTTTTGTTGTGAAAGTATATTACGAGCAACACAAGTAATTGAGGAAGAGTCCAGTCCACCACTCAACATTGAACCGACTGGAAAGGCACTACGTAAACGGCAACGGACTGCTTCAGTAAAAATTTCTCGATAGGCCTCAGCATACTCTTGATTAGAACTTAATCGTATTTCTAGAGATGGATCTAAAGACCAATAACGCCGTATTTGCTTAGTCTCAATACCAATGACTAAGCTGTGGGCTGCTGGTAATCGTAGAATATCTTCATAAAAGGTCGTCTCCCTATCTTCAAAGATTCTCGCCAAGTATTGTCCTATTCTGAGTTCATTAAGTCTGCGAGGTACTTCTGGTAAGCACAGGAGGCCTTTAATTTCTGAGGCGAAGACAAAAATTTGACTTGAATGATAGTAGTAGAAGGGTCTGACACCCATAATATCTCTAGCGCAGAAAAGTATCTGCTGATACTTATCCCAAATTACAAAGGCAAAATCACCTAATAGCTTTTCTGGACACTGTTCCCCCCATTTTTCATAGGCAGATAAAATAAGTTGGCTATCGGTAATTTTTGCAGATGCTTGGTCGTTCAATTGCAGCGCAGAAATTAGTTCATCTCGATTATCAATACGGGCATCGGCTGTAATGACTAAATTTCCGGTGCTACTAACCAAAGGCAACTTCTCTAATAGAGATTCAGGCGTTGTCCACAACATTCTGTGTCCCATTCCCACAGACTCTTCTATCCATATATCTGCATTATCATGACCACGATGAGCTAAAACTTCAGCCATCCGTCCCAAATGGGTAGAGTCTATCGGCTTTCCCTCAAGATAGTAAACTCCAAAAATTGCGCTCACAAGCTTATACCTATTAAGAAAATTAGACTAGCCTTACCAATGTGGCATTCAAGCAGTCTCATCAGTGGCGAAAAAAGATAAGACTCAAACTGTTTTTTGGTATAAAGAAGGAAGGCGGATAAAATCCGATAAATTCTTTATTTTGCCTATAATTACTTGCTCCTGGCTTTCTACCCAAGCATGAGCTGCAAATTCTCCTTGTGAATTTTTAGCAACGCCAATACAAAGCTCCGTTCGATAACCCTGCCTTGCCAGTAGTATATATGTCACTAAAGCACGAGCAAGACACACAGGTTTTGGAATCATATATCTGCTAACAGTATCTACTGCCCAAACTACCCTACGCCAAAGCACTTCACCAGGCTCTGGGATATTGAGGGATGTGGGAACAATTTTTCCCACGAGTTGATATAAAATTCTCCAAGGTAATAGCTTCAGCCCTAACCTAATCATAATCATGGTAATAAAAGCTGTAAGCAAAAATTGGATACTACTAGTCAAATGCAGTAACTTATGTAGTTGTTTCATGACTAATTTCAATTAGCTGCGAGGCTTGTAGCTTTAACAGTAATTCAGTTAAATCGCGATCGCAGATTTCGGCTTCAACTTTATACTCTTGTAAAAGAATTTCTTTAATATCTTTTACAGTTTTTGGTTCCTTAATCAGAGTCCATATCCGCCCTCCCACTTCATTAACACTGTGATAGACTCCAGACCTGAAATTAAGAATGACTATTTCGTCGCCGATATCTGAGGAAATTTGTTCAACAACAGCTACTACTATTGAAGAATCTGATATTTTTTGATTTAGTTTGTTGGAGTTCATCTTCTCATTTAATTGAAATTTTCGGTTGAATTTGTTCTAACTTTTGCATTACTTGCCTACCTTTAAAAGCTTTTAGCTTGTTGAATTATGGCTTAGGTATGTAAGACGGTTCTCCTCTTTTGCCATGCAGTCCAAAGAAGGATAAAATTTCAATTTTGAAACTTGAATATAACTATGAATAAATTAGTTTTGCTATTACTATGATGTTAATAACATTTCATATACTTACTCCCTATGCTATCTATCTAAAGGAGTAAATAAAGTGTGTGTTTTTCAGTAACTCAAGTATAAAATATTTTTTTAACCAATTATTAATGTTGTGTTAACCATAACAATCCGGAACTACACGTGAGAAAATATTAAGATGAATAAAAAGTAATCTTTGTAACCAAAGTGTAAATGTAGTAATATGACTGCTAACCCTCTTCTGTGTCTACTCAATTGACTCGCATCATTACACTGACAGGGCTGGCTTTTACAAAAGCATCAAATATAGGAAATAGCATCACCGCTTAACTGCTGTTTTAGTCTTACCTTACGTGGTGTGCAACTTTCTTTCAAACCTAACCCCCAACCCCTTCCCTAGCAGGGAAGGGGAGTAATACTCAAAGCCTCTCTCCTGGCAGAGAGGGGTTTTAAGAATAACGTGAGTTCGATGAGCTATAAAGCCGGAAACCCTTAACCAGTATTGTTTGTGAGAACTAAGAGTTTCTAAAAATCTCTAGGTTTATTGACAATAAAATCAGTAACCCTTGAATCTGTCAATTATTGACACTGTTCTCAACAAATGATTGAGCTAAGTTTGAACCTTGACTTTCAAAACCTTTGATTCGCAAAGACTATAACGTTTTAAATCCGTCGAACTCACGTTAAGAATAAGTCACACATCGCGTTACCTTCTTAAAAAACTCACATACTGTACTATTTGTCAATATTGAGAGGCATGATGTGGCGGTGTCAAATTTTGTTGATGCTACTTCAAGCACTACCTACAGCCTCAATGGCTGCCTCCAATGCGATCGCCACATGTGTCCAATGCGTCCCTCCTTGGCAATAAACTATGTATGGCGATCGCAAAGGCCCATCCGCCGAAAATTCCAAAGTACTCCCCTCAATAAATGTCCCTCCAGCCATCACCACCTGGCTTTCATACCCCGGCATATCATCAGGAACAGGGTCAAGGTAAGAACCAACAGGAGAATTCTGTTGTATGGCTTTACAGAAAGCAATTAACTTTTTCGCAGACCCCAATTTAATCGCTTGAATCACATCACCACGAGGAGCTAGGGGCGCAGGATTCACTGGATAACCAAGCTTGTCAAACACATAACCAGTCAGAAAAGTTCCCTTCATCGCCTCACCCACCATTTGCGGCGATAAAAATAAGCCCTGGAATAACAAGCGATTTTGGTCAAAGGTTGCACCACCATAACTACCAATACCAGGAGCAGTCAAGCGACAAGCAGCAGCCTCTACTAAATCAGCACGGCCAGCTACATAACCGCCAGCAGTGACGATAGTACCACCAGGATTTTTAATTAAGGAACCTGCCATTAAATCCGCGCCGACATGGGTGGGTTCTTGAGTTTCAATAAATTCGCCGTAGCAGTTATCCACGAAGCAAACAGTGTGAGGATTTTGCTGTTTGACAAGATGTACAATCTTTTCGATATCAGCAATTGATAGGCTAGGTCGCCAAGAATAGCCACAGGAACGTTGAATTAACACTAAACGCGTGTTTTCGGTAACGCTATGATTTAACCCTTGCCAATCAATAGTTCCTTCGGCAGTTAACTCCAACTGGCGATATTTTATGCCAAACTCTATAAGGGAGCCTTGGCCTTGACCCCGCAAACCAATAACTTCTTCGAGCGTATCGTAGGGAGAGCCGACAACTGCTAACATTTCATCACCAGGACGGAGTATACCAAAGAGGGCGCAAGCGATCGCGTGAGTTCCCGAAACAAACTGCACTCGCACCGCCGCTGCTTCCGCGCCCATCACTTCAGCAAAAACTTTGTCTAAAGTTTCTCGTCCTAAATCATCATGACCATAGCCACTTACACCAGCAAAGTGGTGCGCCCCTACGCGCTGATTACGAAAGGCATCCAGCACTTTTTTCAAATTATGCTTGACCTGAGCGTCAATTCCAGAAAAAATCTCTATCAGTGCCTGTTCTGCTTGCCGCAGCTGTTTCAAGCTGTTCATTACTTCCTCGTTAATAAAAAATTATAGGTATGCGGATTTTCGGATCTCGCAGATTAGGCTGAAAAATATCAATTCAGGTTACTGCATGACAATTGCTACTTCAACTAAACCTCAAATTAATTGGGTAAATACCCTATTTTTCCTAGCGCTACACATCGGCGCGCTGTTTGCTTTTGTTCCAGGTAACTTTAGCTGGACAGCAGTAGGTGTGGCGTTATTTCTTTACTGGGTAACTGGTGGTTTAGGTATTACCTTAGGCTTCCACCGCCTTGTAACCCATCGCAGCTTCCAAACTCCCAAGTGGTTAGAATATCTTTTGGTACTTTTTGGCACCCTTGCTTGTCAAGGAGGGCCAATCGAGTGGATAGGGACACACCGCATTCATCATTTACATTCTGATACTGATCCCGATCCCCATGATTCTAATAAAGGCTTCTGGTGGAGCCATATGGGTTGGCTGATTTACCACTCTCCTGCTCACGCTGAAATTCCTCGCTTTACCAAAGATATTGCCGAAGACCCAGTTTATCAGTTTTTTCAAAAATATTTTATTTTGATCCAGGTTGCTTTGGGTTTGTTGTTGTTATTTCTGGGTGGCTGGTCTTTTGTTGTTTGGGGAATTTTCGCTCGCATTGTCTGGGTTTATCACTGCACCTGGTTGGTGAATAGTGCTACCCATAAATTTGGCTATCGCAGCTATGAATCTGGTGATAGATCAACTAACTGCTGGTGGGTAGCTGTATTGGTTTTTGGCGAAGGCTGGCACAACAACCACCACGCTTTTCAGTATTCCGCCCGTCATGGACTGGAATGGTGGGAAATTGATTTGACTTGGATGACTGTTCAATTGCTACAAATACTTGGTTTAGCTACTAATGTGAAACTGGCAGACAAAAGGCAGTAACTCATTTATTATTTGTCGTTAGTCATTGATTCAAGGCCAATGACTAACGATTGAGGAATTTTTTAGTAACTAAATATCCACTAGTCAGTTCTAAAATAGTTTTTTAAAGCTACTTACTGGTGCGATTGGGTAGCTTAGGTTGCTATAATCCAGAACGACTAAGATTAATGTAAAGAAACTTTGCGGCAAGTTACTTTTTTAGTGACTTGGTAGAGGGTTTTGTTTTGTTTTTCAGGTTTTCATGACTACATCAATAATCAAGACGCAAGAAATAGGTACAGACCTTAGTACTTCCCAATTGAAGCTAAAAGATATTATCAAAACTCTGCCACGGGAATGTTTTCAGCAGAATCGTCGCAAAGCTTGGACACAAGTTTTCATCAGTGTTTTGATGGTGGGGTTAGGCTGCTATAGCTTGACTATTTCGCCCTGGTTTCTCTTACCTATTACCTGGATTTTTACAGGGACAGCTTTAACAGGTTTTTTTGTTATTGGTCATGATTGTGGCCATCGTTCATTTGCCAAACGTCGTTGGGTAAATGATTTGGTGGGACATATATTTATGATGCCGTTGATATATCCCTTTCATAGCTGGCGAATTAAGCATAACCATCATCATAAACATACTAACAAGTTAGATGAGGATAATGCTTGGCATCCCATCAGACCAGAAGTTTTCGCCGGTTGGGATAAAACTCGCCAATCTGCTTTTGAGTTATTTATGCGGAAACGCTTCTGGTGGGTAGGTTCTGTTGGACATTGGGCTGTTGTGCATTTCGACTGGCGCAAATTTAAAGCTAAAGACCAAGGCAGTATTAAACTTTCTGTTGCTGTAGTCGTAGTTTTTGCCGCAGTTGTTTTTCCTATTCTCATTGCTACAACTGGTATTTGGGGATTCGTGAAATTTTGGCTGATGCCTTGGTTGGTCTATCATTTCTGGATGAGTACCTTCACAATTGTTCACCACACTTACCCAGATGTTCCCTTTGAGAAAGAACATAAGTGGAACGAAGCAATGGCACAGCTATTCGGCACTATTCATTGTGATTATCCTCGCTGGATAGAAGTCTTTTGCCACGATATTAACGTCCACGTACCTCATCACCTTTCCACCGCCATTCCTTCCTATAATTTGCGACTGGCTTACAAAAGCATCAAAGAAAATTGGCAGCCTTATCTACATGATGAATTGCAGTTTTCTTGGTCTTTAATGAAGCAAATTACAGACCAATGTCAACTTTATGTAACTGATGTTGGTTATCAGACTTTTAACAAATACTACGCAGATAAATAAGTAGCCTCGCTCATAGCAAGTCTAAGCTTTAAAACTCAAGAGAGTAATTATTTTTCTGCGAATTAAACAGATTCTGGCAATTATTTTCTTGCTGAATTATTGCTCAATTAATTGCCAGAATTTATTTTATTTTCTGTGCTAATATCACAGGCATCAAAGAGGTGAATTAAAATTCCCTCCAACAAAGTCCGATTTATATCCACAACAGAATCCAGTGCAAACTACCGCATCTTTCGACAATTCTCGTGTCTTTGAATCATCTGAAGAAATAACTCAATTGCCATTTAATCTTCAGGATTTAAAATCTGCTATTCCGGCTGAATGTTTTCAACCAAATATTAGTAAATCACTGTTTTATTTTTTTCGTGACATCTTGATTATCAGTCTGCTTTATGCAGTCGCTCATCACCTGGATTCTTGGTTTTTTTGGCCTGTTTTTTGGTTAATGCAAGGAACAATGTTTTGGGCTTTGTTTGTAGTTGGACATGACTGCGGACATCAATCTTTTTCTAAGCATAAATGGCTGAATGATTTGATTGGATATCTGTCGCATACACCAATATTAGTGCCTTATCACGGTTGGAGAATTAGTCACAGAACTCACCACAAAAATACTGGCAATATCGATAATGATGAAAGCTGGTATCCTGTCACAGAATCGCAGTATAAAGAGATGCCTCTGGCACAAAAGATAGGTCGATATTATGTATTTTTATTGGCTTATCCAGTGTATTTATTTAAGCGTTCCCCAAATAAAGAAGGCTCTCACTTTTCACCGAATAGCCCACTTTTTAAGCCATCAGAGAAATGGGATATTATTACTAGTACCATACTCTGGATTGGTATGGTAGGATTGTTGGGTTTCCTCACTTATCAATGGGGTTGGATGTGGTTGCTGAAATACTACGCTGCACCTTACATTGTGTTCGTGATGTGGTTAGATTTAGTGACATTTCTACATCACACAGAACCCGAACTTCCTTGGTATCGTGGTGAAGATTGGACTTTCCTTAAAGGTGCGATTTCTAGTATTGACCGCAATTATGGGTTGATAAATCACATTCATCACGATATTGGTACTCACGTTGCACACCACATCTTTTTGAATATTCCTCACTACAATTTGTTGAAGGCGACTGAGGCGATTAAACCTGTGATGGGTGAGTATTATCACAAGTCTGAGAAGCCAATTTGGCAGTCTTTGTGGCGTTCTTGCGTTAGCTGTCATTTTGTACCAGATGTTGGCGGGAAGGTTTATTACACATCTAACAATGAGTTAGCTAAAGACTAATTCCAGTTGAAATTTATAAATATCTTTGTAGGGACATACTAATACTATGTCCCTAATTTTTTATTTTGGTAAGCTTTGAACTTGCAACAAATCTAATTCGCGTTCAAAAATTTCATCAATTGGTAACATTTGACCATTGCTAGTCATAAATTTATGGTCTTTTGTCGCCCGAATTACGGAACCGTCCTCTAAGCAATACTCAAATACTTCCTGTTGTCCTCGATTATGCCACTGAGCGATCGCCTGTGTATACACATGACCATGACTATCAACGCTGAATACGCTGCATTCAAGTTGTTTTTCGACAATTTCGCCAATGGGTATCAAGCCATATTCTACCGTCAAAACTTGTGTGTCATAGCTGAGGCAATATTCGGCGAACTTCAACATGTCTTCAAATAGCTTTTCGGCTACTTGCTTTTTCACACCGTTTTTTGTTGAACCATCAATAAATTTTTCCTGCTGCTTCTGCATTTCCGAGACTTTCTTTTTCCCCATCGCTCGGCGCAGCAAGTCAGCTTGTCCTAAAGAATAACCAGCCATATCTTGAGCAATTTTCATGATTTGCTCTTGATAGACCATGATGCCGTAGGTTTCATTTAATATTGGTTCTAAAATCTGACTTTCATAGTCAATATTTTCTCGTCCATGTTTGCGGTTAATAAATTTAGGAATCAAACCCGCATCTAAAGGGCCTGGTCGATAAAGTGCCAAAATAGAAGATATATCTTCGATGTTAGAGGGCTTCAAATCTCGGACTATCTGCTTCATCCCCGATGATTCTAATTGGAATATGCCTTCTAATTCTCCAGATTCTAAAAGTTCATAAGTTTTCTGCACATCTTTGGGTAGAGTTTTATGTTCTCCCTTAGCTAAAATCTTTTGCGCCTTTCTTTCTTGATTAGTTATCTCGTAAGGGTCAATTTTATAACCATTGCTTTGCTCAATCAAATCAATGGTTTTTTGAATCATCGTCAGGTTTCTTAAACCTAAGAAGTCCATTTTTAATAAACCCATCGATTCCAAATCTTCCATGAAATATTGGGTAATAACTGAACCGTCATTATTTCTTTGTAGGGGAACAATTTCATCAAGAGGGTCAGCAGAAATTACCACTCCGGCTGCATGGACACCGAAAGTTTTGTTAGTTCCTTCAATCCGCATTGCCATATCAATCCAATGGCGAACTTTCGGGTCATTATCATATTTTTCTTTAAACTCTGGTTCAGGAGTTTCATCAGAAATCATTACCTTGAGTTTTGTTGGTTTACCCCGCACCACCGGAATTAATTTCGCCATTTTGTCTGATTCCCCATAGGGAATATTTAATACTCTGGCGACATCTTTTAATACAGCTTTAGAAGTTAAACGGTTAAATGTAATAATTTGGGCAACTCTATCTGTGCCGTATTTTTCTGTTACGTAATCAATAACTTTATCACGTTGTTCAATACAAAAATCCGTATCAATATCAGGCATGGATTTACGTTCTGGATTCAAGAATCGCTCAAATAGTAATCCATGATGTACGGGGTCAATGTTGGTAATTCCCATTGTGTAGGCTACCAAAGAACCAGCCGCTGAACCTCGACCTGGCCCCACAGGAATATTATTATCCCTAGCAAATTTGATGTAGTCCCACACAACTAAAAAGTAGGTAGAAAAACCCATTTGCTGGAGCATTTTTAGTTCATATTCCAATCGCTCTTTATAGACTAAATCAACTTCACTACGAGATTTTCTGTTTAATTTTTCTAAAAGTCCGTTCCAAGCAACTTCTTCGACGTAAGTATCAGCAGTGTGACCGGAAGGAATCGGGAAATTAGGAATCTGAGGCTCACCCATAATTTGGTAAGGCTCAACTTTATCAGCAACTTCTTCTGTGGTAGCTATAGCTTCAGTAATTACATCTTCGGGTAAATGATCACGAAATAGCAGTCTCATTTCGTCAGCAGATTTGAGATATTCTGTACCGCTATAACGCATTCTGTTTTCTTCAACAATTAGCTTACCTGTTTGGATACAAAGCAAAGCGTCATGGGCTTCAACGTCAAAACAGGAAACAAAATGAGAGTCGTTAGTAGCAATAAATTTTATACCTAACTCGCGCGCAATTTTGACAATTTCGACGTTAACAATTCGGTCTTCTTGAGAGCCGTGGTCTTGAATTTCTAAATAAAAATCATCACCAAATACATCTTTATACCACTGGGCTACTTTTCTAGCGGCATCTGGTCTATTACTCAGAATTGCTTGGGGAATTTCGCCGCCTAAACATGCGCTAGTGACAATCAAACCTTCATGATATTCTTTGAGTAATTCTTTATTGATGCAAGGACGAGAAAAAATACCTTTACCTTGTACACCTTGGAGGTGAGAAATAGTAGTTAATTTAACTAAATGTTTATATCCTTGATTATTTTTAGCTAGAACAACTTGATGATATTTGGGACGACGTTCTTGTTTTGCAATATCGCCGTTAATGATATACATTTCATTGCCAATAATTGGCTTAACATTTTTGCTGCGACAAATTTTCAGTAGTTCCACAGCACCATACATGACACCATGATCGGTAACTGCGATCGCTTTTATCCCAAGTGCGATCGCGCTATCAATCAAATCTGGTAGCTGACTCGCCCCATCCAACAGACTGTAGTCACTGTGAATATGTAAAGGTACGAAAGACATACGACTCAAACCCCAAGCTGATTGTATAACCCTGACGAGCAGAAGCAACGGAATCTTAGATTAGCTTGTTTATGTAAATTTCACTTCCGCAACGGTTGTTTTAATAGTTACATTAGTTCAATTACATCGAACGCAATTTTTAAACCTCATACAGAAAGCCAATTTGAGCGTTTATTTCCTAACACAAACTAAAAATCATAAGTTTTTGAGTAAAAAGCTTATGTAGCAAGGCTTTGCGATTATGATCTGGAGAGAGTGATAAAAGAGGGTTAAGAGACTTGCTTTAAAAGTAGCGATCGCCATTACTTAAGCTGTAAGTATTGATTTAAATGACTTCTAATTTTCTACAATTAAAGTAAAATTGTTGACTGTGCCACTTTATCGGGCGGAATGTATGCTTAAAAACAAATAACCAAAAAGTGGTGGCAATATAGCAGTTTTGCCCAAAAATTACATCTACCCAAAACTTTTCTCCCACATGAGTTCACTATCACCCCGCTCTGACAAAATTTTAGTTGTCGATGATTCACCAGATAACGTATTTTTAATCAAAACCATACTTGAAGAAGAAGGTTATACAGTTAGCACCGCAGAAAACGGTATTGTAGCATTAGCACAATTAGAAGCATCTCCTTGCGACTTAGTATTGCTGGATTTAATGATGCCAGGAATGGACGGCTATGAAGTCACCAAGCACATCCGCGGTGAGATGAACTTGCAGCAATATATCCCAATTCTGTTGATTACGGCTCACGATGCACCAAACGTCGCGCATGGATTAGATTTGGGCGCTGATGATTTTATTCGTAAACCTGTGACAGTGGATGAATTGATGGCAAGAGTGCGATCGCTTTTGCGGTTGAAGCATAGTATGGATGAACGTGATGAAATTGCGCGTCAGCGAGAAGATTTTGTGTCCCGTCTTACCCATGACTTACGTACTCCTCTAGTCGCTGCCGATCGCATGTTAATGCTGTTTGAGCAGGGTGCATTGGGTAACTTATCGCCGCAAATGCAAGAAGCAATTACCATTATGGCTCGTAGCAATACTAACTTGCTGTCAATGGTAAACACCTTATTAGAAGTTTATCGGTTTGAAGCCGGACGCAAAACCCTGGCGTTTCAACCAGTCGATTTAAAGCGGTTAGTCGAAGAAGTAGTTGGCGAACTAACACCCTTAGCACAAGCTAAAGCACTGACTATCACACTGGATTATGCTGAGGATTTAGCAACTAGCACAATCATGGGCGATCGCTTAGAACTACACCGCCTGTTAACTAACCTCATAGGTAATGCGATCAAATTTACTGAATCTGGCTATGTAGCTATTCGCCTCTCACCCGTAAAAGAAATTAACGAAATTTCCTCTTCTGGAGCCTCGTCACCAGCCTCTAGTAATGACTATATTAATATTGTAGTAGTCGATACAGGCTCAGGTATTCCGCCTGAAGAACAAACCACCTTGTTTCAAAGATTTCGTCAAGGTAGCCACAAAAGTTCTGGTAGTGGGTTAGGACTATACCTTTCTCGTCGTATTGTCGAAGCACATCAAGGCCAGATTTTTGTGAATTCTGTATTAAGTAAGGGGAGTGAATTTATTGTGCATTTACCATTTAAACTATGAAAAAATAATTAATGATAAATTATGAGTTATGTATTTTTTTGATTGCCTAACTCATAATTTATTATTTTTTATTCAGATTAATCATCAAAAACTTTTAGAGCCAGGTATTTATAATTATTAGAAATTTTGAAACAAAAATATTATCTTTAAAAAATACATTTTTATATAATAATCATCTCACCCAAGATTTTACTATAGGACTGATATTTGACTTCTGAACAAAACTCAGTACACTTAAACAGTATTATTCTCTACTCACTACCAATACTTTTCGGATAAAGGTTTGGTCATCCTAGATTCAGATCCCCCCGCCTGCGGCGACCCCCTTAAAAAGGGGGTAGAAGAGGGTTATTAGCCCCCTTTTTAAGAGGAGTTGGGGGGATCTGAACGAGATGGAGATATTAACCGAAATGTATTGTACTCACTACTCCCAGAGCTAATTTTAAGAATCAAACCTGATTCCTATATAGGAGAACATAATGATTACCGCTGAATCATCTAATATTACTGAGCTTATTCAGAAGCAACGCCAATTTTTCCAGACTGGCAAAACTAAAGATATTGCCTTCCGAATAGAAAAACTCAAAACCCTCAAGCAAGCGATAATTGATAACGAAAAAGCTATTGTCCAAGCTCTGCACGGGGATTTACATAAACCTGAATTCGAGACTTACGCTACAGAAATTGGTGTTATCAAAGAAATTGATTATGCGATCAAAAATCTTCACTCATGGACTAAACCTAAAAAAGCAGAAGTTTCCTTAGACTTTTTTTCCTACTCGGCTAAAATTTGTTCTGAACCTCTAGGAGTCGTTTTAATTATCGGCCCCTGGAATTATCCCTTTAATTTAATTATTGCACCCTTAGTAGGTGCGATCGCCGCAGGTAATTGCTCAATTCTTAAGCCTTCGGAAATTGCACCCCACACCTCTAGTTTGTTAACCCAGATGATGGGTAAATATTTTGAACCAGAGTTTATTGCTGTAGTTGAAGGTGGTGTAGAAGCCAGTCAAAAGCTTTTAGCAGAAAAGTTCGATCATATCTTTTTTACTGGTGGTACTGCTGTCGGCAAAATTGTCATGACAGCAGCGGCAAAACATCTCACACCAGTTACTTTAGAATTAGGTGGCAAAAGCCCTTGTATTGTTGATGCTGATGTAAATTTAGAACATACAGTCAGACGCATCACTTGGGGGAAATTTATTAATGCTGGACAAACTTGTGTGGCTCCAGACTATCTTTTAGTTGATAAAAAAATTAAACAAGATTTACTGAATGGCTTGAAAAAAAGCCTCACAGAATTTTATGGTGATCATCCGGCTAATAGTCCTGATTATGCCAGAATTATTAGTCAAAAACATTATGAAAGGTTAGCCAATTTCCTCAATCAAGGTAAAGTTATTGCTGGTGGAGAAACAAAACCAGAAGAACGCTACATTGCGCCCACAATAATTGATCAAGTTTCTCTAACAGATCCTGTGATGGAAGAAGAAATTTTTGGCCCAATTTTACCTGTAATTGAGTATACAGATATTACAGAAGCGATCGCCTTAATTAATTCCAAACCAAAACCCTTAGCTTTATACCTATTCACCCAAAACAAAAACCTGCAACAGCGAGTTTTACAAGAAACTTCCTCTGGTGGTGTATGTATCAACGACACAGTAATGCACGTTGGGGTTTCATCTTTACCCTTTGGTGGTGTAGGTGATAGCGGCATTGGCAGCTATCATGGTAAAGCTGGCTTTGACACTTTTTCCCACCATAAAAGTGTACTACGCAACTCATTCTGGTTGGATTTGAAATGGCGTTACGCTCCATATAAAGATAAATTATCCTTCCTCAAGCGACTAATTGGGTAAAAAATGTAGAGACGTTGCATTGCAACTTCTCTACAAATATCTAAAACCCAAAACCACTGCCATAACGCTCTTCAGCCCAAGGCTCACCTCGGCGATGATAGCCGTTGCGCTCCCAAAAACCTAGTTCTTCTTGATTGAGAAATTCCAAACCATTAATCCACTTGGCACTTTTCCAGGCGTAGAGGTGGGGTACAACTAACCGCATTGGGCCACCGTGTTCTGCGGGTAATGGCTCTCCAAATAATTGAAAAGCAAAGAAATTTTCTTCCCGTACAAAGTCTTCGATTGTGATATTTGTGGTGTAGCCGCCATAGCAATGTTCCATTACATGGGCTACTTGTGGCTCTACCTCAATCAAATTCATGAGGTCTGTCACCTTAACGCCAGTCCACTTGACATCCAGTTTCGACCAGCGCGTGACACAGTGGAAATCTGCTGTAAATTCGTGCTGTGGTAGCGCCAGAAAATCTGACCAAGTGAAGATAGCCGATTTGGCCAAACCCCAAACGCGAAATTCCCAGCCTTCTATACTAACTTGGGGTGTTGCACCATAGGTTAATACAGGGAAACCCTTTGCTAGGTGTTGTCCTGGAGGGACACGTTCTCCCTGTTCTTGATCTGGTTTACGAAAAAATTTTCCTAACATACTCTCAGTAAAATCAGTTTATTTGAGATACTGGGCTATTTTGAGATGACTTTTAAACCGTATCCTAACTGTGCTAGAGAGCCTGAGCATCAACAACTAGACTCAGGAAGAAAAGGAATATTAATTTTGCTGAACACCTAATCATTAGGATATCCAGATCCGTTACTGTTGATTATGATTATCTGATCATCAGTCATGGGTAAGAGGTAATGGATAATGGATTTTTCTGATTATTCATTACCGATTTTTTATTTACCCACTACGTATGACTGTTAATTGATTCAGGCAATCTAGGAAAAACTTTTGAAAAATCGTTAAAAAGCCTGAGCGGTGACTTTTACCGCTCAAATCTTCGGTGATGCTATTATTTTTCCCTAATGGGAAATTATTATTCTTCGTCCTCGTCTTCAGCGGTAGGATATACAAATGTAGAACGTCCAGTCAAAATTGACTTGCCAAGAGAGAGAGCTTTTTGAGCTTCAACAACAGCTTTGTGTCTCCAGGTAGCTCGACGTTTATCTCGTTTAGATTTGGAAGTTTTCTTCTTAGGAACAGCCATAGTAGCGGATATCGCAATTTTTGACAACCTTTTTATTCTAAGCCATCTATTGGCATCTGTAATGGTATTCCCATTGCAAATATTCAGAATGCCGAGAAGTGCTGAGGGCAAAAGTATTATGGTGTGACATCTGACGGCGCAACCGTATTAATTGGAGCCACGGGAACGGGGTTGGTTGGTGTTTTTTCAAAAAATAAGAGCGATCGCGCCATTTTAAAATAAGTTGCCCAACGTTGAGCATCAGGACGAGAACGCCATTGGGGACGACTGACTTCTAAGGACAAAATTGGCGCGATCGCACCGTAACTTTGTACGGAAACGATAATTGATACATCTGTAGCTAATATATCTTGATCAAAACTGCGTTGCGCGGCGGCTCTAGCCGTTGCTTCGGCCCTGTGCAGTGTAGTTTCATAGTTTTCATCTGGTAATCTGTCAATAATTAGGTCAACTCTAGCAGTGTAAGCTCTGACTATCTGTGGTGTGATTGTTTCTACCACAATCCATGCAGGTACAGTAGAGAAGAGCAAAAGTATTAATGGAAATCTCCGGATTTTTTTGGCAATTTGGCTAATAAATAAACAAGGAATGATCGATGATAGTTGATAAGCAACATTCCTGGTCATAATCTTAAAGCTCCTGACTATTCATGGCCTGTAATTGAAATTGTCTGAGAATTTTTACTGAAATTAAAGGCAATAAAAATTACTTAGTTTTTTGGGTTCAGCAAGAATCCCATAGACTATAAGACATAGGTTAGCTTTGTTTTTTCAGCAAAGCCAACCGCAATTTTAGGCAAGTCAACCACAACCTACAAAGAGCGGGATGGCAAATTACTGGGCGATCGCGATCGGCATAAATCAATATCAATTTTTTCAACCTTTACGTTGCGCCCAAGCTGATGCCGAGGCGCTAAAAAACTTTTTGGTTCAAGAAGCGGACTTTACACCCCAACGCTGTCTATTAATGACAGACACTTCGCCACCAATTGGTGATAGATCAACTTATCCGACAAAAGAAAATATTCTGCTGTTGCTGGAAGATTTGGCGGCAGCATGTTGGCAACCAGAAGACCATGTATGGTTTTTCTTTAGCGGTTATGGTGTCAACTACGCAGGACAAGACTACCTGATGCCTGTGGAAGGGAATCCACAATTGGTTCAAGAAACTGCCATAGAAGTGCGATCGCTAATGCAAAGCCTGCAAGTAGCTGAAGTAAATGTTTTGGTCTTGCTGGATATTAACCGCGCTTCTAGTACCCAAGCAGACGCAACCGTCGGGCAAGAAACCATTGAACTAGCAAAAGAATTACAACTGGCAACTATTCTTTCTTGTGAACCAGAGCAATTTTCTCGTGAAAGTAGTGAGCTAGGTTACGGATTTTTTACGGCTGCATTGTTAGCAGCTTTGCGTTCTGGTCATGGCAGCAATTTGGCAGACTTAAACAGCTACTTAAGTGATTTTACACCGGAATTATGTCAACACTATTGGCGGCCTACACAAAACCCAGTAGCGATCGTACCATCTGATCCCCCTGCCATCTTGCCCCATCAAGAGGTGAATCACCCCACTACAGCAGTCCCCAGTACGCTAGAACCAACTGAAACCCCACCCCATGAATTAGGCGAAGAAGAAGGAAGTATTTTTCCAGAGGAAAACTTTGTTGTGGCTTTGGCGGCTCCCCCCTTAGCGCCAACGTCACCCAAAAATACAGCTAAGTCTCCTCAAATCCCTACATGGGGAGAATCCCCAGCCTTACAGTCTTTTATTGGTGAGCGATCCCCGCAGTTGAAGTCGCCAAATTTCACCTTGGGAGAAGAACAACAATTCTCTCAGTCACCAGACTTAGTAGCCAAAGAACAGTATTTCAACCAGCAACCTCAAGAAACAGGTTTGGGAGGTAGGTTCATTCCCGATGTTCCTCAACCCTACATTTCTCGTTTACCTGAAAAAAAGACAACCTCATTGTGGCAACAGTTTGTCTTTTGGAGCGGAGGAACGATGTTGGTAGTAGCTTTAGTGACAGTAGTTTTTCTCCGCAATCAAGAAAAATTTGTTGCAGGTCGAGAGATATTGTCAGCCTCACCTGATGATCGGTCTGAGGAATCTGAGTTAATTTCAGCCAAAAATCAATCTAATGCCCAAATAGCCTCTCATTCTGAGTCAAAAAAGCGAAATCAAGCGGTATTAGACCTAGCGAAAATGTCTCTCAGACAAACTCAAGCCAGCGACCTCAGTTTAGCGATCGCTACGGCGCGGAAGATTCAGCCAGGGGAACCGCTTTACGAACAAGCGCAGGAAAATATTAATATTTGGAGCAATATGATCCTTAATTTAGCTGAGGGTCGTGCCAAGCAAAGACAATATACCAACGCCATTGCGGCGGCACAGTTAATCAGCAAGGAAGGCTCACTCTATCCCCAAGCACAAGCAGCTATTAAGCAGTGGCGACAAGAAGCCAAGCAATATCTTGCTAACAAAACTTTGCTAGATGCAGCTAATGGCTTAATTAAGCCAGGACAAGCATCTACTTATAATCGTGCTATTGAAGTTGCCAAGCGAGTCCCCCAAGGTCAACCAGGATTTGATTTGGCACAAAAATCAATGAATAAATGGAGCGAAAAGATTTTAGACTTGGCGAAAAGCCGTGCTGCGGAAGGTGATCCCCAAGCTGCGATCGCAGCCGCAACTTTAGTTCCAGAGGTCACATCTGTTTACGAAGATGCTCAAGAAGCCATCCGCAAATGGCAAAAAAAATAGTTATTAGTCAAAAGCCAATAGTCCAGAGTCAAGAGTAATTAGCTTTGACTCTGGATTATTGACCATTGATTTCTTATATAGCTGTAGTCAGATATACAAAGACAGTGTTGATAGCTCAAAGATTTGAAAAACTGGGTTTACACTCAGTATTCTGCTGTATTAGCAGTATTGCGAAACATCTTCACCGCATTCATCAGCTAAATAGCACATGGCGCGGAAACGCAAACTCACTACTTCTTCATATAAAGGGTTGAGTTTGCACATTGGCGGAATGTGTAATACGGTTTTGCCAAATAATTTAACATCACGCTCAAAAGGACATTGAGCCGGGATCATTTTGCACAAACGATGAGCTAATTCGCTATCGCGCACTTGAATGTTGTCTAACCGCCGCCGTAGGGGTTTAAAAATATCAAAGCCTGACTGGGAATTTGGATGGTGCAGCTGGGTTACATGAGTTTTGCTAACCTCTGCCGGACTTATTGAAACCCAGCTTGCAAGAAAAATCTTTTTTGTGGTATTATCGAATACCTTCATGGTTGAGCCTCTGTATTATTGAGGGTATTCACCTTTCTGATGAATATATACAATGTGACGACCACATTTACCGGAAAGATCCTGTTCTGACAAAGATACAATAAGACATTATAGTAATCATTTACGTCAGAACATCTTTGTTACTACGTTAAGTAAATCGCAGTTTTTTCGGAAACGGTAGTGTAATAATCCGATCTTGTTTATAACTTGACACAGTTTAAATTTTAATAAAGACATCTATCGTTGGACGGAATTTGCAGTAATAGTTACAAAACTTAATATAACTATGCTTATCTGTATTTTCCGCAACTATAAACATTAGCTATGGAGAGAAATTTGCAGATAGGCGAATTTTGTAGAGGTACAAAGGCTAATAATTAGATATTCTTCTTACAAATAGCGCCATCAATAAATTCCTTGTCAAGCAACTTGCAGTTTATGGTATCGACAGTCTATCTCCTTTTGATCTACCAAGAACTACCATGACATCGGGAGCGTTAACAATGGTTTTATAGCAGGTGACAGGGAACAGGTGACACTTCGGCATGGTTCGACTGCGCTCACCAGCCGCTCAGTGACCGCAGGTGACAGGGTTAAAAGTCTTTTAGTGCATGAGTTTTATCATTGGCCGATGTCCTAACTGCCTTGGCTACTGCTATACATCCCTCGACAGTATACCAAAATAAATCTCCGGTAATAAATACAGCAAAGTGCTGTTAGCGGTAGCGAGGCGTAGAGTATAAGCCCAGTTTCTACTCTACGGTAAGTCGTTTTGCGTCTACAAATCTTTGAGCAATCAACGCTGTCCTAACATATGTAACTACATCTGCGGTTAGATTTGCAATACCATAGTTTCGCCCTCAGCTGGATGTAAAATCGGGATGCTGCCAAAATTAGCAGATAGAGAAAGATCTCTGTGGCATGAATATGGGACAATCCCTACCGAAAACAGTACTATTGTTCTACTATAACCATAGTAAAAATAGTATTATTAAGAACTGTTTCATACTGCCTCTCACTATCAGCCTGCCAATATGTCAGATAATAAGTTAGCCGCATCCCTACTCAATGGTCGTCTTCCCGACACCAACCACAATAGCCAAAATACCATTAGGATTCGGGGTGCTAGGCAGCATAATCTGAAAAATATTGACTTGGAATTACCGCGCGATCGCCTGATAGTGTTTACTGGTGTATCAGGTTCGGGTAAGTCTTCCCTGGCGTTTGACACGATTTTTGCTGAAGGTCAACGGCGTTATGTAGAATCTCTCAGCGCTTATGCAAGGCAATTTTTAGGACAGTTAAATAAACCAGATGTTGAAGCGATTGACGGCTTAAGTCCAGCGATTTCCATTGACCAAAAATCTACATCTCATAACCCTCGTTCTACTGTGGGGACGGTGACAGAAATTTACGACTATCTCAGGCTGTTATTTGGTCGGGCTGGTGAACCCCATTGTCCCATATGCGATCGCTGTATTGCTCCCCAAACCATTGATCAGATGGTTGACCGCATCATGGACTTACCAGACCGCACGAAATTTCAAATTCTTGCGCCTGTTGTCCGAGGTAAAAAAGGAACTCACCGCAAGCTGTTATCTAGTCTGGCTTCCCAAGGTTTTGTGCGGGTGCGCGTTGATGGCGATGTGCGCGAACTCTCAGATTCAATTGAATTAGATAAAAATATTACACATACAATTGAAGTTGTAATTGACCGCTTAGTTAAAAAAGACGGACTTCAAGAGCGTTTAGTCGATTCTTTATCTACGTGCCTTAAACAATCTAGTGGTATTGCTAACATTCTTGTGAGTCTAGCTACTGATAGCCAAGAAGCGAAAGAAGAAGAAATCGTATTTTCAGAAAACTTTGCTTGTCCAGAACATGGCGCGGTGATGGAAGAATTATCGCCGCGCTTGTTCTCGTTCAATTCTCCTTATGGTGCATGTCCTCACTGTCATGGCATTGGGACTTTAAGAAGATTTTCGGCGGAATTAGTCATACCTGATTCTGAAGCACCAGTATATGCTGCGATCGCTCCTTGGTCTGAAAAAGATAATTCTTATTATTTGGAATTACTTTACAGTTTAGGTCAGGCGCATGGGTTTGAATTACAAACAAATTGGAGCAAGTTAACAGAAGAACAACAGCAAATTATTTTAAATGGAGAAGATAAAAACCAAGAAACAGCTAAAACCCAATTCAAAGGCGTACTTCCTATATTGCAGAGACAATATGAAGGTGGTTCGGAATTAGTTAAGCAAAAATTAGAGCAATATTTAATTGACCAACCCTGTGAAGTTTGCGGTGGGAAAAGGTTAAAACCGGAAGCATTGGCGGTAAAGTTAGGACAATACGGAATTTTAGATTTAACTGGTGTATCAATTCAAGATTGTCAGGCAAGAATTGATGATTTAAAATTGAGCGATCGCCAGCTACAAATTGCCGATTTAGTCTTGCGAGAAATTAAAGCAAGATTGCAATTTTTGTTAGATGTAGGCTTAAATTATCTCACACTTGACCGTCCCGCCATGACTCTTTCTGGTGGCGAAGCACAACGCATTCGTCTAGCAACACAAATTGGTTCTGGCTTAACAGGAGTTCTCTACGTTTTAGACGAACCAAGTATTGGTTTGCATCAACGAGATAATGGTAGACTACTCAAAACTTTAATTAGATTACGTGATTTAGGTAATACCTTAATTGTGGTTGAGCATGATGAAGAAACTATCCGTGCATCTGACCATTTAGTTGATATTGGCCCCGGTGCAGGAATTCACGGCGGTCATATTATTGCTCAAGGTGATTTACAAGCATTGTTAACAGCAGAAAAATCATTAACGGGTGCATACTTATCAGGAAAAAGAGTAATTCAAACACCAGCAGAACGCCGCGAAGGTAATGGTCGCAGTTTAATAATTAAAAACGCCCATCGCAACAATTTAAGAAATATCAATGTCGAAATTCCTCTGGGTAAACTTGTCGCCGTCACTGGTGTTTCTGGTTCGGGGAAATCTACTTTAATTAACGAATTACTTTACCCATCTTTACAACATCATTTAACAAAAAAAGTTCCTTCACCAAAAGAATTAGAAAAAATTCAGGGATTAAATTCAGTTGATAAAGCCATTGTAATCGACCAATCTCCCATCGGACGCACACCACGCTCTAACCCTGCAACTTACACAGGTGTTTTCGATGTGATTCGCGATGTATTTTCCCAAACTGTCGAAGCCAAGGCTAGAGGTTACAAACCCGGACAATTTTCCTTCAACGTTAAAGGTGGACGTTGCGAAGCTTGCAGTGGACAGGGTGTGAACGTCATTGAAATGAACTTTCTTCCTGATGTTTACGTACAGTGCGAAGTTTGTAAAGGTGCAAGATATAATCGCGACACCTTGCAGGTGAAATACAAAGATAAGTCTATTTCTGATGTTCTCAACATGACTGTTGAGGAGAGTTTAGCGTTTTTCCAAAATATTCCGAAAGCGGTTACACGCTTACAAACTTTATTTGATGTCGGGTTGGGTTACGTTCAACTTGGACAACCCGCAACTACCTTATCTGGTGGTGAAGCACAGCGTGTGAAATTAGCCACAGAATTATCTCGTCGCGCCACAGGAAAGACACTTTATTTAATTGATGAACCCACCACAGGACTATCTTTTTATGATGTGCATAAATTGTTAGATGTCTTGCAAAGACTAGTAGATAAAGGTAATTCGATTTTAGTAATTGAACACAATTTAGATGTAATTCGTTGTGCTGACTGGGTAATAGATTTGGGGCCTGAAGGTGGCGATAAAGGCGGCGAAGTAATTGCGGTTGGAACACCTGAAGATGTGGCGAAGAATCCTCAGTCTTATACTGGGCAATATTTACAGCAAGTGTTACAACAGTATCCAGCGATGAAAGAATAAACTTTAGTAGAAAGATGAACAACTTTAATTAAGGAATTTTAAAGATGATTTTGTTTACTTTACTAATATAAAATTAATTTTAAAAATCACAACGATACAAATCAGAAACAAATAGTAACTTTATAATTTTCAGAAGTCTTGGTTTAAGTTAATTTCACTTCGGATTAAGACATTTTGGTGATACATTCATTGAACCTGGTATTGATGCTTATGAGCAACAGTATAGAAAACGGGTAGTCAATAACCTCAAGAAAAAAGCTTTGATTTTTGGTTTAGGACTCATCCCTATTTCTGACTCAATGCAATGTGTTTCTTAAGAGTTAATTATTTAAATTTAAATCCTCCGTATGGTAATTGATAATCTGTACTCATTCTATCTTCTAAATGGATATTAAAATACATCATAACTTTTCCCTGCCATTTAGTAATATTTGAACTTGGATATTCTACAGTTAACTCCGATTCTTCATTTTTCTTGCGATAAATAACACTAGCAACAGTTTTATCAAACTCATCTGGAAAAAACAGTGTTGGAAGTTTGCTAATTCTTGCAGCAACGTTTTCTATTTTTGCGGAAATATAGTTTGATTCAATCTGTCCTGGTAAATCTATTTTTCGTTTGTATAATTTACTGATTGCATCAACTAAAGAATTCTTAAGATAAAGTCCAACCAGATAAATATGAACGAAGTGATATCGCAAATCATAATTAAGTGAAATGGCTGTATTTTGAGGATGGATTTTTGGGTCAGGGCCAATTTTTCCATCAGCTTGTACACCTTCTATATAGTAACCAGGAATACGTGGATTCCAAGGATAATATCTAACGCTGCTTTCCTTGTGATATGCAAAAAAATTTGAATCTTTAGAATAGATTATAAAACTACGAACTCTACCATGCCCATGCTTAATATGATTAACTATAGGAGCGAGAGAATCTCTATAGGTTTTAATATCTTGTTTAAATTTATTAATAGTAGGATGTTTAACTTCTTCTAACCATTTTTCCACAAATAGAGTTGATGATTGGGATTGCGATGGAGGATAAATAGTTTTAAGAATATGATAGCAGTCATCAATATGAGAAAGTAATGAGTCTAATAATTCTTTCTGAAGCGTCGGAAATTTACTTAAATCATAATTAATATTTCCTTTAACATTTAATAAGGCTGTTTGAACTTTATCTATTTCGTCCAAAATTGGAACAAATGCAGATATAACACGCCCTAAAGACATATTATAAATAGCTAACGGATGGCGCATGTTGTAAGTATTATGATGTAAAGTATCATCAGTTAGCAAATGAAGGTAATTATATATAGTAGGGTTAATATTACCATCTCTAGAGGCTTTATGTGAAATTTTCATAAGCATAAATTTTATAAAATTTAATTTCTCATTTCAATTGCTAACTAGTGCCTTTATATCACAGTATTTTCAGCTATTAACGCAGCATCTAGCTGCGTTTTCATTTGGGCTGATATACGCCCGTTTTCTTGTAAATAAACAATTTCTACAAGGCAAATTGTGGGAATATAAATAACAATCTCACCGCGATCGCATCTTTCAAAAGCCTGGTTAGCAGCAGTGCTGAGGTTTGGACTATCTTCTAAATACCAAATCAAAGCATGGGTATCAGTTACCAAATCAGACATCAAACATCCTCGCGGGGGAAGTTTGACCACATTTGCTGTCTCACTTCAGCAATATCTGATTCTGAGATGTTACTATTTTTCCACAGTCCTCTTAAGGAAGTTCGCGGTTGCGGCTGAATTGTTATCAACTCTTTTTCAATCTGAGGTGCAACTTGTTCAATCAAGCGTATTTTATCTACTAATGAAAGTTGCTTTACCAATGTAAGAGCATCTTCTAGAGTTACTGCTTTCTCCATTTTTTCTAACTTGAGCCATTATCAACAGCTTATCATTCTAGCAAAAAACTTTTCAAACACGCTCTTAGAGTTATTTCCGATTTTCTAGTTGAATTACAGGAATTTCAATTATAAATTCTGTACCTTTCCCTAGTGTTGAGTTGCACGATAATTTTCCACCATGCCTATCTACCACAATTTGGTAACTAATTGATAGACCTAATCCAGTACCCTTACCTACATCTTTAGTAGTAAAGAAAGGGTCAAAAAGTTTGGAAATAACATGTTGAGGAATTCCCATACCATTATCTGATATGTGGATAGCTACTCGGTTATTATCGATGACTTCAGTGTAGATAGAAATTTCTCCTTGTTCACCGATAAAAGCCTCATCCAAAGCATCAATAGCATTGCTCAAAATGTTCATAAATACCTGATTTAGTTGCCCAGGATAACATTCAACTAGAGGTAAATTACCATATTCTTTAATTATTTCGATTTCTGGATGGTCTGGTTTACATTTCAAGCGGTTATGTAAAATCATCAAAGTGCTATCTATACCTTCATGGATATTTACTTGCTTGAATTCGGCTTCGTCTAGACGCGAGAAGTTACGCAATGATAGAACAATTTCACGGATGCGTTGAGTTCCTACTCGCATAGATTGAAGAAGTTTAATTAAGTCTTCTTTGAGGAAATTAAGGTCTATAGCGTCAATTTCAGATTGAATTTCTTCTGGAGGATCGGTAAAATGTTGTTGATAAAGTTCTACTAGTCGTAGTAAGTCTAAGGTATACTCACTGGCAGGAATAAGATTACCATGAATGAAGTTAACTGGGTTATTTATTTCATGAGCAACACCTGCAACCATGTTACCCAGTGAAGACATTTTTTCACTGTGGATAAGTTGGGATTGAGTTCGTTGCAATTCCAATAAAGTTTGTTCCAAGTTTTTGGCTTGTTGTTGTAATTTAATTTCAGCCTGTTTGCGTTCAGTAATATCAGTTGAAACACCTAAGACTTGCTTAACTTTACCGTTAATATTACGAGTAAAGGGTGTTTCTCGACTATATAACCAAGACCATTCACCGGTTGATTTTTTCAGTCGAAATTCAAACTCAAAAATATCGCCATCTTTGGCAGTACGTAATTTTTGTTGATTATGTTTGATTGCCTCTAAATCGTCTGGATGAATAATATTTGGAATTAGGTTTTCTCCCATCTGCTGAACTATTTCGATGGAGTAACCAAGAAGAGTAGAAATTTCATTGTTTGCGTAAACATTGCGTTGTTCTTCTAAATCAAAGATGTAGAGAATATTAGGAGAAGAATCAGCAATGCGTTGAATAAAGTGCTGACTGGCTTGAAGTTCTGCTTCTGCTTGTTTGCGGTCTGTAATATTCAAAGTTGAGCCGACAATTTGATAAACTATACCTTCACTATTTTTCAAGGGATTAAGTGTTGTCAACCACCAAGTTTCTTGACCATCGAAAGTCAAACATTCTTCATAATTAATACTAGTACCAGCCTCTACACAGCTTTGATAGCGCTGAGTCACGACTGCGCCTTCAACCAAACCATGCAATTCTTCTGGAGTTTTATTAAAAATGCTTGCATGATTAATGCCTACGACTTTTTCTAATGCTGAGTTACAACCTGCAAAACGAAACTCACCATTTCCTAGCACATTGACTACAAATACTAATTGAGGAAATCCATCATAAATGGTGCGTAAAAATTGTTCTTGTTCTTGTAATTTAACTTCTGCTTGTTTGCGATCGCGGATATCACGGGTAATAGTTGCCATACACAGAGGCTCACCAGTTTCTTGGTTTTTGATCACAAACATGTTGTAGTCAACTGGGATTGGTTCTTCTGTTTGAAAGTGTCGGAAACGATATTCACCTTGCCATACACCGCGTTCCATCATCTCAGGAATCATGTGCTGCGTTAAGTCTTCTCTGTCTTCAGGATATATATAGTCAGAAACACTGAAATTTTTACCAATTTCTAAATTTTCAATACCAACTAGCTTAAGTCCAGCTTCATTAATAAACAGTGGTTTCCCTTCTAGATCAGCTATACCAATAAAGTCACTGCTATTTTCAATTAGTGAGACAAACATTTGTCGTTCTTTTTCAGCTTGCTTGCGTTCTGTGATGTTAGTTATGGTGACAACTAATTGATAAATTTGGGAGGAACTGTCAAAAAGGGGTGTGACATTGAACAACCACCAAATTTCTTGTTCATTAGCTAAGAAAGATTCCTCAAAAAATAAAGTTTTGCGAGATTGGATACATGTCCTGTAGCGTTGGCGATAATGATGTGCCATCTCAGCAGGTAGCGATTCTGCCATTGTTTTGCCTAACAAAGGTTTCAAAGGTATCAAACTAGCGTTGAGGATGGCAGGATTAAATTTAACGTAACGAAACTCTGTTCCTTCATCCAAAACATCTAAAACATAGATACCGTAGTCTACGCCTTCCCAGATGCTTTGCAAAAACTGTGCTTGTTCTTTGAGTTGTTGCTCGGCTTGTTGCCGTTCACTAATATCAATTAAGCAACCATACCAGATAATTTCGCCTCCCGGTTGGCGCTCCGGTCGAGAAACACCTTGAACCCATTTCTTTTTTCCAGAGGGAGTTCTCACACGCCATTCGTATTTAAGATTTTGCAGAGTTTTGGCAGACTGCATAATTGCAGCTTGCAACCCAGAAGCATCATCAGGGTGGACATAAGCAAATGCAAATGCTGCATCTGCTTTGATTTGTTGTGGTTTTAACCCTAAAACTTCTCGTGAACCAGAGGAAACGAATGGAAAAGACATTGCACCATCTGGATAGAGACAGAATTCATAAAGCATCCCTGGTACGTTATCTGCCAGCTTCTGAAACCGTGCTTCACTCTGGCGTAAAGCTGCGGTGCGTTCCTCTACTTTCGCTTCTAATTCCTCATTCAATTGTTTAAGTGCGGTTTCTGCTACCTTGCGTTCTGTAATATCCAAAAGTACACCACAAAAGATAATCTCCCCTTGCTCATTTTGTGTAGGTGTTGAATCACCTTGCCACCAGCGAATTTCACCATTGGGTTTGATTAAGCGCCCTTCATAATGCCAAGAAATGGGATTTTCCAGTACTTCTACGACTGAGGCTACGTAACTATCAAAATCTTCTGGATGCACACAGGCAAGAAAACAATTAAAATCTTCCATCATTTCGGCTGCTGTGATACCTGCAAGCTGCCAAATAAAATCGCTGATATAGTCAACTATCCAAACACCATTGCGGTTAGTGAACTGAAAAATTGCCCCAAGTAAGTTAGTGGCAATATCTGTTAAACGCCTTTCGCTATTTGCTAAAGCGATTTCTGCTTGTTTGCGATGGGTAATTACTTGACTAAAGATAATGATGCCGCCAACTTCACCAGAATTGTTGTACCAAGGATGTATTTCCCACTTCACCCAATCAATGGTTCCATCGCCACGAGGAAAGACATCTTCTTCGGATTTTTCAATGGCTCCAGCTAGACAGCGTTGGTAAATTTCTCGCCAAGACTGAGAAGTATCTGGGAAAATTTCATAATGAGAGCGACCAATAATTTCTTTATTGCCCAAATTATAATCTTCTCGCCAACGCCGACTTGCTAACAAGTAGTGCATTCGATCATCTAGTATAGCGATCGCCGCAGGCGTATGTTCAATAAACAAATTTATTTGCTCTGGGTTACTTGATGACTGGGTGTGCTGACGCTGGACAACTACCTGACGCAACTGTATTAGTTCTTTTTGCAGAGATTCGTAAGTATCTTTATCTACAGTAATCAGATTGCCGACCATAATTTTGTTGCTTACCCGTTGGGAAAATAAAATGAACTTAAGTTATATATTTCCCAATCTCAGGTAAACAACTACAAGATTCCCAAATTTTTTGATAATTCGAGAATCTGAGTCTGGCGATTTTCACAAATCCAATTGAATCAATTCACTCTTGATAGATTTATTTATATATATTTAGTTGTGTTTTTTCTACCTGTTTACCAAGTAATTGAAATCCAATGATCGTGCTTTCAATACTGCGTTATTGGGATAGATTAAATAACTGCAAGTAGGCTGATAAGATATTCGGTCCGGTGAATACAGTTATGATTGCTCCTAGAGCTAAAAAAGGGCCGAAGGGGATTTTGATTCCCGTTTTGCGTTGCGATCGCATAACTACAACTCCACCTATTAATACTCCCACAGTACAGGCAATCAAACCAGCTAAGAGTAAATATCGCCAACCCAACCAAGCACCCATCATCGCAGCTAGTTTGGCATCTCCTGCGCCCATTGCGGTTTTCCCTAAAGCTATTGAACCACCAATGGCGATCGCATCAAATAGCCATAAGCCGATAACTGCGCCGACTATCCCCATCATTAGGTGTCTGATTAATCCTACTCCGCTGGCTTCTGAGAAAAAACCGCTAACCATCTGAAATCCCAAGCCTAGCACTAACCCCGATTGAGTTAGGGCATTAGGTAAAGTCATTGTATCTAAGTCAATTAACGCTAACGCTAATAACCAACTGCAAAAAGCCCAATATCCTAATGTGGCGATGGAAACTTGAAATACTACAAAAACGATGACAAAAATTAAGCCCGTTATCGCCTCTACCACCGGATAACGAATAGAAATCTTACTTTTACAATAACGGCATTTTCCTCTTAACCACAACCATCCCAGCACGGGTACATTATCATAAGCTTTTAGCTGGTTTAAGCAATGGGGGCAACGAGAAGGCGGCCAAAGAATCGACAAACCCGCAGGTAATCGATAAACAACAACGTTGATAAAGCTACCTATAGATGCACCCAAGGCGAAAACAACAATAATTGCCGGAACAGCCATTAAAAAGTCCATATAGTCATGTGTCAATTGTCCTGTGTCATTTGTGCTTTGTCATTTGTCTTTTGTCAAATGACCAATGACTATTGACTAAGTAATCAGGCAGAATTAATTACACAAATTTTTGACTGTAACCTGTAACCGTTCGGCTGACGCTCACGGCGGAAGCCTTTAACCTGTGGCCTATCTCCACCCATGAATTTTATTGTGTCCGACTACTTAATACATGTGCGATTCAATTTGATTCAAAGGCACAAAACATTCTTGGGGTAAGAGGACGGGTTGGTGAGTAAAAATCACCTTACCCCGATGATTAACTCGATTAATTGCTACCCCGGAAGCTTGCCCAACGATTTCAGGATGTACCTCACAATATGTGTAATAAATCTTGCCAGCTGCTCTGATGACGGCGGGATCAATCAGAGATGACTGGTTTATCGAGGCGGTGAAATTAGCTTGCTCTTGTCGTAAAGCGTACACTATTTACTGCTATCTACTTACTAGATTTTGTTTGTCTATAGTGTACCCGAAACTTCTTGTAAAGATTGCCAAATTGGCGAGTTTATACTAAAGAATTATTTCACGCGATGTGCGACTGATTTTTAAAACCCCTCTCCAAACCTCCCCTTCCCTGGTCGATCTACATGGCAATGTTGGGTTGGTAGACCACTAGTGTCGGATGAATATAAAATCCTATATCTGTGTTGTTTCCACACCTAAACCTGTGGCTTTCCATCTTCCTACATGAGACTGCAAGTTAATTTCGCTGGTATCACTGATAGCTAATATATGCTTTCCTTCTACATGAGATACGCAGTGGTCTGATAGGCTTCCCACTAATTCCCCTACTGTCACATTCTCATTCTCCAAAAACCGATAGTATCTTGTTCGGCTCTATTTTTACTTATTCGGCGAATGCTCACTGATTGATGTTTTCCCAAAGCTTCGTACAATGATGCCCCTTTTAGAGAGTCGCGGATCTCCAAATGCTTTTCCATCCACTGCTTGCGCGTGTATTCTGATTGGATTTTCCACTGCCTTTTACTCCCCGCAACTCCTTCCCTTATTACTTTACTTGGACTTGTGTGTACACCGTAGCCTGGCAGGGGAGAGGTTTTAAAAATCAGTCGCACATCGCGTAAAGTATGAAAATAAACTAATCTCGACTTCGCTCGATTACCGCGTAGCCTCTCGTAGAGAAGTATTGCGTATTGCAAATTGGGCTAAGATACTCTGGTTGAGTCAGTACCTGAAAATGCGTTTAATATTGACAAAATTTTTGGTTACGTTTTTGATGGCCGCTGCTTTAATGTTGGGAGGATGTTCCACGCAGCAAGTTAGCTCTAATTCTTCATCTCCTACATCTACAGCCACCGAAACCAGTACCACAACTACTACTGAAGCAACGTCTGTATCTGAAACAATAAGTGAGAGTATCCCAGGAATGAACAATTTACCACGGCTCGAAGGCAAAGCTACTGTGGTGATGACGGTAAAAGGTTCGCCAATCACTATCGAAGTAGACGGCATAAATGCCCCAATTACGTCTGGTAACTTTGTAGATTTAGTCCAAAAAGGTGTATACGATGGGTTGGCATTCCATCGAGTGGTGCGCGATCCTCAACCTTTCGTCGCTCAAGGTGGCGATCCTCAAGGGAAAGACCCCAAAGTTCCTGCTGGTAGATTAGGGACAGGCGGCTATATTGACCCGAAAAGTGGCAATGAACGTTATGTACCTTTAGAAATCAAACCCAAAGGTGAAGCCAGCCCAATTTACAGTAAAACCTTTGAAATGGCTGGTGTAACTAAAACACCAGAATTAACCCATAAACAAGGTGCGATCGCAATGGCGCGATCGCAACAACCAGACTCAGCTTCTTCACAGTTTTACTTTGCATTAGCTGATTTGGGTTTTCTGGATGGTAACTACGCTGTATTTGGCTATGTCACAGATGGCTTTGATGTGGTGAACAAAATTCAGCAAGGCGATCGCATTGATTCTGCTAAAGTCACTCAAGGCGCAGAGAATCTAAAAGTTCCTCAATAGAGTGACGTGAGTTCGATGAACTTCTCCCCAAACCCTCTCGACGCAGAAAGGGGCAGAAATTCTCCTTGACAAAGCGGCTGTTACAGCCGCTTTGTCACAAAGAAAACTAACATAAATAATTTTCTCGGAAATTGACTCAAAACACCCAAAATTGATTGACGTTCTTTTGCCAGCATAATTTAAAGAAAGCTTTTAGCACTGGGTTGACTATGCGGCTGATATTAGTTGAAGATGAAGCGGATTTAGGTGCAGCAATCAAACAAGTTCTTAGTCATGAGGCGTATGTAGTAGATTGGTTTCTTGATGGGACTCAGGCATGGCAATATCTCAAAAACTGCTCGACTGAGTACACATTAGCGATTTTTGATTGGATGTTGCCTGGAATTTCTGGCATAAAGTTGTGTAAGTGGTTGCGCGATCACCAATTAACCCTACCTGTGTTGATGCTAACTGCTAAAGACCGGATGGAAGAAAAAATTATTGGTCTAGATAGCGGTGCAGATGATTATTTAGTTAAACCTTTTGATATGGCAGAATTGCTGGCCAGATTGCGAGCCTTACAAAGGCGGGCTTCTTACACAGGAATAACGCTTACACCCCAAGTCCAACCCCGACGTTTACAAATAGGTTGCCTGACACTTAATTACAACACTCATGAACTAACTCGCCAGTATACTAACGGTGAAAAGCAAGTCTTATCTTTAACTATTAAGGAATTTCAATTGTTAGAATATTTCATGCGACATCCTAACCAAATTATCAACCGCGACCAGATTATTAATCAACTTTGGGAAGTTGGCGCAGCACCAGTCAGCAATGTAGTAGCAGCGCAAATTCGCTTATTGAGACGTAAATTAGGAGAAGAAGACAGCGAAGCTTTGATAGAAACTATTTATGGTGTAGGTTATCGTCTCAATATTCAGGCTACGGAAATAGGCAGTTAATTTATATGGAACGCAATCCTATTTTCCACAATACTCGGTTGAGATTAGCAGCTTGGTATACCCTAGTCATGGGTAGTATTTTAGGGCTATCTAGTTTAGGAGTTTATACTGTAATTGCTCATACTTATTATGAAACTATAGACCAGGGATTAAAATCAGTAGCAAAGGCACTTCATAAAAGTATTGAACCTGCTTGGCAACAACCTGGACATTTACAACAAATTGCTCAAGAACTTTCCTTAGAATTATGTATAGCTTCTACAAACTGTTTGCCTAAAACAACTATTATTAAACAACCAATAGAGGATGCTGCTAATCAGGTTAATTACTATGTACGCTTATTGGATAGTTCGGAAAAAGTATTTGCAAGTACAGGTATAAGATTTGATAAATTACAACTTACCTTCTCATCACAACGCTGGCAAATAATTACTGATTCTTTTGGGACTCGATACCGTCAAATCACTTTACCTTTGTATACTCAAAACCAAGTTTCAGGTTATCTACAAGTAGCACGTAGTATCACTGATTTGGAGCAACATCTGGCTGATTTGAGATTAACTTTGATTTTGGGATTGCCAATTTCGATGATTTTTGTTGCTTTGTCTAGTTGGTGGTTAGCAGAAAGGGCAATGCAACCTGTGTATTCTTCCTATCAACAGATGCAACAATTTACTGCTGATGCTGCCCATGAGTTCCGTACACCTTTAGCAGCAATGCACTCTACTATTGAGGCTGCTATCAAGTTACAGCAAGAACCAAAATCAAATAATGGAACTTTAGATGTCCTCAAACGCCAAAATTATCGCTTATCACAATTAGTTGGTGATTTGTTGTTGTTGACAAGAATAGATCAAAAACAAATAACAGTAGAATATCAGCTTTGTTGTTTGAATGACTTAATTAGCGATTTAATTGAGGAGTTAGCATTTTTAGCAATAGAGAATCAAGTAAATCTCGCTAGGCAGATGCAAGTTACAAAAAAAGTTTATGTTCAGGGAAATGAAGAACAGCTTTATCGTTTAATTGCTAACTTAATTATTAATGCAATTCAAGCAACACATAGTGGGGGAAAAGTTATTATTTTTTTAGAAGTTAGTGAGCTTTATGCAATTATAAAGGTTCAAGATACAGGAATTGGGATTGCACCCGAACATCAACAGCGAATTTTTGATCGGTTCTATCGAGTAGATCGCGATCGCTCCCGTAGTTCTGGTGGTTCTGGTTTAGGTTTAGCCATTGCTTTGGCGATCGTCCAAGCTCACAAAGGGAATATTCACGTTCAAAGTCAATCTGGTTTGGGTACTACATTTACAATCCGGCTTCCTCTATAATTATCGCTTCCACAAATCATTAATAAATAAAAGGTCACGCTATGAGCGCAACCTTGTTTTGCTGAACTATTTCAAATGTGCCAGATGACTAGCAAATAATTTATTTTGTAGAAATCTTTAAACAATCACAAAATTGCTGATACTCAGTGAAGGCGCACTAGATAGTTGTACGAGTTGCACCTGTCTAAATCCACCAGTGCTACCATCTCGGTCAAAATATAGCGCACCAGTCGTGTTGTTATAGATAAATCGCTGGTCACTACTTGTTGCAGATGTTCCCAAAGTAAACTGACTAATCGAAAGTGAACCAGCTAACAATTCACCACCAAAACCAGCAGCAGATATTTGAATGATGTCATTAGTTGTGCTGAAGTCACTAATAGTATCAGTACCTTCATTGAAACTATTAAATACAAAGGTATTTGCACCACCACCTCCAGAGATGAGATCACTACCTCTGCCACCTATCAGAAAATCATTTCCATTCCCGCCAATCAGGATATCATTGCCAGTACCACCGTCGAGGGTGTTATTACCTAAAGCACCAGCAGCCGAAAGATAATCATTACCACTGCCACCATTCAGTATGTTAGTGCCACTAGAACCATCGACAGTCAATGTGTCATTACCATTACTACCATTGAGGGCATTCTTACCAGATGAACCAATCGCAGAAAGCTCATCATTACCAGTACCGGCATCTAGTAAGTTATTGCCACTGGAACTATCCACAATTAATATGTCGTTCCCACCTCTAGCAATGAGGATGTTATTCCCCTCAGAAGCCACCGCCGACAGATAATCATCAGCATTGTCACCATTGAGGACGTTGTTGCCGGTAGATTGATTCACATTTAATGTGTTTCTACCAGCGCCACCATTGAGGGTGTTATTCTCAGATGAACCAACAGCAGAAAGCTCATCATCACCAGTACCACCATTTAGCAGGTTATCGCCTGTTGAATAGTCAACGTTTAATGTATCGTCACCTGCACCACCATTGAGGGTGTTATTCCCAGATGAACCAATAGCAGAAAGCTCATCATTACCGTTGTAACCATTCAGCAAGTTATTGCCTGTTGAATCATCCGCAATTAGTCTGTCGTCACCCACTCCACCATCGAGGGTGTTATTACCAGAAGCACCAATAGCGGAAAGCACATCATTTCCAGCGCCACCATTCAGAAGGTTATTGCCTGTTGAATAGTCAACATTTAATGTATCGTCACCTGCACCACCATTGATCCGATCATTGCCACCACTACCACCAGAAAGTGTATCATTGCCATTGCTGCCGACAATGCTATCACTGTAGTCTGTGCCAATGATATTCAGACTTTCGACGTTGCTGTAGTTAACCCGATTTGTACCTGCGGTAATTCTGCCACTGTTGGTTGAAGCATTGAACGTTGAAGAGATTGCTGCATCAGCATCGCTGTAATCAACTGAGAGATAATCTTCGCCATCCTCCCCATCGACTATTTGAGTTGTTGTTATGGAACTTGGCTCTTGTGGCACAATGTTGCTGATGAAGAAGGAGTCATTACCTGCACCACCATATAGGCTGTTATTTCCTTCAACTCGCTCTGCATAAATCTCATCATTCCCATTACCACCTTCAACCAGATTGTCTCCTGCGGAAAAACTGATATCGATGATGTCATCACCTTCACCGCCACTCAGGGTGTTATTTCCTGTGGTAAAGGAAGCTAGAATTACGTCATTGCCATCTTCACCTGCGATGTTGTTGTCTCCATCACTCAAGTCGATATTGTCATCTAAACGCGCATTGCTAATTGTGATGAAATCATCGAACTCTGTACCAATAATGTTCAGACTTTCGATGTTGCTGTAGCTCACCTCATTTGTTCCGGCGGTGATTGTGCCAATGTTTGTCGCACTATTGAAAGATGAAGAAATCGGTGCATCAGCATCGCTGTAATCAACTGAGAGATAATCTTCGCCATCCTCCCCATCGACTATTTGAGTTGTTGTTATGGAACTTGACTCTTGTGGCACAATGTTGCTGATGAAGAAGGAGTCATTACCTGCACCACCATATAGGCTGTTATTTCCTTCAACTCGCTCTGCATAAATCTCATCATTCCCATTACCACCTTCAACCAGATTGTCTCCTGCGGAAAAACTGATATCGATGATGTCATCACCTTCACCGCCACTCAGGGTGTTATTTCCTGTGGTAAAGGAAGCTAGGATTACGTCATTGCCATCTTCACCTGCGATGTTGTTGTCTCCATCACTCAAGTCGATATTGTCATCTAAACGCGCATTGCTAATTGTGATGAAATCATCGAACTCTGTACCAATAATGTTCAGACTTTCGATGTTGCTGTAGCTCACCTCATTTGTTCCAGCGGTGATTGTGCCAATGTTTGTCGCACTATTGAAAGATGAAGAAATCGGTGCATCAGCATCGCTGTAATCAACTGAGAGATAATCTTCGCCATCCTCCCCATCGACTATTTGAGTTGTTGTTATGGAACTTGACTCTTGTGGCACAATGTTGCTGATGAAGAAGGAGTCATTACCTGCACCACCATATAGGCTGTTATTTCCTTCAACTCGCTCTGCATAAATCTCATCATTCCCATTACCACCTTCAACCAGATTGTCTCCTGCGGAAAAACTGATATCAATGATGTCGTCACCTTCACCGCCACTCAGGGTGTTATTCCCAAGAGAAAAGATAGCTAGTAGAGTATCATTATCATCATCACCTTCTAAAAGATTATTTCCTGAAGAACTGGTAATATCTAAAAAATCATCTTCTGTTCCACCTCTGAGGATACTGTTCCCTGTGGAACTGGCAACAGCAGTGGCAGCATTGAGGCTATCATTTCCAGCACCACCATCTATAATGTCGTTGCCACCATTACCCGATAAGGTATCATTCCCTGCAAGGCCTCTAATAATATCATTGCCAGTTGTGCCAATGAGGTTATCATTGCCGTTCGTACCATTGATATTTGCCATAACTTTTACCTAAATAAATCGATTTTTTCAGTAACTTGGCTGTTTTAACGGAGAAAAGAAATACTGATAGTTGAGGCTTTTAGCATAATTTTTGTGATATTGAGATAAAACAATTCAATTCATTCCTGGATTATGCGATGCCTTGATTTTTCTCTCTGTTAGTTCTGAATTTGATAATTTACAGATGCAGATGTATCTGACAATTTTGTGAAGTAAGAGAAAGGAGAGGTGAGCATTGCTCATCTCTCCTGTGATTATCAAAATGAACAAAGATTAAATTCCGTTAGAGCTAGGAATATTTAGGTAGTCGTAAATTTTATAACTCTTTCAGGAATTCAATCATGGCCTGCTGGTCAGCAGGATTTAAAGCACGATAGCGACGAATCACTTCCTTCGCATCACTGCGGTGGTTTCTAGAAATCTCGCTATTGTAAGGAGGACAAATCACACTGCTTGGTGAAGGGCCATAAGAAATATTGCCTACGGCTCCACCAGGTGGTACTGGACATCCTGCGCCAGGAACGTTAGGTGTCTGGCTATCATCGGGGACTGGTAAGTCGTGCAACTCAATAGCTGCACGGATAGCATCATCCAAGGTGCGAACTACTAGTGGCGCATTGGTCACTTGACTGTTGGTGAATACGGTACCAGCTGGGTTGGTGTTAAATGTGAGTCTGCTCAAGTACACACGAGCATCGTGTAAGAATGGGGAACCCATTCTACCCAAGCCCATGAGGGGTGGTGTGCGGAACTCATCACCAAAAGCAGCAGCTTGACCGTTTGCAAATACGTCGCCAGCTAAGTTACGGGGAATATCAAAGGTAGCAAAGGAACGACCTACAGCTGTGGTAGCACCTTGTTCTCTAGAGAGAGTTGGTTGATATTGTCTGTCAACAACTAGTGGATCACGAGGTAAAGAAGCCCAACGCTCTGCATCGATTTGAGGTACGTTGTGCAGAAGTAGGTCAGAGAAAATTGGTGCCCACTTATAGCTCAAATGTTGAGCAACGATCGCACCGTCTCTGGTTGTGGTTGCTGGGGACTGCCCTGTTCTTTGAACTGGGATATGGCAGGTGACACAGCTAACCATAGAATCTTGACGGTTGATAGCATTAGGATCGCGATCGTCACCACCTGCTGGGAAGCGGCCTGGAATCATGCGGTTAGAGAAGGCTACTAAGTCGATTCCAAAAAGCTCTGCTCCGCGCTTAACTTGACCTTCAGGACTTTGTGGTGGACGCGATCGTGTAGGATTATTCAACACCGCCAATAGTGTGTCACCAAACTCCGGAGGAGCCGTCATGCGAAGGAAGTTCCGTTCGCCCAATGGTACGCTGAGATGCGCTTCTAGCGACGAATCTGCTGGTGTGTCAGGATATGGATCATTACAGCCTGGGCGACCAACATTGGTAGGAGAGTCAGTTGGTTCACGACGGTTCAGAATACTTGTGAACCCGACTTCTCCTTGAAGACCACCGGCAACAAACTGGAGGATTTCTACACCGTTAGACCGAAGACCGAAGCGCCCTACACCACCGGCAAAAGCTGAACCAGCAGTGATAGCAGTCTCTGAAGGGACAGGGATAGTGTTGGTTTTACCAGTAACACAGTCACCTGTACAGGCGAAGATAGCTGCATTGTTAAGGGATGAGGGGATACTTTGGCTATCAGAACCTTCATCCTCAAAGCGTCGGATGTCATTTGTAGGAATAGCTTCCATCAAACCACGACCAATATATGGAGGCCCGGCAAACTCTACCACACCTCTTCTGAAACCAAGGGAGCTAAGTTTTGTTACCGGATCAACGTTGGGTAAGTTCGGGTCTTCAGCAATTGTTGGAATGCGCTCAGGCAGACACTCTGGGATGGAAAAACGGACGTGTTGAACAAAGCCACCGAGACGTGGTGAGGCTCCATTTCGGGCAGTCCCATCAAGAGGATCGAATATATTCTGTGTGGGGTTATAGTCACCGAAGGTTGTAAAGGCAGCTGTCCGCCCAGTGTTATTGATGGCATCAAGGTTATCGGCTGGCCTTCCACCACCAGTAGCTGGGTCGATGGCTGTAAACCTGAAGTTAGTTGGTGTCGAACGTGCAGCGCGGGATACGTTAGAAACGTCACGCACTACTCGGCTGTTGGGTGTTGCCTCTGCTGAACTCAAGTGACAACCCAAGCACATCTGTTGGTTGGCAATTGGCCCCGCACCTTCTATTGCGAGGTGGGGTGTTGTAAAGAACTCTATCCCTTCTACCAACGCCTCACGTTGTGTGCGAGTTGCAGAAGGATAGACCAACGCATCAAGGTCTTTCAGACCCAGAGGGAAGGTTCCGACAACACCAAACTTCCGACGAGGTACACGTTCTGCTGGAGTAAATACAGTTCCTGGGCCTGGTTCTGCTACATCAAATACATTGGCTGTAACCTCTATTTGTCGTTGAGCCAGTAATGCAGCATTATCAGGGGTATTACTCCCAATGGGAGCAGAGGAGAAAATGTTTGCCAAACCGACCTCTGGAAATAGAGCCGTCGAGAATATGGCAAGGGCAAATGAACAACATACTATCAATAGCAAAGTTGGAAGCTTACGCTTGCGCGTAAACTTCAAGATGTTTCGCTCTCTCATAAGTTTCTAGATTTTCATAGGAAAGTTGCTTCTTATAAGGCTATCAATCATCAACTAGGTGATGATTCATACTGCCTCACTATCAGAAACATACACTGTTTCAACATAAATAAAAGATACAATATATAACCAGTAAATTCAGCATCTCTTTACTAATAATTTAATAATTGCTCTATTCACGCTTGAAAATTTTACTGATGCCGAATTAAACAAACCCTTCCAATCTTTTATCAAGCTGCAAGGTTAAGATTTTCCTCAAATGTATGTTTATTAACCTGGTCTTAACTCATATTTTATGAACTGTATCTAAATGGTAGCGATGATAGCAAATGCTTTCTCCTCTTAAGAGATTATCACTTTATATTGCCTGTAAATTTTATTTATCATGATTTTACAATCTAGATTATTGTTTGTATTTATGGCATAATTGAGGCTCGCATTGACTAAGTAAAAGGTGACTGCCGGAGAAGAAGCAATCACCTTTTTTTTTAAGTTATCTGCTAATACTATTCCGGTTAGTCCTCAATATCTGGAGTTTGGATTAGCATCAACGGTAATGAGAATTTGCAAAAGCTCAGGGTGGTAAGGCATATTTGATTGAGAGCTACAATGCCTGCACTATAAAGCTTTTAGCCAATACAGAACACGTTTTTGAGACTAGATCATCTGCTAAAGACATTAAGATGTGGTGGTCTAATTCAAAGCATACGTGATGCCAATAATGGCTATACTCTGGTACGACAATCCAAGCAGATTACAGTTTTAAATGTTTATAGATGCGTGGAATTTTAGATACTGTGTTACCTTTTGTCACTATATTTGATTTGTTAGCTAATTACTATATCATCCAGACAATATTTTAATAATTTACCTCAGTCTTTAGACTGAAATGTATTTCATTTAAATTTCATTTTTACAAAAAATTACATCAATAAATGCACTGTTATTTCATATATCCATCTTTAAGCAGAGAAGAATTTCATTTAAATTTCATTTTTATAAAAAAGTGGCACTAACAAATGTGCTGTTATTTCATATATCCATCTTTAAGCAGAGAAGAATTTCATCTGAATTTCATTTTTATAAAAAAGTGGCACTAACAAATGTGCTGTTATCTTTTATATCTATCTTTAAGCAGAGAAGAATTTCATCTGAATTTCATTTTCTGAAAAGAAGGTATTTATAAGGTAAACAGTAAAACGTTCCAAACCTTTGCATACCTTCACTTGTGACCAGCGATCGCCAAGAATATACTTAGTCAGAGGTAGAATTCTCTGCTTGAGGCTTTCCCGACAAATGCTTCCAGGCGCTTTGCTTTTGTTGAAGCTTGCCTAATTGGCTGAGTTTCTGAACTAGCGGCAGTTCTATGAGGAGAAGCTGTAGACTAAGTAGGTGCGTGGCGAGTGCATGTTTCTTACCTCTGGCCTGACTAAGCTTACTGTCAGAAAGAGCAATTGTGCGTTTGGTGAGATTGATTCAGTACTTTGCAACGACATCAGGCAGCGTTTCAACTCTCCAAGGTGCAGTATTAAATGTTAAGTTATTTTACTATCACATGGCACGGAGTATTGAAATTACTTACGAAGAACGTGTGCGGCTGCTGAAAAGTCTGAAATCAGTCATTGCCTATAGCCGAGGCGGCAAGCTTACCATCCTTAATGGGGAGAAATTGGAAGCGATCGCCTCTGGCATAATATTACCTGGAGAAATTGTCTCATCAGGAAGCAACCAGACATGAATCCAGATTTTTCTCTTGTCCAATAATTTAATTGTTTCTCTCGCAACAGGGGTTTTTACTAAGTATTTTTTCCTACTTTAGGGGTGGTTTTGAGTGCAATACAACCCCAAAAAACACAAAAAATCCTGAAATCCATATAAATTAACGGTTTCATATATCCACTTCAGGCTTCTACACCTTAGAATGATTCATTGAAAAGTCGAGTCTACGGGATGTGTAGCCGTTTTGAGTAAAAATACTCCCTAGAAGCGATTTTTGTAATTCTGCAAACAGAGATTTCAGTAAAGATGCTACACGGTGCATCTCTAACAAATCTCAAGTAAATCTGAAGGAGTTTATATGAACAAAGGCGAATTGGTTGATGCAGTGGCAGAAAAGGCTAGTGTTACCAAAAAACAAGCAGATCAGGTTTTAACCGCTGCTTTGGAAACCATTATTGAAGCGGTTTCCTCTGGAGATAAAGTCACACTAGTAGGGTTTGGTTCCTTTGAATCACGGGAACGCAAAGCCCGTGAAGGTCGTAATCCCAAAACCAATGAGAAAATGGAAATTCCGGCAACTAAAGTGCCTGCTTTCTCCGCTGGTAAACTCTTTAGAGAAAGAGTCGCACCCCCAAAATCTTAGGTTTTGTTTACGGGATTTTTATTTTGATGCAGCAACCAGCACACGGGGGAAACTTAGCCTGGGCAGCAGCACTGGCTGGCTGTCCCCGTGATGCTATTCTTGATTTTTCTGCAAGCATCAGCCCTTTAGGGCCACCGGATAGTGCGATCGCAGCGATTAAGTCTCAAATTAGTAGTCTGAGGCACTATCCAGAACCAGAATATAGTGAACTGAGACTAGCTCTCAGTCACTTCCATCAATTACCACCAGAGTGGATTTTGCCTGGTAACGGTTCAGCAGAATTATTAACTTTGGTGGGTAGAGAATTAGCGGCGTTAGCTGCAACAATCTTGATCACTCCAGCCTTTGGTGACTATTACCGCACCCTAGCGGCTGATAACGCTAAAGTTCTGGAGTTTCCCATTGATTTAAGTCATTTGTTAATAAACAATGACAGGAGTCTGAGTGAAGATAAACTTCCCTTAGAACTTCGAGGACAAAGCAACAATGACAAAGGACTACTGTTAAACAATCCCCACAATCCAACGGGAAAATTATTTTCGCGGCAGGAAATTTTACCTCTGTTAGAAGAGTTTGCCTTGGTAGTGGTGGATGAAGCGTTTATGGATTTTTTGCCACCCGAAGAAGAACAAAGCCTAATTTCCGTGGTGCAGGAATATGAAAATTTAGTCGTGTTGCGATCGCTCACCAAATTTTACAGTCTACCAGGGCTAAGATTGGGATATGCGATCGCCCACCCTGATTGCCTATTACGATGGCAGTCATGGCGCGATCCTTGGCCTGTCAACAATCTAGCTGCGGCTGCTGCAATTGCGGTAATTAGCGATCGCAATTTCCAACAGCAAACCTGGCAATGGCTACCACCTACACGAAACCAACTGTTTCAGGGTTTGGCCACCATTCCCGGATTGCAGCCTCACACTAGTGCGGCGAACTTTTTACTTGTGGAATCACAACAATCAAGTTCGCAGTTACAGCAACAATTACTCCAACACCATCAGATTTTAATTCGAGATTGCCTGAGCTTTAAAGAATTAGGCGATCGCTTCTTTCGAGTGGCAGTGCGTTCTGTGTCTGACAATCAGCGCTTACTAACAGCGCTTCGAGCATTACTCTAGAATTCGTAATTCGTAATTAAGAATACCAACGACGAATTATGTTGATCTTTTTTGTAGAGACGAGACGATTAGCGTCTCTACAATTAACTAATGACCATTGACAAATGACTAAATGAGTATTGATTATGATGTCGTGATTATTGGCGGCAGTCTTGCCGGACGCTATGCTGCTTTGGCTGCAACCAAACTGCAAGCCAAAGTTGCTTTAGTAGAACCACAAATAAATTACGGATTTATTTATCACCACACTTTCTGCGAAATTGCTAACCGCCTACAGTCTCTCAATGATGCAGCAGGCTTTGGTATACATACCAACCATGCCGACATTGCAGAAAAATGCCACATATCCGTTGCATGGCAAGAGGCAATGCTATACGCAGACGGAGTTGCTGCCAATATCCGCGAACTGAATTCTCTAGCTACACTAGCAGCGCTGGGAGTTGATGTAATTTTTGGTCAGGGTGAATTTCAATCTTCACCTCATTTGGCATTTGCCATTTATGACAATGATAAAAAATCATCATACTCTGCACAACATCAAATCCTCCGCTTGCTACGCGGACGTACTTACTTACTAGCTAGTGGTTCCCGTCCAGCCATTCCCAACATTGAAGGTTTACAAGCCACTGGTTACATTACCTTAGCTAACATTTGGCAGTCGCTCAAAAAACCAACACTACTCCAAAACTGGGTAATTATTGGCGGTGTGCCTCAAAGTATTGAAATAGCTCAAACTTTAGCCCGTTTGGGTTGCAATGTCACCCTAGTAATTAAATATCCTTATATTCTGCAAAATATCGATCCTGAAATTGCTCAACTACTCCAGGCACAATTAGAAGTTGATGGTGTGCGCGTTCTGACTCAAACACTAGTCACTCAAGTCAGACAAATTGAAGATAAAAAATGGATTCAAGCCGGAGACAAAGCAATTGAAACTGATGAAATTTTAGTAGCAACAAGACAAAAACCAAATTTCGAGTCTTTAAATTTAGCAGCAGCAGGTGTGAAATCGTACTGCGATCGCTTAATAGTCAACGATAAACTGCAAACTACCAACAAACGCATTTATGCTTGTGGCGATGTGATTGGTGGTTACGATTTCCCTAACGTTGCTAATTATGAAGCGAGAATTGCTCTCAATAATGCCCTCTTCTTCCCCAGATTGCACGTCAATTATCAACATATTTCTTGGGGAATATTTACTTGCCCAATGTTAGCGCAAGTTGGTTTAACAGAAACACAGGCAAAACGGCAATTTCGCAATCATGAATTTTTAGTTTTACGACAATATTTTAAATCTTTAACAGCAGCACAAATTCAAAGCGAAACTACAGGTATTTGTAAATTAATTGTGCTACGCAATGGCGAAATTTTAGGAGCCACTATCTTAGGTGTAGCAGCAGCAGAATTAATTAATATAATTGCATTAGCTATAGCCCAAAAAATTAAAGTCAAACATTTAGCTAACTTAGCTCCTGTCCATCCCAATTTCTCAGAAATTTTGACCCAAACTGCACAAGAATGGCATCAACAAAAATTAAATAACAATCCAGCTTTACAAGACAGATTAGAAAGCTTCTTCCATTTTCGGCGAAATTGGAATTTATAAATCCTGCTTTTATTCCTGAGGAAAACTCATAACCAGCTTGCGGATGACGGTTTTCCAAATTAGTCCAACTATAATTAGTGCCACACCAACTAACCAAATTTGCCGTTCCACCCAAAACGCCAGAAAAAAGCAAGCCGATAAACCTACCCATGCGATCCATTTAGGATAAAGTCGTTGTTCTTCTGGAATTTGTAATGCGGATAAATCTGTAATGCCGTAGTAAATTAATACAGAAAAAGCACTAAATGACCAAGTTGTTCTGACATCACCAATCAAAACTAGACAAGCTATCACTGTACCCATAATTAATACAGCAATATAAGGTGTAGTTCTCGACGCATTCAAACGAGCGACAAAACTTGGCATATCTTGACGGCGACCCATTGCCAACAATACGCGAGATAAGCCTAAAATCAGGTTGAGCAATACTCCTAATGTTGCTGTGACTGCACCAATTGCCATAATCCAACTACTACCCAGAATATTGAAAGTGCGTGCAGCAACTTCTAGAGGTGCAACTTGTTTACTGGTAACTGCGCCTAGAGTAGGAGCGCCTACTGCACCAATACCCACAACTACCACACCAATATATAGCAGCATCGTAATTCCCAGGGTGATGATCATGGCTCTGGGGATGGTGCGTTCTGGTTCTCTAACTTCTTCGCCCATAGTAGCAATCCGGCCATAACCAGTGTAGGCGACAAACATCAGTGCTGTTGCTTGTAAAACTGCGGCTATGGGGTTTTTTGTGTTATCGGCAATGGGTTGAAAAAAAGGTGTGAAATTATCTAAACCTGCGGATAAAACTACAGGTAAACCAGCAATTATAAAAAATAGCAAAGAAAACAGCGTGATAGAGACGATCGCTATATTGATGACATTTGACCGCTTAATTCCTGTCAGCACAACTAATGTCAGCAGAACTACCGCCACTAAAGCCGTGGGAACTAAGTAATTACTAGCAGGTATCCCCAAAAGATTGAGTAAATAGCCAGCACAGCCTAAAGCAGCCGTAGCAGCCGAAGCCGATTTAGCAACGAGAAACATCCAGCCAGCCGTGAACCCTAGCCAAGGGTTGAGGTATCGGTAGCCATACTCATATGTCCCACCACTAACAGGATGACTAGCAGCGAGTTGAGCGCTATTCAATCCGTTGCAGATAGCCACCAAAGCAGCGATCGCTACAGAAATAATCACAGCCGGCCCAGCAACCCCCGATGCAATACCCACACTCACAAAAACGCCGACACCGACAATAGAACCTAAACCCAAGGCGATCGCACCCAACACTCCCAATTGCCGCTGGAGTGATTGTGTAGGTTTTTGCTGTTGCATATTCCTTACATCTGATTCTTTAGCTAGTTACCCATAAGATACAGCACTTTTTACCATTCATCGTAATACCAATTCGTAATTCGTAATTAAGAAACTCTGATTTGGTCTGGGTTGTGGGGTTTGAATGTGTTGCCTAATTTTAGAGAATTGGTATGAGTTATATAGTCGCTTTGTCACTATCGATAGACCAACTCTCTTAATCTCTAACTCTGCGCTCTCTGCGCCTCTGCGGTTAGTAAAAAAATATTGTTGCAAAAAATGCAACAGCAACAGCAATATTCCCGGAAATTAGTAAGATAACAATAAAAGTTCCGCAATATCTCTGTTGACAAATAAATAATCACCTTTATTTATCCGTTATAGCCACAGGTTAATACATTGGTTGTTCAGATCCCCGACTTGAAGAAGTCCAGGATCTCGTAGCCCATCATAAGTATCAGGCAGTGCTTTAAGCTAACCAAATCATGAAAAATCCTCTTCCCCACTCCCTTTTTTTGCCATTATTGCTGAGTTCGCTGCTGCTATCTGATACAGTCAGCGCAACATCAAAAACTCAAGGGTTAAAGATAGCACAACAACCAACCCAAGCAGACGCAACCCGCGCCGCAGCACAACAAGCATTTAATGAAGGATTAGAGTTATATCAGCAAGGTACAGCCGAAAGCTTACGACAAGCACTTGCCAAATTTCAAATTGCTTTACCCCTGTGGCAGAAACTAGGTGATAAATCTAACGAAGCTTTGACTCTATTAGGAACTGGTACAGTCTACAACGCATTAGGAGAAAAGCAGCAAGCTCTGTCATCTTACAACCAAGCTCTGCCTCTATATCGTGCGGTGGGCGATCGCTCCGGGGAAGCTACCACTCTCAATAATATTGGTACAGTCTACGACGCTTTAGGAGAAAAGGAGAAAGCACTGTCATTTTACAACCAAGCTCTGCCCCTCAGACGTGCAGTGGGCGATCGCTCCGGGGAAGCTACCACTCTCAATAACATTGGTAAAGTCTAAGACGCTTTAGGAGAAAAGGAGAAAGCACTGTCATTTTACAACCAAGCTCTGCCCCTCAGACGTGCAGTGGGCGATCGCTCCGGGGAAGCAAACACACTCTACAACGTCGCTTACGTAGAACGAGACAAAGGCAACTTGCAAGCCGCACTCACCCAAATCGAAGCAGCTGTCAAAATCATCGAAGAATTACGCACCAAAATTGACGACCAAGAATTGCGTACTTCCTACTTCGCCACCGTACAAGACTATTATCAGTTTTACATCGACTTGCTAATGCAGTTGCACAAAAAAGAACCATCTAAAGGTTACGCCGCACAAGCATTACATATCAGCGAACGCTCCCGTGCTAGGAGTTTGATAGAACTATTAACTGAAGCCAACATTGATATTCGCAAAAATATTACACCCGATTTAGCAGCCGCAGAACAACGTCTGCAACTGTTACGGGAAGCCAAAGAAAAACAACTATCACAACTTGCCAGTCAACAGCAACCATCAACAGAAATCATCGCTGCTACCAAAAAAGAAATCGAAGACATACTCAACCAACAGCGAGAACTCACAAATAAAATTCGGGCGACTAACCCAGAGTATGCGGCGTTGAAATATCCCCAACCCCTCACCTTGCCGCAAATTCAGCAACAACTTGATAAAGACACACTGCTATTGCAATACTCCGTAGGTGAAGAACGCAGTTATCTCTGGGCTGTTACACCCAATTCTCTCCACAGTTACGAACTACCAGGACGCGACAAGATAGGCCAAGCCGTAGAAAAATATCAAAAACCGTTACTCATCTGCCAAAAACCAAACGTTAACTGTCAAGAACGTTCTCCTGCCCAAAAAGCCGAATTTTTCCAAGCTGCAACCCAACTAAGTCAAATCATTCTCGCACCCGTGGCTGATAAGTTAGGTGACAAACGCTTAGTCATTGTTGCTGATGGCGCATTGCAAGATATCCCCTTCGCCGCCTTAGTTGCACCAAACACTCCCGCCACGAATCAAAAAGATTACCAGCCTCTCATTCTACAGCATGAAATTGTCAATTTGCCCTCGATGACGGCGATCGCTACCCATAGGCAAAAACTTCGTCAACGTCAACCCGCGCCCAAAACCCTAGCCATTCTTGCTAACCCCGTCTTCAAACCCAATGATACAAGGGTGACAGGCAAACCAGAAGGCGTTACACCAAACTTAGACACACGCGATCAATTGGAACAGTCTGCCTTAAAACGAGCAGCACGAAGTCTCAACCGCAGCGAGTGGGATGCGCTTCCTGGTACGCAGAAAGAAGCTGAGGCGATTTTGCCGCTAGTACCACCTGCAAGTAGCTTGTCTGCCTTTAATTTTGATGCTAACTATGACTGGGTAACAAATAAACAACTGTCACAATATCGCTACGTTCATTTTGCTACTCATGGCTTTGCTGATCCGACAAACCCAGAATTATCGGGAATTGTGCTGTCTTTGGTAAACAAGCAAGGTCAATCTACTCGTGGTTATCTGCGGCTTGGTGATATTTTCAACCTTGATTTACCTGCGGAATTGGTGGTGTTGAGTGCCTGTGAAACTGGTTTAGGTAAGGATGTCAAAGGTGAGGGATTAGTAGGATTGACACGGGGTTTAATGTATGCGGGTTCGGCTAGTGTGGCGTTGTCGTTATGGCAGGTGAATGATGCAGCAACACCTGAACTGATGAAGGAATTTTACAAGCAAATATTGGAGGGGAAGAAGTCGCCAAATGCGGCTTTACGTGCGGCGCAAATAGCGATGTTACAAAACAAAGATTGGCGTTATCCCTATTATTGGGCGGCGTTTACGATTCAGGGTGAGTGGCAGTGAGGAGGGTTAAACGCAGAGAAACGCGGAGGTTGGCGCAAAGTAACGCAAAGTAGAAGATTTTTTAAGCTGATTCTCATTGAGAAATGGTATTAGTGTTCACAAATAAAGGAGTTTTATTTCATGAATAACAAATCTATCCTATTTATCTCTGGTTTTGTTGGTGTTATGAGTTTGGGGATTTGGGTATCTGTGGAAGCACAGACGCAAAAACAACCTGAGCCAACGGCAGCCCCCGCACTGAAGGAAGCGAGTCAATTACAATTACAAAATAATGGCAAACCATTTAAGCCAGAAGAATTGGAGCAATCAAATAAACCTATTAAAAAAGGGACACGGGGGACGATAGGCCGAGATGACCGTCTGCCGATGTTAAGTAGTAACTATCCGTGGTCAACGGTTGGTCGCATTGTTGGTGAACAATCAAATTCCCAAACTTACACTTGTACGGGAACTTTGATTGATGAGGATATTGTTTTAACTAATGCTCACTGTGTAATTGACCCAAAAACTGGTAAAGTTGCAAGCCGAGTTGTTTTTCTGCCAAATGTGGTTGATGGTAAATATAAAGATAGAGCTAATGCTGTGCAGTATCTCGCTGGCACTAATTTTAAAGATAAAAATGCTGCGGCTAAGGATTGGGCAGTTGTGAAAATAGATAAACCTCTTGGTCGTAAATATGGTTATCTGGGCTGGAAGTCTCTGCCTTCTTCTACTTTAATTCGCAATGAGAAAAGATTCTTTTTCGTGGGTTATTCTGGTGATTATCCCCAAGCAGATACAGAAAAATTTTGGGGTTTAACAGCAGGTCAGGGATGGACAGCAGGTTTTCAAGCTGGTTGCAGTATTGTTGACGATCGCTCAAATATCTTATTACATGATTGCGACACTGCGGGTGGTTCCTCTGGTGGCCCGATTGTCGCTTCTATTGAAGGTGAGCCTTATATTGTGGCTTTAAATAATGCAGAAATTTTAGATGAAAAAACTGGACAAGGCGTGATTAACTTGGCCGTGAAGATATCTTTTTTGGATCGGTTGTTTGGCAAAAAATAAGTTATCAGGTTGCTTGAGACATAACAGACGGATAACATCTTCATCTGATAGTTGGGTGTGTCATAAGTTTTTAGATGATGCACCTCACACTTCGTTAATGCTTAGTTGAGAAAAGCCTATTTAACTATAAATATCTTGGCGATTCCAACTTTGTGAATTGTAATTATCTGCATTTCTGTCTCAAATGAGTAAAGAATTCGATAGTCACCCACTCTGAGTTTGAAAAAACCACTGAGATCAGCACTAAGAGTTTGAGGACTTACATCATCGAAATTTTTAGATAACCAATGAATTTTACGCAAAATTCGTTGTTGAATAGTTGAGGTGAGTGCTTCTAAATTCGTTGTTGCTTCCTTTATAAACTCAACAGAGTAACTCATTCCCAGTTCAAGCCCAATTTTTTAGCAACTTCCTCAGCTGTGATTCCTTGTTCTCCTGCTTGGGTGCGCTGTAGGGACTGAAGCAGTTGCTGCTTGACTTCTGGTTTTACTTGTTTACCTTCATCTGGGTCAATTAGTAGAGATTGGAGTGTTTCAGCAACAGTCTCCTGAATTATGAGCTTGAGTTCTTCTACAGTCAAATCTTTGACTTGCATAGGATTAATAGATCATGACGATTTACTCTATATTGTGGCATTTGCTAGAAGCGATCGCCTTTCTTCCCTCTTCTACCCTCTAGGGGAAAATACAATAGAAATAAATACTTTAAAATGAACCAGGTAGACTATCTCCGCATTAGTTTAATCGATCGCTGCAATTTCCGCTGTCAATACTGTATGCCGGAAGGTGTAGAACTAGAATATGCTCTCAAGCAACAATTACTCACCGACGCGGAACTACTCACCCTAATTCAAGAGGTGTTTATTCCTGTTGGTTTTACGCAGTTTCGCTTAACAGGGGGGGAGCCTTTGTTGCGTCCTGGTGTTGTAGAGTTGGTAAAAGCGATCGCATCATTGCCTGCAACTAAAGATTTGTCGATGACAACCAATGGGTTTTTACTTGCTCCCATCGCCCACAGTCTTTACGATGCAGGTTTACGCCGGATCAATATTAGCCTAGATTCCCTTGATCCCGACATTTTTGACCAAATTATTGGTAATCGCGGCCGTTCTCGCTGGCAACAAGTCTGGGATGGCATTCAAGCCGCCTACAATGTGGGATTTGACCCTCTGAAGCTCAATGTAGTGGTGATACCCGGTGTTAATGACCATGAAGTTCTCGACTTAGCCGCCCTCACCATTGACAAACAATGGCATGTCAGATTTATTGAATTTATGCCGATTGGCAATTCGCAATTATTTGGCGATCGCGGTTGGATATCTTCTGCTGATTTACGTCAGCAAATCCGCGAACAATGGGGATTGACAGAATCTCAAGTGCGTGGTAGCGGTCCTGCTGATGTTTTTCAAATTCCTGGAGCAAAGGGGACACTAGGATTTATTAGTCAGATGTCAGAATGTTTTTGCGATCGTTGTAACCGGATGCGTTTGAGCGCTGATGGTTGGTTACGTCCCTGTTTATTAAATGAAACAGGCCAACTTGATTTAAAAACTGCTTTACGTACTGGTATTAAAACTAGTCAATTACAAGAGCAAGTCAGACACTTATTGGCAATTAAGCCAGAAATTAACTTTAAAGGACGCGATTCTGGCACTACTGGCACATACACTCGCACTATGTCCCAAATTGGCGGCTAAACAAAAAAGTCTGAAGGATGAATTTGGTATTTCATACTTCATACTTCAGACTTTCTCTAGGCTTGTCGTGAATAGTATTCCACAACCAGCAGTTCGTTAACTTGTAGAGCCACCCACTCGCGCTCAATGACACTGTTAACCTTACCCACTAGCTTATTTTTGTCAAATTCCAGATGACTGGGAAGGTTAGCTAAACCAGGATATTGCAAGTTAGTTTCTACTAGCTTCCGTGATTGTGCTTTATCCCTAACAGCAATTACCTCACCGGGACGGCATTGGTAGCTGGCAATATTTACTACACGGCCGTTTACTGTTACGTGGCTATGATTCACCAGCTGACGCGCTGCTGGAATTGTGGGAGCCATACCCAAGCGGAAAACGGTATTATCCAAGCGCATTTCTAGAAATTGCAACAGTACTTGTCCGGTAGAACCAGTAATGCGTCTGGCTTTACGCACATAGCGCAGTAGTTGCTTTTCAGTTATACCGTAGTTAAAACGGAGCTTTTGCTTTTCTTCTAGACGAATAGCATATTCAGAACGCTTTTTGCGGTTCTGACCATGCTGACCCGGTGGATAGGCGCGTCTTGCGCTTTTACGAGTTAATCCTGGTAATTCGCCTAAGCGGCGTGCAATTCTGAGGCGTGGCCCTCTGTATCGGGACATGAGTTTCCTTAATCTAATGCTGTTTAAACTTTACTCAGACATACTATTATAAATATCTGTAAATCAAAAATGCTAAAAGTCCTAAATTTAATCATCAAAAATTTATAAATAATAATTCAGGAGTCATTTGCCAGAATCCAGAATCTCAATCAGAGTTGTCGCACATTTGAGTTAGCATAACTTAGAGTCTTTGGAAAATGGCAATGGGAACACAAAAGGTTAGTAAAGCTAGAAAACCTCAAGGCTGGTCTATTTTTGGGATACTCAACACTCAAACAATTCGGTGGACTACACCAGTTTTAGCTATGGCTGGACTGTGGGTTAATATCCTTCCCAGTCCGGCTCTGACATTATTCTCTAATGATAATGATAATTACCGTGTGTGTGCTGCCCAACTTTTGAAAGCAGGTGTGACAGCACAAGCCGCAGCCCAAGGTTGTGCCACAGCAATACGTCCTATAGACCTAGCTGCTTGTGTAGCGACAATTAAACAGAGAACAAAAATTGACCCAACAGATGCACTTGCTTCCTGTACAAGGGCGCGTCGTCCTAGGGAATTAGCTGGCTGTGTTGTAGGTGTCAGCCTCAATACAAAAGAAGAAATTAACCCAGCGGTTTTAAATTACTGTAGTCGCAGTTTATTGCCTGTGACTTTTGCTCAGTGTGTGGTTGGTTTGCGAAAAGAAATTTCTTTGACACCTATGCAGGCGTTAGATACTTGTATCGACGCTAGTGAAAGAGCTAATGGGATTACGACTTCACCGACATTACCATAACCATTATTGGCTACTCATTAGTTGCTCAATTGTCAATAGCGACTGGTCTTTTAACTAAAGGTAACCCTGTTTATTTATATAAAGCTAAAAAATACTGCTCATCCAACTTTTAAGAGCGGATGGCAACGGAAGCATCCTGCTATTCGAGACAAGTAATCAGCTAAGTCTCTGATTTTCGCAGCAGGAGCCTACCCGTCGATATGGCTAAACATTTTGATTTGAGATTCACCAGTTGCTGAATTTTACGATGACCTTCTTAATCTAGCAGAAGGTCTATTCGTCTTCTTTTCTACCAAAAACCATCTGTAAAATCATGGGAATACCACCACTTTGGTGATACTTATCTGCCCAAGCGCGGATAACTTCATCAAGTTCTTCCATTGCTTGATCCCATTTTTCTGGTGGAATATCAAGTTCTTCTAAGGCACGCATAGAGTTTGGTCTTTTTTCTGCCCAATTTTTCATCATCCGAAAATACCGAGCCGTATCTTCCAGCATGATGTAAGTACGTTCTTGATCGTCTGCTGGGGCATAAAAAGGACGGGTAAGGGCATAGAAGGGCATTCCCCAAGGAGAATCTATTCTAGTTACCGTACCTGAGTAGAGGAGACGACGCTTAATGTGTTCTGCTAAGGCTTCACTCAAGGGCATTTGATGCTCAGGAGGGAGGACTTCTTGCGATCGCTTGTGCAGAAATTCAATCAGTTCCAGAAACTCAAAAGAGCTAACTAACTGTGCGTCAGGTAAGTTATTTGGTAGTTTCTGCTCAATTTGTCTTTTTTCTTCACTGGTCAGACTAGTACCTGGAACCCGCGATCGGCCTGGTTGCCAAGGATATTTTTCCATCCAAACATAAGGCAGTTGAATCAGATAGCGTGGTTCTTGAGAACCCAGCATTTTCAGCAGTTTGCCTTCTGTTACTGCTTGTCTGACTTCTTCTACAATAATTTTTACTCTTTTTGGCTCCAGGTGGTGCAAATGACCAGTCATTCTCAGGTTTTGACCCTGTTCAAGATAGGTCATATAAATTGCACACTTAGCTGCGGTGGCTGCTGCATCTAAGAATGCCCCATGCCTATGCCCACTCGTCCGCATGGCACTAAAAGCCAGATAAAGCATGATCTGATCCATCGCACTAGGGCCAAGACGTTTGATCAGATCTATGTCGTTACTCATATTACAGACAGTTGAATAGCACGTTTACAGATTTATAGTCAAAGTAAAGTAAGTAGTATACACCCAAATTTAGGCGATGTCTTTACCAAGAAAGAATTCAGGTTTCAGTAGCTAGAATCCAGTATGGATGCTGTAGAAAGCACATCAAATTTTTACTTTGGTAGTCTCTAAATTAGCGACAGATTTACATCTTCTACTAATTGATTCTGAATACTGAATTTTGACTTCTTTGTTAATTGGGACTTTTTAAGATGTTGTGGTTATGAGGTTACTGGTGGTAGAGACTGCTAATTGCTCCGCATCTTATAGCAAATTGCTGCTCAAAAAAAGCATTTTTTTTGCTATTGTTACCCTTTCCTGACAGAACCCGAAATAACCGTTCATTTTCTCTACTGGTAGTTTTACCAACTACAAAGTCATCTAGCCTTCCAGTTTAATCTACAAAGATTACCTTTCAGATCAAGACTTTTTTCATCTTTTGCTAGTAACAATAGGAGATTTGCTTGCTTCCTCTTGTGGTTACACACCTTAATTGCTGAAATAGCAGTAACTAGCTGATGAATTTCTTTGGGCGTGGAGAGAATTTTGGTTACTCGTTGATTCTCTGTTAGTGAGAGTAATCTTGGAGTCAACCATCTACTGAACTTGAAAAAATTAACAGGTTCAATAGTTGTAGGCTACCATCATGCTCACAGCTTCTAACAATGTTTGGGTAGTTCAGGGAGCTTTCGGAAAAACTTAATCCTTGAATAGGTGAGATTTTTCCAATCCTAAAAATACCTTCTTTTGTCTTACTTCATGATATTATATTTTGTCACTTTTTTTATCAATTTGATGTAAATTAACGTATTCTTAATACTAGTTTAAAGCTATATTTAAATACTTTATATAATTCCAATTATAATAAAATCATGACATTTTAATAATTACCAAAATTTTCTCTTTAATGTATCAGTGAATCCTGGCAATCTCAGTCATAGTGTTACTGCAAAGTCACTGATTTACAAAGTATCTAAATGATGGAGGTAGTAAAAATGTCAATAAGTTTTTACAGAGAAAACTTAGAATAATCAAAATATTTATTCTTTGCTTTGTACTAAATACTTGAGTGTTTTACCCCTAATAAGTAGTTTATAAAGATTTGATACTTTGTTATTTTTATAATATACAGGTGTCTGGTATGCAATGCAATCAACAGCTTATTTAACCCTCTGGTGGTATGATGAGAATGTCTTGTATAATTCTTAAGAAAATATAAAAAATTGAAAAGTTAAAAATCAGAGGTTACAAGAATTAGATTTTTAACTTTCACTACTATTTGGTTGGCTGCTGTGTTTCATTTAAATTTCAGAGCTAGAAGATTTAACCTGATTACGCATTTTCTCAAAACTGAAAGCTGCGGCACCAAAAGTTACAAATAAGACTCCTAAAATCTGAATAACTTCTAAAGTTTCCTGAATCAATAAACCTGCAAAAACTACGGTTAAAATTGGTACGCCTGCGCCGATGATTGCCGATCGCAATGCGCCGAGTTTACGAATACCAACATTGTTGAGAACGTAGCTTAAAAGTGTCAGCACACCCAAAATAAAAGCACTTAAAATAATCTCCAGCAACTTAGAATTATCAATGGCTAAACTCAAATTGCTTGGTAAGGGTAACATCAAGCCAATAAAGCTCAAAACAAACATCGTAGTGAAACTAATTAAAGTAAAAGACACTGGATGCAGTTTAGCAGCGCAGATTCGTGTGAGCATGACATAGCAAGCAAACGCTACACCACCAAAAATTGCGGCACCACTCCCAACGGAAAAATCGCTAATTCCAGCATTTGCAGCGCCGCCTAAAACCAACAATTCGCCCAAGAAAATAGAACCAATTGCAGCAAAGCGCAATCCATTGGGCCGATCGCGGAATAAAAACCAAGACAAAAGTCCGCTAATACTGGGATAGATAAAGAAAAGTGCGATCGCCATGCCTGTAGTCACTTGACCGATAGCCATGTAAACTAGCACCTGAGATAAAAACAAAAAGCATCCACTGGCGATTGATAGTTGCAAAACCCTCTGGGTTTTTACCTTCGTAGCTGAAGGCTTACCGCGTAATGATTCCAACAAGTTTTTAATATCTTGCCAAACCTGGGGGTGCATCATAGGCGCTAACAGCAGAGTTAGTGGTACAACTACTGCCAACCGTAGCAACAAAATTAATAAAATATTCCCCAAAGTCGGTGATAGTAAGCGTTCTATTGCCAAGCTACCAAGAACCGCAGAGTCTTGGTGGAACATCATTTTGACGGCTACGTTATAAAGTGATGACACCACAGTAGACAAGACAATTAGTAAAAAACCAATTTGGATTGGTGATAAAGCTTGGGATTTGCCTAACTTAGTTGATGAAGGTGGAGATATAGTTTCACTTTCAGATAAATTCGGTTTGAGAACAGAAACTGGCTCACTGTAATTATGAGACGAAGATTTTGGTTGACTTTCTGGCAAATTTTCGCGCAGTACAGAATTTTGTTGACTCGCCTGAACTTTGGTGACGGAGGATGGTGTTTCACTTTCCGCAACATCCTGTTTAGGTAAAGAACTTGGTTCCAGGGGTTTTTCTTTCGGCGGAAAGTCTTTGGGCGCGATAGAAATTGGCTGGGTTGGACTTTCCTTAACTGGTAGAATGATGACGGCTGAGGGTGATATTGGTATAGAAGATGTAGTCTCGTTTTTAGATAAGTCTTCAGCAGGGCTTTTAGTTACTTCTGATAATAGTGGGTAAGTTTCTAAGGGAGTCGCCGACGATCGCTCATTTGGTTGTAAAACTGTCGGTGATGATATTTTTAACGAACTTTCTGGCGATCGCTCACTCGCTTGTAAAATTGTTGGTGGTGATACTTTTAACGAACTCTCCGCTGCTGGTTCATTTGGTTGCAAAACCGTCGGTGGTGATGGTTTTGTTACTTGGGTAGTTTCTTTGATGGCTTTTGTTAATTCCCCACGCAGGTGATTAACTAATTCTTCAACAATAACTTCTCCCTGCTCCTGCTGGCTTTGCATCCGGGATAATTGCTGAGAAAGATTACCTTGGTAGTTTTTCAGTTCTTGTTGCAGCGAGTTAAAGGTAATTGTCAGAGTGTCATCCAAGCTACCCAGCATTTGTTTAATCTGCTCATTACTTTCGGCTGACTTTAGTACCGCTTGTTCATCAGCCTCACTCATCTTGAGTTGACTAGCTAAATTCTTGAGTGATGATTGCAGTTGTGAAGATATATGCTTGGCTAAAACTTCTGCCAACTGACGAATTAACACTTGCTGCTCAGTTATTTGTCGCACTTGTTGTAAGTGTTCTTTTTCCTCCAGCAGCTTTTGAATGTCATCGTAGAGTTTTTCTTTTTCTGTTTGTAGACGCTTTATATCTTCTTGTAAAGATTTAAGCACATTTTGTTGGAGATGTTCTAAATCCTCCACAACAGCCCAGAGTGCTGTTTCTGCCGATCTAGATAGTTCGCCTCTGACTCGCGGGTTGTCTGGTCGTTTTTCAAATCGCCCCATTAGCTTCTAACCTCTAACACCTTGAAGATAAAGCTGCTTCCCGTAAATTTCCTTGGCGCTCATCCTAATTTTCAGTATTTTGTCAGATAAACCAAAAAATTTAACAAGATTTACGCGTATCAAAGTAATTCTGTCATGCTGAACACAGCTTGGTAAAGTATATGGTTTTTGGTCACATACTGTTTGCCATGTATCAGTCTTAAAATTCCATCCTTTGAAAGTGAGATTTTTTTGATGGAAAATACATCACCCAATATAAATACTTGTTATTTTGATAGCAACAGTAATTTTTAAATACTTGCAATTAAGTGCATTCTGATCATTAGAGATGCCAACTTTGTAAAAGTTAGATTTAAATTAATGCAGAATGTAACTTTGGTAACATTTTATATTTCTCCTAAAGACTAAATCGTTGTGTTTTGGAATTTCCAAATATTATTGCTCCTAGGGAATATTTTAGCTAATTTCAGGAATTTTAAGAGATAGTAGGCTATGGGAAGTCAGAAAGTAAAAGGCAAAAAATTCTATTTTTTGACTTTTGAGTTTTTACTTTTAGCCTTTGTATACCCAATCTCCTCTTCTAGCTAGTACAAAAAAATCCGAGCAATACTAAAAATAACTGCACTGAGAACGGCACTCAAAGGAACTGTAATTAGCCATGCAGCAGCAATACCTTGCAGGGTTTGGAATTTAATTGAATTTATGCTTTGTACCATACCAATACCAACTACACCACCAACAAGGGCGTGGGAAGTGGAGACAGGTAAGCCTAACCGGGAAGCTAAAAGTATGGTAGCGGCGGTTGCAAGTTCCGCACAAAACCCGCTACTAGGTTGCAAAGCAATGATGTTTTCGCCGATGGTAGCAATGACTTTTTTACCCCAAATGGCTAAACCTGTAACGATACCTGCACCACCCACAAGAAGAATCCACAAGGGGATAGTAATGCCATTTGCAGGTACGTTACCAGTAGTGTTGATATAAACGATCGCCGCTAAGGGAGCGATCGCATTTCCCACATCATTGGAACCATGTGCAAAAGCTACAAAACAAGCGCTGAGGAGTTGGAATCGTCCGAATAATCTTTCTATGGG
>NZ_JADEXZ010000028.1 GCF_015206815.1 Fortiea sp. LEGE XX443
GTTGAGTGCAGACATTTATCTTGCATATATTTGGGAGGAAAGAGCAGTTGCCGACGGCAACTGCTCTTTCCCCCTTCAGAATGATTATCATTTTTATGGCTTGTATATCTTATTCTCTGGAAGTCCCTTACAGCATAGTTAAATAGGGTCAATAGTTTTACTCTGCTTCACCTTCTGCGGTTGGTAGTTGGGGTTTTTTGGAAGGAAGCAATGAGCAAACAAACAATACCGATGCTAATAAACGAATCTGCGATATTAAATACAGCAAAATTAATCAATCGAAAATCCAGAAAATCTACTACATAGCCTAAAACAAAGCGATCAATACCGTTGCCCATAGCCCCACCCAAAATTAAACCATAACCCAACTGATCCCAACGGTTTAACACCGGGCCAAACCAAGCCAGCGCTATCAATACTAGACTTACTCCCAAAGATAACCAGCGCAACCACTCCACTTTTCCACTTAACAGACTAAAAGCTGCACCAGTGTTAGTAACATAGGTAAAGTGAAACACCCCTGGTATGAGTGGGAATGTATCTCCTAATTTGAAGGTCTGCACTATCCAGTATTTGGTCAGTTGATCTAAGAAAAAAGCAATAAAGGCAGCAATCCAAAACAGACGATTTTTTAAAATCATGGCGAGTTAGTCATTAGTCATTGGTCAAAAGTCAATTTATGGACTATTGACTAATAAAACATTAAATGGCGTAATACATATGCGATTGAGGTAACGGCACAGACTACAGCTAATTGCCCTGGTATTGCAAACCAAGAGTATTTGAGGATGGCTTGGATTAAGGACACACTTTCTGTACCTTGCCACTGAAAAAAGTAACTAATAGTCAAATAAGTAATACCGCAGAAATGAACGGTTAACAAGCCACAAAGACAACTAAATGCCAGAGATTCCAGTTTTGGCCTCGCTTGAAAAGCCAAAAATCCACAAATCCACGCTCCAGGAATAAAACCTAACAGATAACCAAACTGAGACAGCTTGACATAACCAACACCACCACCCTCAGAAAATACAGGGAGTAAAGTTAAACCCATAACTAAGTATGCTATTTGTGAGAGCGCACCAGCATTCTGCCCCCCCAAACACCCGACTAGTAGCACCGCCCCAATTTGAAAGCTGACGCCTAAAGAAAAAGTTTGAATTCCATGCTGACTCCAACTCCAGGGCAAGGTAATACTATATGCTCCAACAAATGTGCCACCCATTGTCAAGAGTAAGCCAATCATAGACCATAATAATTGAACAGTTCCCACAATATGAATGCTTTCAGCGATTAATCTCTATAAAATGCTCAATATATGCTCAAAGACGTAATTTTTTATTCTTTAACGATACTTCTAATTGAGAATATTTTTATCCAAAGTAAGTAGAAAGGTGCAAATAAACCGAACTATGTAACGGAAAGTAAAGTAGCTTGAAAACCTCTTCCCTTCTGCCTTCTGCCCTCTGCCTCCTGCCTTGTCATAACGACAATTTTTAACACCGACCTACTTAACTATTTAATTATCTGACTGTTCAAACTTGTCTAGTTTATCCTGAATTTACTCCCTAACATCTTCAGAATAATTTTCTACTGTTTTTATTTTGTCTATGATTGATTTAGAAAGCCTGAGAGTTATTTCTTCTGTGAATGGCTTTGGTAAATAATGGGTTGGGGATTGGGTACTGAGAAAAATTTTCCCCATGCTCCCCCGCTTTTTAAAAGCTTTTATTACTTCAAAGCAACTTTTACGCTTGCCACTGAAACTTCTTGAGTTGCTGGCTCAATGGTAACTTGAGTAGTTGTCGCTGATGCTTTCCACCACAAAGTAATGGCAGGAGTAACACCTAACACCAAACCAAGCAATACAGGAATGGAGAATCCGGCAGCCAAGCTCATAACTGTAGCAAAGCCAAAGTTACTTAAATAGACTACCAAAGGTAAATTAAGTTGCGATCGCTCAAATTTTATCGGGTTGTTTTTCCATAACAAAGCTGCCACAGTCATAAACACTGCGCCAGTACCCAGCCAGCCGGCAAAGTTTTGATAAGGCATCCCAAAGAAAGCACCTGGTTGTTGCCAATACCAAAAAGGTAAGGTAGTTTGACTCATTGCCGGGTCAAGCACAAAATCCCAGGAGGTAAGCAGCAAGGAACCTAAGCCAATTGCAACAATGTGTCGCCACCAGCTAGGTTTTGTGTCCACTTCTAAACCTGCACGAGCCAGCAAGTAAGAGGCACAGCCTAAATAAAACCAAGATAAGGGAATTGTAAAGGGAACTAAACCAGCAATTTTATAACCTAAGCCACTTAAATAGCTGTAGTGACCAAAAGGAAAGCCTGTGCTGGTTCCTAATAGTTCACTGCTTAAAGAAATTAATACAGCAGGCAGCAGAAAAGCCATAGCACGACCCACACCCAATGTCCGCAAGGCATACAAAAATACAGCTGCTGCACCCAAGATCATATAAACTACACCGCCACCAGCCATACTCCACTGCATGGCAGTTTGTCCTACTTCAGACAAGTGAAAAATGACTTCGGCATTGGGTATAACTAGTAATATCCCTACTAACCCAAACACCATTGACACAATATGACCGATGAGGCATACGCGTTCAGCGACGACAAGTTGTTTCATGACAATTCCTTAATCAAGATGTGATACTTTGCTACTCTGCTGCTAACAGTTTACAAATGTTTACGAAAATATTTAACTAGTTTATACCGCCATTGTTTGTAAATTTATACAATTTGCCTAACAGCCTATTGATTGGTTCTGGGAAAAATAGGATGATAAACTTATAGTCTAAGTCATCCTCGCCATAATCTACCCCACTTAAGATAGCTGTCTTGTAGTTTGCGATCGCCTTTACTCTCAGCAGCATTAATGCTTCTACAAGTGAGATAGTGTCATTGGTACACGCCACATTTATTTAAAATATCACTTTACCTATTTATGGCAAGACCAACCCATGCCAATTTTCAAAAAACTTCCCTGGATATCTTTATTACTAGTACTGGTTAGTTGCAGTACTATGGGTTGGGTTTTGTCAGAAACTCAGGCTCCTTGGCCTTTCTGGATAGTGGTTGTAGTTGCTGTACTTATTTTGCTCGCAAGTTTAACTGCTCCCTTTTTAGCAATGGCAAGTTATTCTAGTGTATTTTTTGAGTCAGCTACCAAAACTTTTTTCATTGCTGTTTTTGGGGCGTTTTTGTTTTTCCTGATGATTGTTTGGTTTCGTCTCTTTCTAGATACCTTATTAATCATTGCTGCGTCAATATTAGCCAGAATAGATTTTCACCTAGCAGGATTTAAGGCAAGGCCAGCTTTTCTGATTACATCCTTATTTTCTTTGGCAGGTATAGCTTGTGGTAGTGTTATTCATAGGGTTTTAGCAGAATATACACCTATTTGGTAAATATTTTTTGTATTTACAATCGTTATAAAAATGAGGGTTGGTAACTTCAACCCTCATTTTTACAATTCTAAATAACCAATAAAATTGCCAGTATTTTTAGCTAACGGCTGCTTCAGTTGTGGCAGCAGGTGAGTAAACACTGACTTTTTTACGAGACTTGCCTTTTCTTTCAAAAGTAACAATACCGTCAACCAAGGCAAACAAAGTATCATCGCTACCGATACCAACATTGTTACCGGGGTGAAATTTAGTTCCACGCTGACGCACGAGAATATTTCCGGCACGAACAACTTGACCGCCATAGCGTTTCACACCTAGACGCTGGGCATTAGAGTCACGTCCGTTACGCGTACTACCTGTTCCTTTCTTATGAGCCATAATTTCCTCTTGTGTTTGTTCTTATATTATTCAGCTGTGGTTTCCGCAGGAGAATTTTCATCTGCGATCGCTTCAGCAATTGCTGTTTCTGAAGCTGCAAATACCTGACCGTTAAGAGTGATGGAATTAATTAACAGTCTGGTAATTTCTTGACGATGCCCCCGTTTTTTGCGGGTTTTCTTCTTCGGCTTCATTTTGTATACCAAGACTTTACGACCTCTCAGATGCCGCAATACAGTCCCTTCTACAGTTGCCCCTGTCACTAGAGGCTGACCGATGCTGACTTCACCTTCATGCTGTACTAGTAGTACTGAATTTATTGTAACTTTTTCGTCTGGTTGAGCAGTGAGCAGTTCAATGTCGTAAAAACGACCAGGCTCAACTTTTAATTGTTTGCCGCCAGTTTCAATAATTGCGTAGGTCATGAAATTGTCCTTAGAGTTGCCGTACAGGTAGCTAGATGTGATCTCTTGTAGAGAAAACGATTCGTTCAATTAATCGCTGTTACTAGCTTTTGTGATGTCTCTACCTGATCCGAGCAGGAATTAGACAGACAATCTAAAATTTTATGTCATTAGCTAGATTAAAGTCAATATATATCTAGAAGTAAAATTATGGATAGCCGATTTAGTAAATTTAGAGAATATTTTGCCTAAATTTGCGTAACGTTTGCGAATACGGCTGAAGTTATATAGTGACACAGAACAGCACCAACAAATCTGAGCAGAAGATGTCACTGCTCAGATTTTTCCCTTGATTATGCTTATTTTTGGCTTCATTTGAAGATTAAATCTAAACGCTGCTGACTAGCTTTGAGTGCATCGGCGGGCGAAAGTTTACCCAACAATACCGCTTCAACCGCTCGCCCGATACTATCAGAAATTCGATTATAACCAGGAAAGATTGGCCGACTGCGGCCATACTGGGCTTGTTCTAAAAATACGTTCACTTGCGGTAATTTCTGGATAAATTCCTGATATTTTGCACTTTGGCGAGATTTTAAATTAATCGGTAAATAACCAGTTCCGAGAGCTAATTCTGTTTGAAAATCTGCACTCATGGCATATTCAGCAAACTTAAATGCCGCTTTTTGACGTTTTGGTGTGGTCTTAAAAAAGAAGAGATTTTCGCCGCCAATATTAGTAGCAGGTTTTTGGTTAGCAGGTAAAGGAAAAACACCAAAATCAACATTAGTTTCTTGGAATTGCCCCAAATTCCAGGGGCCATTGATTTGCATTGCTACCTTCCCAGATAGCAACGGGTCTGTCTCATAACCGCGTTCTGGGCTAGATAACATTGCAGAACCATCAGTAACTAAATTACGCCAAAATTGTAAAGCAGCGATCGCTCCTTGATTTTCTTGTAACCTAACACCTGCTGGATTTTGTCCATCACCATTCACCAATTCACCGCCACTACTCCACATAAACGGCAACCAAGTGAAGACTGTAAATTCTCCCTTCCCTAAAGGTAAAAACATTCCATACTGATCTATGCGTCCATCGCCATCAGTATCAAGGGTTAATTTTTGGGCGACTTGCCGGAATTCCGTCCAATTGCGGGGTGTTTCAGTAATCCCAGCTGCTTTAAACAAACTTGGACGGTAGAAAATGCCAATATTGTTTGTCGCAAAAGGAACTGACCAAAGTTTTCCTTGATATTCCATCGAAGTATACAAGGCCGGGTCAATTTCGTTTTTAACTGGGGAATTTGCCAGCATTTCATCTACAGAAATCAGCGCGCCTAATTCTACTAATTGACCGGCGATAGTTGGGTTATACCACAACAAATCCGGCGGTGCGTTTCCTACTACGGCCGACAAAACTTTAGGTGTTTGCTGATCCTGTTGTCCAACGTATAAAGACTCTACTTGAATATCTACATGGGTTTGGTTAAATTTATCTACCAGCTTTTGCAAGACATCCCGATTTGCCGGCGGATTTACACCATGCCAGAAAGTGATATGAATAACTTTATTTGTTGCAACTTTAGAACGTATGGCTTGACATCCGCTTAAAGCTACTATGCCTATAAGTAGCAACAGTAGTAATTGTCTAAGATAGTGTCGTACTTTCTTTCTTCTTCCCCTCAATTGGCCATGGGTAAGAAAAAATCTTGCAGCAAGTTGGTTGAGAAAATTAATCACTGGTCTAATGATGACTCATAAAGGACGTACCGCAAAGCAGAACCCGTCTCCTATAGGAAAATAGTGGACTGAATTTTAATACTTCACACTAGCCTGCGGCAAGCCACCCAAAGGGTGTCTATACACTTCATACTTCATACTTCATACTTTCCTTGTATATCCTAATCTTTGGAGAGAGCATTAATAGTTTCAAATTATGGCAGGTCATAGTAAATGGGCTAACATTAAACGCCAAAAGGCTGTAGTCGATGCAAAAAGGGGAAAGACTTTCACTCAGCTGTCGCGGGCAATTATTGTGGCGGTGAGAAACGGTGTACCAGATCCAGCAGGAAATTTTCAACTACGCACAGCTATTGAAAAGGCCAGAGCAGCGGGTATCCCCAATGATAATATTGAGCGGGCGATCGCTAAAGGTGCAGGTACATTTGGTGGCGATAATCATAGTCTAGAAGAAATTCGCTACGAAGGTTATGGCCCCGGAGGCGTAGCAATTTTAGTCGAAGCCCTCACTGATAATCGCAATCGCACTGCTGCTGACTTACGGGCAGCTTTTAGTAAAAATGGTGGAAATTTAGGTGAGACTGGTTGTGTTAGCTGGATGTTTGACCAAAAAGGTGTGTGTATTGTTCAAGATGTAGTTGATGAAGACAAACTTTTAGAAGCATCTTTAGAAGGTGGCGCTGAGTCTTATGAAATGACTGAAGATGATCCGGCGGAAGTGTTCACCGAGATAGTCAATTTAGAAACTCTCAATCAAACCCTAAAAAATAGAGGTTTTAAGGTAATTGATGCCGAATTACGCTGGATTCCTAGTAATCATCTTGAGGTAACTGATGCCGATCAGGCGCGATCGCTCCTCAAGTTAATTGATACTCTAGAAGGCTTAGATGATGTTCAAAATGTCACGTCTAATTTTGATATGTCAGAACAGTTGTTAGCCATGAGTTTTGTTTAAAAATCTACATAGCAACTACTACCGCAAGGCGGAAATCAAAAGTCAAAAGAAATACAGCGTAAACGTTTCATGGATTTGAAATGGGTTGTTTATTTCCGCCGCGCTGTACTAGCAAGGTATTTAGATTTAAGTAGACAGAAACTTACTAAACTTGGGTGCGTTATGCGATCGCTAACGCACACCATTGGTATATTTAGTATAAAGTTTCTCAACCCCTATTCAAGAAGACTGTTTTTTTGCCGCTTGTCGCACCACATCAATTTCTAATTCCAAAGCCTCAGCAATTTGTTCCAGATTCAAACCCAACTTTAAAAGCCGAGGTAACGCTTCAAGCTTACCTTCAAGTTTACCTTCAAGCTTACCTTCCTCCTTTGCCTCTTGATAAACTCTTGTATTTTTAATGGCATCTAGACCTAACATAGCTTCCACCTCTTCACGGCTAAGTCTGGGAAATTTGTAAATCACTACCGTCTCAATAAATTCTATAATTTCTTGTTGGGTAAGTACATTTGTTAACTTTTGTTGGGCTTGCTCAATTAGCTGTCTAGCTTTTGCGGCTGTTCTATTTTCGCTTTCCACAATTAGTTGCACAATCCCAATACCTATTGAGGTATCTGCGGATTCGCTTAATTCATTTAAATATACACGTTGTACTAAGGGACTATTTAGTAAAAAACGATAAGGTCTAGATTCTTCTGGTTCTAGACTGCGCCGGGGAAATATCACAACTGCACGCCAGTCATTTATAGGCTTGTATTGATATAGATAGAGAAATATTGCTGCAAAGACACGCTGATAGAAAGCTTCATCTTTCTGAAACTGCACCTCAAGAAAGTAAATTAATTGGTTGGGGTTCTCGGATAGTGGTAGAAATAAGCCATCAAGACGAAATGCTTGTTGTTTAAGTTCGATAGAAGTGAATTGATAGCTGTTAGCATCAGTTCCAGATTGACCAATTAATTCAAAAAATACGTTGGGGAAGGTTTGAAACAGACTATAAAAAAGGGTGTCAGTTTTCACGATCGCGGAAATTATATTTACCCTAGGGAGATTTTAGTACACAGAGTTGGTAGATCAGTAATTTTGCTTCTCAACTTGCTCTATATGGCGCGATCGCGTAAGAATAATAGTTAAGGTGGCTTAACTTCTCTTAACAATGACCCTAACGCAGCTTACTCAAACTCTTGCCCTTCAGCAACCCGCAGCAGACAAACGGGGATACGACTATGATTTGGTAATTGTCGGCGGTGGAATTGTTGGGTTAACCCTAGCCTCTGCCTTGAATAATTCTGGGTTGAATATACTGCTAATTGAGGCCAAGGTGACATCAGCATCTGTAGCCAAAGGCCAAGCCTATGCTATTCACATGCTTTCGGCGCTGATTTACCAAGGTATTGGCATTTGGGACAAAATATTGCCGCACATCGCCAAATATCGCCATGTGCATCTTTCTGATGCTGATTATCCTGATGTGGTGGAATTTGCATCAGCCGATATTGGTAAAAGCACATCAGAGTTAGGTTATGTAGCAGAACACCAAGCACTATTACAGCCCTTGCAGGAATTTGTGCAGAAATGCCCAAATGTGAATTATCTGTGTCCGGCTGAGGTGGTAAATACGCAATATCAGCAAGATATAGCGGCAATTGATATCAAGATTTCTGAGCAAATATATACAGTCCGCAGTAAATTACTGGTAGCCGCCGATGGATCGCGATCGCCAATTCGCCAAGCGGCTGGGATTAAAACTCATGGCTGGAAATATTGGCAATCTTGTATAGTTGCCTTTGTCAAACCCGAAAAATCCCACAACGATACTGCTTACGAAAGATTTTGGCCTAGTGGCCCCTTTGCGATTTTACCTTTACCTGGGAATCGTTGCCGCATCGTCTGGACAGCACCCCACGAAGAGGCAAAAGCTTTGTGTGCTTTAGATGACGAGCAATTTTTGGCAGAACTTAGCCGCCGCTATGGTAATCATATGGGTAAATTGGAATTATTGGGCGATCGCTTTGTTTTCCAAGTCCAACTCATGCAAAGCGATCGTTATGTCCTTCCCCGTTTAGCATTAATTGGGGATGCAGCCCACAACTGTCATCCCGTCGGTGGACAAGGTTTAAATCTCGGTATTCGAGATGCAGCCGCATTGGCGCAAATCATCGAAACAGCCCACGCCAAAGGCGAAGATATCGGTAAAATTCAAGTCCTCAAACGCTATGAACGTTGGCGTAAACTGGAAAACTTGACAATTTTAGGTTTTACCGATTTGCTAGATCGGATGTTTTCTAACCAAATCCTACCTTTAGTAGTTGTTCGTCGCCTTGGTTTATGGATGATGCAACGAGTTCCACTATTAAAAGTATTCGCCCTCAAATTAATGATTGGCTTAAAAGGGCGCACTCCCCAATTGGCACAACGGTTTTAACCATTTGATTTGCAGGTTTGAGCGATTTGTATAAGTACGGGAAATGCGATCGCATTAGTGAAACATGGCATAATAGGGACGTTCAAATTCTTGGCGAGTTAGGCGATCGCCACTTTCTCATGGTGGTATCTTTCTCTCTGATGCTGTCATGGCCAGATTCCTCGCAGGAATTTCACGGACTCTAGTATAAGCAATTCTTATTTAAACCAATTTAACCAAGCATCCCAATTGTCTACAATTTGAGCAAATTCAGCATAACCTGCGGCTCGTGGATGAGCGCCATCATAATTTCTAGCTTCTTCTATCCAGATATTTGATTTGATTAATGTAGGAAAAACGTTGAGGTAAGGAATATCTAATTGCTGACAAACTAAAGCAAATTCTTGATCTAAATTAGCAATTCTTTGATTTTGTGCTGCATCTCCACATGGTGATAGACCAATCATTAAAACAGGATATAACTGTTTAGTTGCGCTCAAAATATCATGGATATTTTTGAGTGAATCTGCGATATTCACACGAGTTTTACCGTTTTCTATCGTCGTGTCATTTACACCAAAAGAAAATACAACTCTACCGTCATATTCTTTTGGTAGACGATAAGTAACTTCTCGCAGCCAACGATTTTTCAGTTCAGTACTCGTCTCTCTTCGCACACCTAAATTATAGTAAGTTATGTCATAACCTTTTTTATTAACATTTACACAAATTCTACCTGTCCAACCGAGACATTCTTTGTCGCCTGTACCGTTGACAAAGGATTCACCCAGAAAGCAAATTCTTACTTCTGATAGAGATTTTGCATTCATAAATATAGTTCAACTTTGGTGTGTTATCTATTGTCTGCTAATCTTCAGCGATCGCATATATCGAAAGATGTTGCCATACATCTTTCTGAAGATTCATGAAATCCTATCTGAGTAGAGACACAATGTATTCTATCTCTACAAATAACGTATATTTCACGCATATAAAGATTATCATCATCTATGCGTCAATTTAAAATTTATGATTAAAAAAGTAGTGATTGTTGGCGCTGGGCCAAGTGGACTTTTATTAGCTCAGTACTTGTTGCGTCGTGGAGATAATTATCAAATTCACATTTATGAGCGTCGCAGTGATCCTAGAATTGTCTCATTTTCTAAATCCAGAACTTATCCGATTTCTCTCAATGAAAGAGGAATGAGCGCTTTAAGACAAATTGAGGGATTGGGAGCATCTGTCAAAGCCATAAGTTTAGAAATGAATGGCACAGTTTTTCATCAACAAAATGGCAAGACAAGATATACTCCTCGACAAACTCCCTTGTTTACTCTTGACAGGACAAATTTAGCGATCGCGCTTTTAGAAAGCTTAACTAGCAAGTACAATAATAAGCAACTAAATATTCACTTCAACTGTCAATGTCAGCAAGTTGATTTTACTGCTAAGACATTAACATTAACAAATATCGCTGAAGAAGACAAAAGTCTTACTATTAATTATGACTTTTTAGTTGGTGCAGATGGAGCGTATTCTGCGGTTAGACAAAGCCTTAACTCCACAGAATATCTTGACTGTGAACAAAAAGATATCCCTACTGATTACAAATCATTTTTCTTACCTAGTCCTGATGAAAAGTCAAACATCAATTTAGAACGCGATAAAATTCACTCTTGGATGCTCAAAGATGGCACAGTTGTGCTTCTGCTGCATCAACTAGGTGGAACGATGAGCGGGGTTATTTACTTTCCTCGTAAGCACAATCAAGTGGCTAATCTTTCGACAACGGAAGAAGTGTTAAAGTTCTTTCGAGAAAATTTTGCAGAAACTAGTCAGTTGATGCCAGAATCGGAAGCCGAAGCTTTTATTAATAGACCACCATCAACAGTTTTAACAGTTCGCTGTAGTCGCTATCATTATGGTGATAGTGTATTGCTAATAGGAGATGCTGCCCATGCTGTATCACCTTCGATTGGTCAAGGTTGCAATGCAGCACTCGAAGATGTAGTGGTGTTTGACCAGCTTTTAGATGAATATTCTGATAATATCGCAGAAGCCATTGCACAATTTACGGTGCGCCGTCAGCCAGATGGTTATGCTTTAGTAGAACTTGGAGATAATGCGTTCCCATTATCGCAAGGATTATTTATTGAGTTTATTTTAAGAGAGCTTTCGGCAAAAATTTTGCACCAAATATTTCCTCAACGTTTTTCACCGCCACTGTTTTATTTAATATCGGAAACCACTGTTTCTTATTTAGAAATTTTAAATTTATATCAAGGTTGGATAGCCAAAGTTAAAAAATCTAATGAGAAGTTTTTAGCAATTTAATCGCAATTTCCCCAAACTCATCTACTCCAAAGTAATCACGTAAGAATCCGCAGAAAGTTTATTCTTATCTTGTTACCAAGCTTCACTGCGTAAACTTTCTAGACAAGGATTTGCATGTCAAGCAGATGCTAAAATCGCCATAGAAAAGCTATCATCCTGGAAATCTCACCAAATAAAAGAAATGGAGTACTCAGAAAAACCAGAGTATACCAAAGCAGGAAGACCAAGTAAATCCACCCAAAATCAACAAATAAACTATCAAGTTAAAGTTTCTGGCTTTATAACTCATCGAACTCACGTCAGATAAAGAACGGCGATGATAACCAGACTCTTGTTTCCATTGCTTACGTCCAACTTGATGTATTCGACGCAAATTTTCATCCCTGGGATACGAAAGTGTTTGAGTGTGGTGGAATTTTGGCGTTGCTACGAGGTGGAATTGTCGCTTTTGCTCCGCGCTCGGCAATAGTGTCATCACAACCTTTTGTGTCATAGCCACCATCACCACCTGTAGATGTTTCGGTGTACATATAACTAGTAGTACATTTGTATGCTAAGCTTACACTCAAATCACACCCAAAGTACCCTAAACTACCCCAAGTCATTGTATATTTATAGTACAAAAATACTATAAAAGGAACTGTTTTACAAATACAAAAACTCTCATAAGCTATGGCTTACAAGGGTTTTGAAATTTAAGCGGGCGGCGGGAATCGAACCCGCATTAATAGCTTGGAAGGCTATAGTTTTACCACTAAACTACGCCCGCATATTTCCAACTTAGATATCATAACACTATTTTGAAAAAAATTCACATATCTAATTAAGTCCAACAGATCGGATTGTAATCCTGACAAATAGATTGCTCAAGTCTGGTTTGCTGCCATCTTGATTTTGGGCTGGGGTAAACTTGTCGTTGCGGAAAATGTCGGCGATCGCTTGTTGGTATAAACTTCTTTCGCCTCGTAGACTGAGTGGTTCTATTTCTAAAACTACAGCCTCTTGAAAATTACCATTTTTATCAATTACTAAGCTTGCTAAAAGTTGTGCAGGTGCAAGTCCGATTTCACCGTTGAGAGAACTTGCTGTCAATTTTTTGGTATCGCTTCCCTGATATTTAGCCAGAACATCAGGTAAATCTTTGCTTAATTGACGCACTTCATGATCAGCCAAAGGCACTATCGTTACTATTGAGCCAGCTAATTCAGAATTGCTGGGATTTTTTTCTGTAGGGATTTCAGGAGTATTTCTTGTTGGAGTGGGTGAAGTTTTGTCTGTAGGAATTTGAGGAGTATTTGGATTTCTCTGAGTAGATGTGCTGGAAGTGTTTCCAGTGGAACCTGGAGACGGATTTCCGGCTGGATTTCCGATTTGAGATTGCGAATTTTTAGGCTGTTCTGATGGAATAATGTTTGGTAGCGGCTTTCCTTGTCCTAGGACAACTTCTTGTCGGCGATTCCACGGACGATTCCCAATGGGAACTGTCGGTGTAGGTCTAGGTGTTGGTGTAGCTTTAGTAAATTGGGGTGTAAAACTTGGTTCCGGTTTCGTTGTTGGTGTAGGTTGAGGCGGCTGAACTGTTTTTTTAACCAATGGTTTGGTGTTCGTTTGAGCAACGACAACTTCTTTCTTATTCAAAATACTAGAACCAGCATCCTGATTTTTAGGTGTGGTTTGTGCTGTTTCTGGTAAAGGTTTTGATACAGACTTTTGAGATGAGATGTTGGGTTTTGGTGAAATTTTTGTTGTAGATAATATTGATTTGGCTGTAGATTTTGTAGTTGAGGGGAGTTCTATAAATTCAATGGGGACAACATCTTGACTTTGCTGTGGAAACCACAGTCCAAATACATTATGCGATCGCATCAGCCAAAAAACTAACAGATGCAGGGAAACTGAACTGATGGCCGCAAAAATCCACAAACTTGGAGAATCGGTACGTCGCCTCCAGACATCGACTGAAATGGGAGTTTTGTCTGCAACAGGTGTTGTCATATCACCAAAACCAAATATGATTCAGAGTCCTTAGCAATACTTTAAGACTCCGTTTGGATCTTAGCGATTAACCACTAAATCTGGTGAAACAGCAAAAGTTAGAACTGTTTCATCTACGCCTTTAAGTTTCAACGGACTACCTTTAGTAATTTCTTCATCCTGCAAATAATCTGCCACAGCGGCAGAAATTAGAATACTACCAGGAATAGCAGCAGCCTGCAATCTGGCGGCAATATTCACACTCGGCCCAATCGCGGTGTAGTCGGCGCGTTTCTCGCTACCAAACATACCCACAACCGCTGTACCTTGGTGAATACCACAGCGAAATTGTACGCCAGAACGCCCATCACTTTCAAATACACCTTGCTCTAGCCAGCGTTGGTTTAACTCAGAGAGGGAGCGGTGCATGGCTCTAGCTGTATTGACGGCTCGACGCACCTGTTCATTAGGAGTCAGTTCTTCTGGCGCTCCGTATAAAGCCAAAATCGCATCTCCCATAAATTTATCTACAGTACCGCCATTATCAAATACAACTTTGGTCATACATTCTAAATATTCATTCAGTAATTCTGCCACCCGTCGGGATCTGAGAGTATTAGCTAATTGGGTAAAACCTACAATGTCACTAAACAAAACTGTAATCAAACGCGGTTCTGGACGTAAATCTAGAGTCAAATCTCCTGCTGCTGCTTTCTGCACCAATACATTTGGCAAAAAGCGTTTGAGGACTGATTCTGTTAGGTAAGTGTTTAGTTCCACAACCCGGCGTTCATTTTCCTTCAAGGCTAGGAGATTCCTGACTTCTGCTAGAAGTTCGCGATCGTTAAATGGTTTTGCTAAATAAGCATCTGCACCGTGTTCTGTACTTTCGATGCGGGTTTCTTCGTCAACTTTTGCTGTGAGCAGAATGATCGGAATTCCTTTGAGCTTCTGTTCAGAACGAACCATCCGAATCATTTCCAGTCCAGTCACTAAAGGCATCATTAAATCAGTAACGATCAAGCTGGGTACAATTTCCTGAGCTACACCAAACCCTTCATAGCCATTACGAGCCGTATGCACTTGATAGCCGTGGCGACGGAGGATATTGGATACATAAGTTCGTAAATCTGGGTTGTCGTCTACAACCAAGATTGAGTATTGAGTATTGTTCGTGTAGCGGGGTGTAGCCTGTGTTGAATCTTGAGTATGAGGAACAATCGATAAGTCTTTTGTAATTTCAATAGTTGGTTCTATGAGTTCTAAATCAGCTAATTCGACACTAGCGCGGTTCGTATTTAATTCGACGGGTGTTTCTAGTATTTGGTTTATTGGTAAGTGATCATTACCAGTTAGCAGCCATAACGTGAAAGTCGTCCCTTCTCCATACACTGAATCTACAGTGACTTTACCGCCGTGCATTTCCACCAATTCTTTAACTAAAGCTAAACCCAGCCCGCTACCTTCATAGGAACGGTTTTCAGAACCTTCAGCTTGGCGGAATCGCTCAAATAACAGAGGAATTTGTTCTTGAACAATGCCGATTCCTGTATCTTTTACTTGGAGGATGCAGTAATCGTCTTGATGTTGAAGTGCAACACTGATTGTGCCATCTTCTGGTGTAAACTTCATGGCATTTGATAGGAGATTATAAACTACCTTGTCAAATTTTTCCATATCCAAATAAACCTTTGGACATGTACCAAAATCAGTATGCAGATGCAGTTGTTTTTTCTCGCAGTAAGGGCGAAATGACTCGACAATTTGACTGACAAATTCCACCAAATCACAAGGACGAAAACTAGGTTGCATTCGTCCAGCATCTAGGCGTTGTAAATCGAGTAATTGGTTAACTAATCGCAGCAGGCGGCGAGAGTTACGCAGAGCGATCGCACTTTGTTCATGGGATAGCCCTTCCCCAGCCCCCACAGCAGATTCTAGTGGCCCTTGAATTAAGGTGATGGGAGTGCGGAATTCGTGGGAGATATTTTGGAAAAATTCAGTTTTTTGTTTATCTAGTTCTAATAAGCGCTCGGCTTGCTCACGGGTTTTCTGGTATAAACGTGACTGCTGTACTGCGATCGCTGCTTGTGCTGCCACTGCTTTGGCTAGTTCAATATCAGATGATACCCATCGCCGGACTTTTCGCCCTTCCCTCAAGGTAATACTACCGATACATTTGCCATCAGCTAATAAAGGCACAACTATAAGCGATCGTGCTGGCTTTTTTAAAGGCAAATCAAATCCCTTGAGTTCTAAGAGACAGACGCTCATGTCAGGAACTACTACAGGCTCCTGTGTCCGCAAAATTTCTTGCAACAGTGGGTTATCTCTAATTAGAGCTTGAGAGTGAGGTAATTGTTGAGATATTAAGTCAAGATTAGTATTTAAATTATGATTTTGGGCTGGCTTCAGCGAATGCTCAGAATGTTGAAAACTATCATATAAGCCCACACACTCGACAAATTCATCTTCTTCTGTCCATAAGGACAGCACACAGCCATCGACTTGTAAGGCTTGCCCTAATTTGTGAGTAATAGCAGCAAAAATATCTTGTGGGTCTAAGCTAGAGCGAATTGCTGTTGTAATTGTATTAATTAGCGCTTCTCGTTTAGCTAAAGCACGTACCTGTTCATAAGCATAAGCTTGAGATAAAGCAAGAGCTGCTTGATCTGCCACCATTGTTACTAGCTGTACTTCCTCAGTCCCCCAAAAACGGGATTGGGTACACTGATGTAACGCCAGTACTGCTAACAATTCTTGTTGACAAATTAACGGTACAACTAAGCTAGAGCAAATACTAGCAGCCGCAAAAGCTGTCCCACGTTGCTGTAGTTCTAGACTTTCTCCTTGGATGCGCTCATCTGTAGCAACATCGTAAATTACTTGAACTTCACGGGTTTCCCAAACTGTTTGAGCCAACAAAGAAGGGGAAAATGAAGAAACAGAGAAAGATGTGGCTTTCTCATCTCTTTGTATTTCCAATACTTTTCCTGTTTTGTCTTGGGGATATCTCTGGTAAATAAATCCCTCATCTGCCAACTGCTCATCTTGAAAGGGACGTAATAGACAGACATCGACTTCCAACATATGACCGACTGTATCGACAATTGCTTGCAAAATTTGCCGATAGTCTAAAGCGCTGCGAATTGTATTGGTAACAGTATTCAGCAATGACTCTTGACGGAGTGTGCGGGTTAGTTCGCGGGTGCGAGCTTTAAGAACATTATGGGTATCCAAGGCTTGGCGTACCACAGCTTTGAGTTCTTCTGCTTCCCAAGGTTTAGTGACATATTTAAATACCTTACCAGCGTTGATTGCTTCCACTAAGTCTTCAACATCAGTGTAGCCAGTTAAAATAATTCGGATAATATCTGGATATTGAGTTGCTGTCAGGCTCAAAAATTCCGTACCGCTCATTATCGGCATCCGCTGATCGGAGATGATCACTGCAACCTCTCCTTCTTCTGCCAGCAGATCCAGGGCCGCAGGGCCAGAGGTTGCCCTTAACACCTTATAATCACGATAAAAGGTGCGGTAAAGCAAATCAAGGTTGTCTGGTTCATCGTCAACAACCAAAATTTTCGGCTTACTGTTTACTTGAGATTTCATGCACCGCTTTCCTGCTGCAACAGCAGTTGAATAAAGAATAATCTGATCAAGAAGGAATTTTTCTGAATCAGGTAAGAGCAGAGCATTTTGCCCAATCGGGCTGTTTGGCTAGACAAATGCTGGGTGTAAGAATATCTACTCACAGTAATTAGCCTTAATACTTTGTAATGAGTGCCACTTGCTCTGATACAGCGGATTTGGTTGAATAGTCGGTTCTGCACTACAGAGTTGATGCGTGCTTTTCAAGTCTTCTTTCACCTCCAGTGACAACTTTCATACTACACACAGCATTCAGTCCTGGCAGAAAAAAACCAACTGAAGCTGCATATTAAGTTTGCCCTTTGTCGCAGTTGTACTAACATTTGCAGGTAAATTTTATTTATCTAAATCATGGAAGAGTGAGCTAGGTCACAACGATGAGTGTTGAAGACAAAGTATACTATTGGACTAATTGTTTTTTCCAATTTAGCAATCATAACCATCAGTCACGCAAGTGGCATGGGTCTGTTACAGATTAATTCTTCTTTAACTATTACAGTGTGTACTTAATTAGTATAACCCTCATTTTAAGTATATATACTTAAAATGAGGGTTATAACTTCACTCATTTATAGAAATACAGAAGCGATATGTATTAGGGTGTGACAACAAAATTTCACCTAAAATTCAATCAAAAATCTGACTCAATCTTGATGAAGTAACCTTCCTTGTTGTCTATGCGGAGTCTCTAGTGGATATGAATCATAATGGCCGGATTATATTATTGGTTGTGACAATTGATGTTATTAATTGCCTAAAATGATGCTGAGTGTGCTATTAAATTACAGAAGAACCTAGAACACCTAAATAATTTATTGGAACTAAATGACAGTAACAAATGGCGTTTTAGGATATTCGAGAAAATTTTTGTAAAATGCAATTAATAATAAACTAGCCTTGACATCCTGGTTTTTTGACTCATCTCACCAACAACCACTGACATCAGCCGCTCATCAAGCTTCCAAACGATTCCAAATTCGTGCGGCTACACCTAACGATTTGACTGCTATTGCTCAGATTATTGCCGAAAGCTTTCACTCTCAAAATGGTTTCTGGGGATGGGCTTTTCCATTGCTACGTTTGGGTATTTACGAAGACTTCAGAAATCGGTTATCATCACCTGCACCTCATCATATTTGTTTAGTTGCTGTTGACACTACTACTAGTGGAGCTAATAACTTAGTAGGAGTAGTTGAAGTAGGCTTGCGTTTCCATGAATCATGGAAACAAGATGGCAAAAGTTTCCTCTATTTGTCTAATTTAGCTGTTGAGCAAAAAAATCGTCGAAATGGTGTGGCTTCAAAGTTATTAATTGCCAGCGAAAAAATCTGCCAGGAATGGGGTTTTCAAGACTTATATCTCCATGTTTTAGAAGATAATTATCAGGCACGGCATTTGTATTTCAAGCTAGGTTATAGGATGGATAAAGTAGAATCTAATTGGAATTTATTTTTTCTTAACCGCTCCCGTCAAATCTTCCTCCGCAAGCACTTGATAGTTAATTCTATTGACTAAATTTTATATTGTTAGTAGACAATTATGATGTGGCGATCGCAAGTTAAACTCAAATTCAAATAAACAGATTTTACTCTGTCCACTATAAAATATCTAAGTTTTTTAGCCTCTATTTTGAGAGGGAAGTCAGTTTTTTATTCATTTCCAAAAACATCTGCAAGGAAATCAAGCTAGATAGTATTCCATATTTTGAATCTAAGTAAAGTTATCTTTACACAAATCATAGATAAAATGTATTTGTTATATTTTCTACTGTGGAAAATAATTTTATGTTTTTTACTTATTATTTGAATAATGAGGAGTCCTCAATATAAAATATCCAGTATGATGAAGCCATCGGTGAAATTACGTTAAATCAAAAAGTACCTCATAAGAACTTTGTATTTAATTTATTCATCTTTATAAAAACTTTAATTTTTTTACAGTTTAGTTAGAAGACAAAATCAGCTAAATCTCATAAAATATGATTACCTAATTACTGAGTGACATCTAATTCATCTCCATTATTAAATTGAGCAATAAATCCTTGAGAATTAAGAAAACAAAAAAATCTAATTTGATTTAATACCAAGTTACTGCTTGACGTGCATAAAACTACCAAATTATTAAAAAGTTTTAAAAACATGGATAGCGAAAAGCGCATACGCTATCAAAACTCTATGGTATCAACTTATTACCCCGACACCAGTTTTCTTGACCATCTTGTCATGCCAGATGGAACTGAGCAATCATGCGACGCAGAAACCCTGACAAATTTGCACAGTGGAAAGGTTTTCATTATTAATAGTCGGAAGCGTAATGGGTTAATACTCTTTAAACGCTACCACGCAGAGTTTGCTGGGCCAGGAGCAGCTGTTGGTGGGGATTATGATAGTGATTGCCAGATAGCTATGCGTGTCGGCAATTTATCTTTGTTAATTCCTGAATCATATGAGGAGCGCCAGAAAGCTTACTTGATTCGACGACAATGGATTCGGTTGATCAAACAAATTACCGAAAACTCAGTTCCTCAACAACGAGTTCAGAAGATTTTAGATCAGTTTGAACAGTATTTTACATCAGAAATGGTGGCTGATTTACCTGATGCAGCCTTTGCACTTTTAGTGGGCGTATTGCCACAAACTGTAGGGATAGTACGTCGTTCGGGTAGTGAAGTTGATGGCAAATTTAATTCCTAGCTATCATGAACTGCATATACTAAAGCACAAGGGGATAGAAGTTTAAGGAAATAGAGGTTCTCTTCACCTACACCCCTATTACTTCTTAGTTGTAATTGTTATTCACAGTCGCTGAAACTTGGTCAGATTCTTCAACAATGGCCGATTCTGCCTCGGATGAAGGCGTTGGTAAAGGTTTCGCAGTCTGTAGTGCAGCAACCTCAATATCAGCACCATTAATAATAACGCCCAGTAATCCCAATTCAGCTTCCATTAATTGGTCAATCGCTTCACCTAACATATTCTCTTGTGTATAGTTTGGTCGTGCCACCAGCACGATGCCATCACTGTATGGTTGAATCAATAAAGGATCGTTGGAGTAACTTAAAGGATTTGTATCTAAAATTACTAAATCATAGCGCTCACGAGCATCTTCCATCAGCCGCCGCATTTCGCTAGATTCAATAATAGCTGCTGATTGGCGCACAGGGCCAGGGCTAGGAATAATGTATAAATTTTCTATATCAGGAACTAAGCGGATACATTCACTCAAGCTGGCATAATAACGCAGGGGTTCGATAGTGGCTTCGGAGTCGGGAGTGACTTTTAAAGATGCAGCTTGCGAAGGCGATCGCAAATCGGTTTCAATAATTAAGGTACGTTTGCCAGCACGAGCGCAAGCTATACCCAAGTTGTAAGCACTCACTGTTTTTCCTTCTTGAGCGCCAGTACTAGCAATTAGCAGTATTTTTAAATCCTTACCTCCAAGACGACGTAAATTACTGCGGAACTTTTCATAAAACTCTAAATAAGGCGAATCTGGGGAAAATACCACTGGGACTGATCCGGGAGATAAATCATCCACTGGCATTAAAGGCAATTCACCCAGTAACACCACTTCTCTTTGTTTCAAGCTGTCGCGGATATCTTCTTTGGTTTTGAAAGTACCTTCTAGGGAGCCTAACAAAAATATCACCCCACCCCCAACTAAAAAGCCTAAGAAACCACCAACTCCCAACGTGACTGGTACACTCTTCGGTTTTGTGGGTTCAGCAAGAACGGTAGGGACACGGGCAATAGTCAAACTACTAACAGTTTCTGCCTCTGCGGTTTTAGAGTCTGTTAATTTGGCTTGCATCTGGTCAAAAACAGCTTTTTTGAGAGCTACTTCCTGTTCTAAACGCGATCGCTCTAGTTGTTTGTTGGGTATTACAGAATACTCCTGCCGTAATCGAGCCTCTTCGCGGATTTGCTGTGCTAATTGTTGTTGCAGCGTTTCCCGTTGAGTTTGCAAAGTTACCATTTGATTCGCTAACCCTTGTCGTGCTGGATCTAAGTTGCTTTGAGCGCGGATACCGGAAATATTCCCAGCTAGAGGTGCTGCTGTACCACCACCGCCGATGACTTCGTTAGCACGCTGTTGGATTAATTCCTCTGCTGCTTCTTTTTGGCGCTGCAACTGAATCATTGTTGGGTGTTCAGGTCGCAAATCTTTACGCAGTAAAGCGATTTGCGATTCTGCTTGATACAGTTGCGATCGCAAGTTACCCAAAATAGGATCAGCACTCAAAGCAGCAGAAACATAAGCTTTATCAACATCTAAACCCAACTTTGACTGCAAACTACGAATTTGGGCATCAATCCCGGCAACAGTTAACTGAATTTGCCGTTGCTGGTTTTGGCTATTAGTCACGGCTGCCAATAGACTACCATTCTCTGCTGATAGTATTGCTGGTCGCTCGCGGCGATCGTACTGTTCCAGCCTTTTTTCTGCTGTTTGCAACTCAAACCGAGCTTCGGGCAAGCGTTCTTCAATTTTTTGAATAATTGCTTTTAATCTTCCCGTATTAATTTCGCTACTCAGCTTAATCATTGCTTGCATCAATTCCTGAAGCACTTCTTGTCCACGCTTAGGATCAGTATCTTTATACTTCAGATCAATAACTGTGGATGCAACTTCTCCTACCTTGGGTTTTTCTGGCAATTTCAGCGCAACATTTGTACCAATGGTTTTTGGCTTAACATTAACTTTGGTTGCTACAGCTTCAATAATCTGATCTGAAAGCAAAGCAGCCTGACTTAATTCCTGTCCTTGTTGCTGAATTTCATTGCCAGTAATCGAGAATGAAACCGGTGGACGATTATAAGTTAGTGCGCCGTCTGCTATGTAGTTAATTGGTGGATCTGGCTGTACAGCCACCACCGTCGAGCCTGCGACAACTAAAGCAAAACTAGCGAGTCCAATCCACTTGTACTTCTCGAATGCAATCAGATAGCGCTTAACAATTGGTGGGGTCATAGCAGAGGCATATAGAAATAAGCAAGAAAATGCTGGTTAATAGTCGATGGTCAATGGTATTCTATGTCTTGTGTTGGTGTCACCAAGCTAAACAGATGAAACATACTAATTTTAATTGTCACCAAACAGTTGAAAGAAGCGGATAAAACTTTGAACATCAAAGAATGGTCTAGTAATTGTACTAAAGATATTAGTGATTCTGGTAATTAGGTTACGACCGACAACGATAACATCGTTATCTTGCAGAGCTACATTTTGAGATATATCACCGGAAAGTGCTTTTTTAGCATCCAGTTTTTGCGTAACTGCTCGACCTCGTTCCGGGTCGAATCGAATTAAGGCAATATCTCTGAGGTTAGCTGTATCTAAATTAATCCCTCCTAAAGCATCTACAAAAGTACTGCCGTTAGGTAGGGTTTGCGTCACAAGTCCACCTGCGGCATAGTTTAACAACCGGACTCGAATCTGCGGTACAGCCAAGGATGAACGCGCAATTAAATTGCGATCGTAACTATTATCATTGCCCACTTCCCGACGCGGCACAATCACTGCATCACCATCTTGCAAGCGCAAATTCGGGACTGTACCACCATTTTGCAATGCTCCATACAAGTCAATATCTTGAGAAATTACAGAACCATCCATTAATTTCCGGCGCACTTGTACTTGTCGTAGGTCAGCATTCATGGTGGAACCACCAGCTATCAGTAAAGCATCAGCGACCCTAGGTGTCGCAGACCCGACAGGATAAATCCCTGGGCGAAACACTTCCCCGCTAATAGTAACTTGTACAGGTCGTGGTGAGAATAGAGATACCGAGATCATCGGATCAACTACCACACGACTTAAACTTAAGCGAATTTTTTCTTGGGCTTCTGCCAAACTCAAACCTTGTATGGATAATATTCCCACTTGTGGCACTACAATATTACCTTCGGGACTAATTTGAGCTTGAAAACTCAAATCAGGACGTAGACCCGTCAAGGACAACACAACTACAGGATTAATTACATAACGATTAAATAACAAGCGAATTTTTTCTTGGGCTTCTTGCAAAGTTAAGCCTTGTAATGACACTGTACCTAGCAGTGGCACCACAATATTACCTTCTGGATTGATTGAGGCTTGAAAACTCAAATCTGGGAAGCGTTGAACTACAACGCTAATGGAGTCTCCAGTACCTAAGCGGTAAGCACCTGAAGAACGTTGAAACACAACATTAATTACATCTCCAGACCCTAAAAGGTAACGGTTAAGTTGGGAAGAAACTTCGCCGCTTTCACTTGCCGGTGCAACGTCAGCATTTGGCGGTGGAGAGGGAGGTTGTAGTGGTGATTGTTCTTCGACTGGATTTGTTGGCGGCTGCGCCGGAAATTGCCCTGGCGATGTCTCTAGAGATGGTAAAGGTTGAGCAAGAACAGGCTTAACAGTGTTTGTGAGGAAAACACCTGCCTGAAAACTCACAAAACATAGAGTGCTGAATGCACGCACATAAGGATGGGAAGCTATGAACATCGGTGCAGTATAGCCCTATTGAGAATTGGTTCTGCCGAGTCGTTATTTTACTCTGGAAATAACTTTTATGTCTCTTTTGACTAGCAGAATTGATGATAGAAAAGAATGAAAATTTTTACTTTTCCATTCAACGAAATTGTTTTAACAAAACTAGCGGTGTCTGGAAACCGCTAGTTGATTCTGTTAAACATGTGTACTCATAAACTTGCTATAAATAATTTGCCATCAATGCAGTTTGCACCCTTTCACCTAAAGACTGGGCTAAAGACCTAGTAGTTTCCACTTCGCCCAAAGGCTCCATTGGTATCAGAATACTCACAGCTACCCAAGGAATACGATGTTTTTGCAATTGTGCTGATTGATCTAAGAAAAACCAGTGTAAAGGTGATGGGTCTCCACCACTGCGAAAAGCATACCATTGCAAGACAGCAAAGGTATCTTGTGGTGTAGAAACACGAAAAAATCTAGCTTTTACTAGAGCTTCCGGGTTTAAACTAGAATTTTGAGACTGTTTCACCTTAAATTCTACAGAGCGATATTGAGCAGTATCCCATTTTCCCCAGCGCAATTTCCCCCAGCCATTAATCTCCGTCCATTCCACTTCAGGTTGATCCTTCGGCCCGTTTTGTGGCAGTAGTAGCAATATAACCTGGGTTTGTGAACTTGCTTGTTTAATAATCTGCAACGACCATTTACCGTCGCCAACTTGTTGTTCGGTTTGTTCAACAGTTTGCCAACCAGGAATGGTTATGCCAGTTTTACGTATTTTTCTTAATTCTCGCAGGGTGGTGACAGGTGGTGGCTGTTTCCATTCCCAACGTCCTGTGAAGTATCCGGAAACTCCTCCTATTGCCAATAGCACTAGTAATAATACAAGCACTACTATATACGTTAGCTGTTTTTCTTTGAGAACCTTAAATAAGGAAATCATCAGTAAAATTTGCACTATTTACGCAAAATTTTACTTAAAAAATGGCACTCTGAGTTCAGTAAAAGTAGCAGTCTCTAATGATGGGGTTGTAGAGAAGAATAGACTGAAATTGCTGGCAAAGCTATACAGTGCCAGTGTTTGAAGTTGATTTATTACCTGAGATGAGCAGCGCCAGAATTAGCAAAATGGTCAAGGAGTTCGCGGTGCAGGAAGCGGTAACGCCCACCGACACGCAAGAGTAAGCGCCGTTCAACGCAGTAGTTGAGGAATTGGGCAACATTCCAGGGGATAGCACCACTTTGCCAAAGAACGAGGCGCAGGGAAAAGTGCTGTATACAAGCAAGCCCACCACCGGCAACAAAACCGAACCACAGAGCCATAAATAGCCCTGGCAGCAAATACTGGGGATAATTGCGAAACAAAATCCCTGGTAAATTTAGCCAGTCATGCTTTTCTGCTAGTCTACTAGCTACTAAAACCGCCATCATCCAAATTACGCAGAGGGGATAACTCAAGGCTGTTGTCCATAGCATACTCTTTAATGAGTTCCAGATGCCTTGGTTGGGGAGCGATCGCATCTTTAATTCTTCCTTTAGCCCGACGAAAATCAGCCCCAAAATTAGCCTGTTAATCAGCCCGAAAATCAGCCCCAAAATCAGCCCCAAAATCAGTCCCAAAATCAACCATCCAATCAGCCCGGAAATCAGCCATCCAATCAGCCCCCAAATTAGCCCTTCAATCAGCCCGGAAATCAGGTTTTTTCTAATCAAAGGGGAAATCAACTCATCGCGGAAATATTTTAAAAATTTTCGGCTCGCGTAGCGAAATATGGGAATTTGAAATGCTTCTATAGGTTGAATCAAATCTAGCGGCTTGAAAATCAGCCCGGAAATCAGCCCCAAAATCAGCCCGGAAATCAGCCCCCAAATTAGCCCGGAAATCAGCTCGTGAATCAGCTCGTGAATCAGCCCCAAAATCAGCCCGAAAATCAGCCCGGAAATCAGCCCCAAAATCAGCCAATATCGTCGCCGTAAATGTTTAGACTCAATCCAACTCGGCTGCATTTGCTCAATTAGCAACTCTACTGTGTTGTTATCTTGCAACCGCTTTGCTATCCAACTTAAAGTGCGGCGTGTTTGTTGCCAACCGGGTTCTGCTTCTACTGTTTTATACGCCCATTTGCCCCTTTCCTTGTCTTGGCGGCGTTCTTGCTCACGGGTATCTCTCGACAACTGGCGGTCAATATACTTCTCTAATAAGTCTGCTTTGTTGCTAATTGGCTGTTCTGGGTCATACACATCGACCACCAGCTTAATGAACAACGGCACACGCAACAAACCCGGCTCGTTCTCTGAAGTTGGTTCTAGCAAATTGATTAAATTTGGATTTCCCTCAATCACTGACCATAATTCTGAACGATTCAGGCTATGGAGATAATCTTGAATTTGGTAGTCAGTTAAAGGCTGGAGACAAACTGCGCCTCTAAAGGTTTTTAGCTTGAGGTTAACCGCCTCAAATTCTTTAATCCGACAACAAACTACAACATAAGGATAATGACGGGCAAATTTATTCAGCTTGATAGTACATTTCTTTTGTCTTTCTAGCCCCAATTCATCTAACCCATCCAACAAAGGTAATAACACCCTTTGTTCTAGCCAACCCTCATAAATTTTATATTTGGGGTCTCCCCCGTGTAGTTCATAAAGTTGTTCAATTAACCATTGTTCAATGCTTTGGTTATCATCACGCCAAGTAGAAAGCTCAAATAATACAGGGATGACAGTTTTGGGATTTTGCCGCGCCCCCCACACCAACTGCTCGGCTAAACCCAACAGTGCTGTAGTTTTCCCTGCTCCTGGCGCACCTAAAATCAGCAATTTACCTTGAATGTCATCTCTTTCAAATATCTCAATCAGCAGTTTATTGGCATCTATAGTTCCATAATCTTGACCATTAATCTGCAAACTTCGACTTACCCAAGATAACTGTTCAGCAAAAGAGACATTCATGGCAATTCGCTGCTTTCCCAAAGTATCAGTCAAGCGTAGACGAATATCAGGTAACTGTTTTTCTTTGAGTAATCGTTGTCCCCAGTCCCAATTAACTTGCGGTGGCTGTGGTTTGCTAAACATCCGCAAGATAATGTTATTGATTGTGACTTGGTTAGCTTGACTATTTTGAAAGCTAACCGCGTCCCGGCTTGCCTGTGTCTGCTGAACTTCACTATTTTGCAGTGAGCTATCGCCAATACCCTGATTCTGCTCCATCACCCATAATCAATAAGAGTCTCTACATTCCAATGAGTTTTGCCGCTACTCCTAACCAAGGGGTAATAGCTTGAAAAACTTCCTGTCCCGTTTGCCACAAGCTTTTGCCGGCTTCTGTGGATTCTTTCATCGTTTTGAGCGTCTCATTGACCTGTTTGAGATTCTGCCCTACCAAATCTTTGTTCGGTTCTTCCTTGCTGGCTTCGCGCTTGGCAGGGCGTAAATAGTCCAACAGTTCATCTTTTTCATCTGGAGTCAATGAAGCAGCTTTAACGGCTGTTTCCAAATTCTCCAATTGCTTAACTACATCGGTGTTAGTGATTTGCTGCTGTGTGTCAAGCTTGCTTGATTGACTTTGCTGAAGATCACCCCCCGCCTGTCCTTGTTGAATCGCACTCCCAGTTAAGGTTACACCACTGATGCTTTGGGATTGGCTTGGTTGTTCTGGTTGCTTTTTACCAAACATAGCTTTTTTGTTAATTTTGCGCGTCTGTCTGTTCTGCAATTTCTGGAACTGGTGAAAAACTATTATTCATCCAGTTCAGTAATGGTACCAATAATAAAAGCATACAAGCAGAGTAAAGATCACCACCCCAACTATCATGTAACCATTTAAACGCGGCTTCATTCCCTGTTCCGTGGAAGTAACTCAGAAAAGTGTTACGGATGATATTCGCGGTAATACTAATAACAACAGCAATCGATAAAAACCAAGCACTAATGCGGCGTGAAGCCAAAGCATCAGTCCAATACAGCAACATTAAGCTGACGTAGAGAGTAGTAAACAACATTTTTAGCCCTGCACAATAGGGAGCTACTTCCACAATGCGTCCACCTACATAAATATTGATCTCATCAACAGTGACCTGCATCCCCATCTGATTCAGGATAAATCCTGCTGTACCAGCGATGAAGCTTTGTAAAGGTAAGGTGTAGGGAACTAAGAGATATGGTAAGGAAGTTGGGGTTGCCAAAAATACTAGTAGTAGCGGAAATCCTTGCGATCGCAAACCGGCTATGCCCTTAAACCACAAGCACAATCCTGTCAGTATAATTGGTAAAGAAAGGTTGACCCACTCAGCAATTCCGCTCAGATAAAATACTCCGCCTACTAAAAGTAAAAAAGCACCCATAGGATGAGTGCTATCTGGTAAACGTTGCCATTTTTTGCGGTTCAGCCAACTCAGGTAAGCGGCAAATGGTAGACCAATAATCCCGTGGCTAAAATATTCGTGTTCTATACTGATAGTCTTGTTTAGCCAACCATCTAGCCAGTGTAGTAAAAGGGGAGCATAGAGTAATCCCAAAACACCTAAAATTGCTATGCTCAGTAATTGTTGTGTGCTTCTAATTTGAACTTGTTGTGGAAGTGCCATAATTTTAAGAAATTAAAAAAGATTAAACAGTGATTAGTTTTTTGCTACTAATCACTGGTTATTAATGAATCATGTTGTATAAATTAAATGTATAACAACTGTTGCTGTTCGCCACTAATCATTACTGTAATCTCCGCCACGACTTCTTTAATTTGGCTACTACCCAAACCAGGATACATGGGTAAAGATAATATTTGCTTTGCTAGTTTTTCTGCTTGGGGAAAGTCTCCCTGTTGATAACCTAGATATGTAAATGCTGGTTGCAGATGGCAAGGAATAGGGTAGTGAATACCAGTTTGAATTCCTGCTGCTGTGAGTTTATCTTGAATTTGCTGGCGTTCCAGAGAACAAGCATCATCAATTTTAATGACATAGAGATGATAAACGTGTCCTGTGCCGCTTTGATTTTGTATGAGGATAATGCCAGCAGATGCTAAAGGGGCTAATTCAATATCATACTGCTGGGCAATGGAATTGCGATCGCAATTCCATTGGAGTAGATAGGGTAATTTTGCCAGCAACACAGCTGCTTGCAAGGTATCCAAGCGGCTATTTGTACCAGATTCTACATGTACATACTTTTGGGCTGCACCGTAGTTGCGTAAGCGCACCATTTTTTGAGCAACATCTAAATCTTTTGTTACTAGCATTCCGCCGTCTCCAAATGCTCCTAAATTCTTGCTGGGATAGAAGCTAAAAGCGGCGGCTATACCGACAGAACCAGCCCGATAACCTTCTCGTTCGGCTAGGTGCGCCTGGGCTGCATCTTCAAAAATCAATAGTTTATGGGTAGCCGCAAAATCTAACAACTGCTTTGGTGATACCATCTGCCCATAAAGATGTACGGGAATAATCGCTTTAGTATGGGAGGTTACTACCTGAGCTGCTGCTTCTAAATCAATTAATGCTGTCTGGGGGTCGCAATCAACGAGAATTGGTTTAGCCCCAACACGTAACACTCCGATTAGTGTGGCAACAAAGGTGTTAGCTGGCAGAATGACTTCATCACCAACGCCAATATTACAAGCTTGTAAACCTAGAGCGATCGCATCGGTTCCTGATGCTACACCTACACCATATTCTGTACCAGATGCTGCGGCAAATGCTGCCTCAAAATCTGCAACTGCTTTCCCTAAAATAAAATCTCCCTTATTTAATACACCTTTGACTGCTTGTTCTATTTGATTTTGAATTGGTTGATGTTGTAAATTCAAGTCTACAAAAGGAACTCTAATTGCTACTTTATTCATTGATTATTTAACCTCAAAAATTATGTATTAAGCTACTATCAACTTCTTTTAAGATGGTTTTAATGTAAGTTTTTGTTAACTTAATTTCATTAAATATCAGTAAATTTTCCATAAATTTTGCTTTTTACAATCATCATTATTGCAATCATATTTTTTATATAAAATTATTTTGTTAACTTCTGATGATGTTCTAATAAATATTTTGATATTTACTTAAAAAACTCAAAAAATTGCTCTATATTCCATTCAGTAAGTAATCGTTTTTATACGTATCTAGAACTAAGATATCTCTCTACACACAGTAATTTTAGGTAAACAATAATTCAATAGACACACCAGAAACTCATATTTTTACTCTATGCGTAAAATTTATTACTATGACAATACTGTTACACCCACCTTAGTACTATATTACCCAGGTAAAATCTGAAACTAACATTGTCTTGCTTTAAAAGCTTTAGTAATGTGTTCATCCAGTAAATCACTATATTTACCACAGGTGTATAAAATTTTTATGCAATTATTGTTTGTCGAGGGCAAAATTGGGGAATGCTTAACAATAGAAAATCATAACCCGAAAACAGCGGTTATATAAATCACAGTATCGACGAATTATCAAGGTAGCGGTGGCAATGGTAGAGCCTGAAAACAAATTATTTGCCCTCAAGGATGGTTGGGATTCTCAGGAAACGAGAGAGCAACAACGCCTCAAAGTACTATCGGAATTGGGTTTACGGCAACCCGAAACAATACCAGTCTTTGAAGAAGCTACTCAAACGGCTGCCCATTTTTTGGAAGCACCAATTTCCATTCTGGGATTTGTGGATCAGGAACGTCACTGGTTCAAATCAGCAGTAGGTTTATCCAGACTAGGATTGATGAATCATTTAGCGCAAAGCCGTCAGTTATTGCGCCGAGAATCTTTTTGCTCTCAAGTGGTAGACACTAGTCGAGAATTAGTAATAAATGATACTTTAAAGCTTAGTAGTAATACTAACAATACCAATAAACTAGTACAGGATTATGGCATTCGCGCTTACTTGGGAGTGCCATTGATTGATTCTTCAGGACATTGTTTGGGTGCTTTGGCCGTTATGGATCTAGTACCACGCGAATTTAAAAATCGAGATATTGAGTTTTTACAAATCATAGCTCGTTGGAGCATGAGTGAATTTGAACGTAACCGACTCTTACAAAGCAAATCAGCAAACAGCAATTATAAAACTGCTTCTACTGTGTTAGTGAATGACGAACCCACCAATGAAATAAAACTTACGCCAGCAAACCTAGAAAAAGAATCACCTTCTACTAGACAACTAAAACTAGAACTTTTAGGGCAACTTACTCAAGAGTTACGCACTCCTTTAACATCAGTACTAGGTATGGCTAGTGTCTTGGGTAGAGAGATTTATGGGCCTTTGACAACTAAACAAAGAGAATATCTTGAAATTATCCAACACAGCGGTCGCTACTTACTCTCTTTAGTTAATGAGATTACCGAACTAGGAACGGTGGATCAGAACTCTAATATACTAAATTTAGCTCCAGTAGATATTGAAATGTTATGTCAACAAGCTATCAATAGTCTAGAAGAGCCTGCTAACCGCCGTGAACAAGATATTCGCCTGTCAATAGAGCCAGGGCGCGGTCGCATTTGGCCTTTAGATAAAGACAAAGTGCGGCAAATACTTTACCACATGGTTTTCGGTGTCATTCAACTATCTGCTACAGGTAGTATTGTGCGGATTCATGTCTCTTACAAGGAAAGTACCCTCAATATTACTGTTTGGGTTTCCCATCCCTGGTTGGGAGATGGTATTACTGAGGTTGATCCCTACTTTCGCCTTCATCCCCTATCTCTGCTTGAACTTACAAATGAACCAGTACTGTACAATCCTTATCTAGAAAATCAGGAGAACTCAGGAAGCTTATCAATAGCACTAGAACAGTCACCAAACTTAAGTGATTCCTACTCAGATTTATTGACTATAAATCCTGATATAGATTTGGCTAAGAGTAACGGCAGTTTGTCGCGCGAAAGCTTAGGTTTATTACTGAGTTGTCAGCTGGCAGAATTGCATGGTGGACAAATTTCCGTCCAAGGTTCAGTAGAATCAGGACACCGCTATGTACTTTCTCTACCGATACAAACTGCTACTGCTAGCGAAGCAGTTAATAATATTTGACAACAGGCTGCTTCATTAGTATGAAGAGGTATAAGTAAAAAGATAAAAAACCTTAAATTCCGATTTTTTGCCAATTTTCAGAGGTAATATTCCTACTTCCGTCCAGATGTACTGATGACTTTGCACAACAGCATCATTACTAATTTGCAATCTCCGTTGTTAGTTGTTTATAATCACGCGCATTATCATTAAGTGCAAGTTCTGCCTGTGCGGATCTGCTAATTGATTGCAGAGTGTTTTATGAATTTAGTCTGGCAACGATTTACTCTATCTAATTTACCACTCAAAGAATATCTGGCAACTAGCTACCTACGCCGTTTTTCGGTTGGTTTGTTGAACTCGTGGCGGCAAAGCAGCATTCTGATCCAGTGGGGAGACATAATAGCAGCTGCGTTAATCAGCCTAGTTTATACTCTTGCGCCTTTTGTATCAAGTACATTAATTGGGGTGCTGTTGATAGCATGTGTAAGTTTTTGGCTGTTGTTGACTTTATCTGATGAACCAATCCCAGCCAATGCTACGTTAGTCACTCCAATTCACTTGTTGGTATTACTTTATTGGGGAATTGCTGTAGTAGCTACAGCATTATCACCTGTAAAAAAGGCAGCTTTGAACGATTTGGCAACGTTGACACTTTATTTGTTGTTGTTTGCCCTGTGTGCTAGGGTGTTCAGATCGCCACGCCTTCGGTCTTGGATTATTACCCTCTATCTACATATATCGCTAATTGTCAGTGTATATGGATTGCGGCAATGGTTTTTTGGAGCCGCTCAATTGGCTACATGGGTAGATCCGGAATCGCCTTTGTCTGAGACAACCAGGGTTTATAGTTATCTGGGTAATCCTAACTTGTTAGCTGGGTATTTAATGCCATCTGTGGTTTTCAGCCTAGTAGCAATTTTTGTCTGGCAAAGTTGGGTCAAGAAAGCTTTAGCGTTGACAATGCTGATTGTGAATAGTTCCTGCTTAATTTTGACTTTTAGCCGGGGTGGATGGATCGGTCTATTAGTGGGGATTTTAGCTGCGATCGCATTATTAGTTTATTGGTGGAGTCCACAACTACCTCCTTTTTGGCGTACTTGGTCACTACCGATCATTTTGGGAGGTTCCCTGGGATTATTGGTATTGGCAGTAATATTTGTGGAGCCATTGCGTCTACGAGTTTTTAGTATTTTTGCCGATCGCCAAGACAGCAGTAACAATTATCGCCGCAATGTTTGGGATGCCGTCTTTGAAATGATCCGCGATCGCCCTATTATTGGCATTGGCCCTGGTCATAACGCTTTTAATCAAGTCTACCCACTATATCAACGTCCTCGTTATAGCGCTTTGAGTGCTTACTCAATTCTGCTAGAGGTAGCTGTAGAAACTGGCTTTGTTGGTTTAGCTTGTTTTCTCTGGCTGATAGTAGTGACTATCAATACAGCATTTTTACAACTTCGCAGATTGCGCCAATCTAAAAATGTTCAAGGATTTTGGTTAATCGGAGCTTTGTCTACTTTATTGGGTATGTTAACTCACGGTACCGTAGATACAATCTGGTTCCGTCCTGAGGTAAATACCCTTTGGTGGTTGATGGTTGCCTTAATTGCCAGCTACTGGATTCCTATAAAACAAGACAACACCCAACCTATTAATTCATCTAATCAAGACTCTGAAGCTAGTTAATTACTATTAAATGGGTGCAGTTCTAATTCACCGCACCCATTCCAGTTATTAAGAGAAACAAAGGGTTCTTTGCTGAATTTTCTGCTTAGTTGCACTAGTCCCTGTAGCTAGTAGCACCAGGGGCGCTGGGGTCACGATAACGAGTTGGTTCATCGTTACGCTTTCTACCAGCTAAACCAGCTAGACCGAGTAAACCTAGTAATCCTAACCAACCCCAATCAAAATCATTGCGTTCGTAAGTTGTAGTTCTTGGGACGGTATCAACTCTAGGATCGGTATTAACTTGTGCTTGCACAGGTAGCGTTAATGGCAGAATTGCCATACTTAAGGTGAGAATACCAGCGCCAATGGCTTTTGTGAGATCATGTTTCATGGTGAAAGTTCCTTGTTGCTTCTAAAGCTACTCACCACTGTATCGAGTCTCAAAATGGACAGAATCAATCCGTAGCCATAAAATAAACAGTCACTCAACTCACGCTGAGGATATACAGTTTGCTTTCTCGTGAAATAGAAAGTAAAAATTAATACTTTATACCCAGAGTACAAATGTTAATAATTTTTCATTGCTCTTTGAATATCGCGTTGATCTTGACGGCGTTTGAGGTCTTCTCGCTTGTCGTGGATTTTTTTACCTTTGCCAAGGGCAATGCTCACTTTCACCCAACCTCGCTTAAGATACATTTTTAAAGGTACCAGCGTCAAACCCTGCTGTTCTACTTTGCCAATTAACTTGCGAAGTTCCTGACGATGTAGCAAAAGCTTACGAGTCCGGCGTGGTTCATGATTAAAATATTGCCCACTAGCGTTATATGGAGAAATATGAACGTTTATCAGCCATGCTTCACCATCACGAATTAAAGCATAACCATCTTGTAGATTTACTTTGCCAGCACGAATTGACTTAACCTCTGTTCCAGTCAGTTGAATGCCAGCTTCATAGGTTTCCAAGATGTCATACAAATAACGGGCTTGACGGTTGTCACTAATAACTTTGTAACTTTCGCTCTTGTCACTCATTGATAATTTTATAGACTTTAAATGTGTTGCTAAAATTCTTGGGACTAGCTTGTGATCTTATAGTGGGATATTAAACCACTATAGATTAATTATTAACTAGATATTAGTGTTATCCTATGAATCTAAGCTTTTTTAAGTCTAAATTCAAATGTTTCCTGCGGCAAAAGCTGCTACTTAATCATTTTTAAAGTCAATATTAATTTACAATTTTGTGAGTGTTTACCATACACTACTTGATATTTTGTTAAGAATTACAAAAGTCTCTCTACCTGACAAGCATTCAGTGTGGAAGGTGGATTAAACTTCTTGACTCGCTATCACATAATTTAAGATTTTCTTTATAATTTAACGTTCAGGCAGTCATTAGTCGGTTATCCTGTCATAGTATGAAACATAAGAACACTATTATTGCCTGTGTTCAGTGAAGCAGCTAGTAGAAGCAAATTTCTGAGTAACAAAAATTCTAGGGGTGTACTATCCATGCCCTTGACAATCCTTGTGGTGGATGACGATTTGGGCACTCGTCTGTCTATTAGCGATTATCTTGAACTGTCTGGCTATTCGGTGATCACGGCTAATGACGGTCAAGAGGCTTTAGCAATGGTGGAAGAGTACCATCCTGACTTAATCGTCACCGATATTGTTATGCCACGGATGAACGGCTATGAACTGGTACGCAGGGTGCGTCAACAACCAGTCTTCCGTTTATTACCTGTAATTTTATTAACAGCACGTACTAAAACTCAGGAAAGAATTCTGGGCTACCAGTCGGGATGTGATTTATACTTACCAAAGCCTTTTGAGTTGGAAGAGTTAGCGGCGGCTATTCGCAATCTTTTGGAGCGATCGCAAATTATTCAATCTGAGTACCGAGTTTCTCATAAAGAAAATCTAGGTGCTTCCACCCCAGCAACAGCCCTGGAAGCCCATAACTCTGCATTCACTCATCTAGAAAAATCTGATTTGTTCTCGCCCCTAACCTCCAGAGAACAAGAAGTTCTCGAACTTCTGACTCATGGCCTGTCAAATGTCGAAATGGGTCAACAACTGCACTTAAGTCCGAGAACAGTAGAAAAATATGTTAGCAGTTTATTAAGAAAAACCGCCACCAGTAACCGGGCTGAACTGGTACGGTTTGCAATTAAACATGGTTTAGTAGAATAGCTAACGTAACTATGGAAATCAAGCTCTTAATTGTTGATTGGTAACATGTTGGAGTAGACCTTCACAAGCATCAACCAGCAAATCTATTACCTGATTAAACCCCTCTACTCCGCCGTAGTAGGGGTCTGGGACTTCTTTGAGAGTGTGCTGAGTGCAAAATTCACACATCAAGCGCACTTTGTCGTGATCTTTCCCAGTTGGGTCAAGAGCAAGAATACCGTCATAATTATCTCGATCCATCGCCAAAATCATATCAAAGTCTTGAAAGTCGGACTTTTCAATCTGCCTAGCCCGACCACAAAGTTGAATTCCTAACTTGGCGATCGCAGCCGCATTCATACGTTGGTCAGGCGGACTACCAATGTGATAGCTAGATGTGCCAGCAGAGTCACAGAGAATGCTTTCACTCAATCCAGCCTGATCAATTAAATGATTCATAATGTTTTCTGCCGAAGGTGAACGACAGATGTTCCCCAGACAGACAAACAACAGCTTGTAAGGCATAGATATTTTGCTGAATAAATGTCAAAAGTCCATAGTCCACGGTCTCATAATTTTTGACTATTGACTATTGACTATTGACTAAAATCCAGGCAGTTCTAATCCACTAGTTAGTTCTTCCATGCGTTCCCGCATTGTTGCTGTGGATTTGTTGTAAGCGTCTTTCATCGCCACTGTTACGAGATCCGAAAGTAGTTCTGCTCCTTGTGCTAAGGCATCAGGAGCAATTTCTACGCGTTTTGGTTCTTGGTTCCCGCTGACAATCACCTTAACTAGACCACCGCCAGCTTCTCCTTGAATTTCCATTTGCTCCAATTCTTCTTGGAGTCGCTTTGCACCTTCCTGAACTTGCTGCGCTTTTTTGAAGGCTTCGGCTAGTTCTTTCATTTTTCCTAAGCCAAAACCAAATCCTTGTCCTTTTCCTGTCATAATTGATTGTCCGCGTGTGCTTTGAATAACAAATCAAATTCAATTATAGATGCGGGTGGTAATTTGCCACTTTTGTTGCCAATAATTAATAGGACTTGGGCTAATGAAGGATAAAGTATAAGGGCTAAAGGATAAAAATTTTATACTTCATCCTTCATGCTTTTCAGCCCTATCCACAAGCTGCTTGAAACTCACCCATCATTTTGACTTCTGGTTCTAGCAAAATTGACCAACGTTCTTGCACTTCTTGTTGGATATGACGAATCAGGCAAAAAATATCACTGGCTTTGGCTCCACCTCGATTCACGATAAAATTGGCGTGGAGTTGAGCGACTTGTGCGCCGCCAATTTGATAGCCTTTCAGACCAGTTTGTTCAATCAACCAGCCAGCAGCGTATGGTTTAGGATTGCGGAACACACTACCACAACTGGGGAAGTTATAAGGTTGGGTAGAGAGGCGATGCTGTTTGTGTTGTTTGGTGATTGCTAACACTTGTGCTGGGTCAGCACCTGGTTGCAGTTGAATAGTGGCTTGGGTAACGATGCGATCGCTTCCTTGTAATCTAGAAGTTCTATAGCTGTAACCCAATTCAGTGGGGGTGAGAGTTTCTAGTTTGCCGTCAGGTGAAAGGACTTCGGCACTAACCAATATATCTGCGATGCAGCTATTATGTGCGCCGGCATTCATCACCACGGCACCACCAGCAGTGCCAGGGATACCAACAGCCCACTCTAACCCTTGCCAACCCAGTTGTGCTGCTTCCCATGCTAGGCTGGGAATTGATTCTCCAGCTGCTACGGTTAACAGACCTGTTTCTGGGTCAAAGTGGCTGTGTCGAAAATGGCGTGTAGCAATTACTAAGCCAGGTAGCCCGCGATCGCTCACCAGTAGGTTAGAACCTGCTCCTAGAGTTGTTACTGTTAAATTATGTTCTTTTGCGTAATTCAAGCTGGCTTGCAGCGCTTCTAAGCTTCGGGGCGCAACATACCACTCAGCTGCTCCTCCCACTCTATAGGAAGTGAATGCAGACAAAGAAGCCTGAGATTTGATAATACAATCTGTACCGGGTAAGTAAATTATTTTACTATCTGATGATTTATCTGTTTCCTGTTTCTGTGTGGGTGTAGCAGAAACTGTGCAGATGTTTCCAGCTGCCTGGGAGGTTTTCATTTTGACATCAATTTGTGAAATTTTTACATTTTTCTGCCGCAAAAATACAGCAATAGTATTAAGTCGATATCACCGTTAAAACGGTTTTAGGATGTGGCGGTAGCAGCCTCGCACATTGTCGTAATTACTTCCGGAATTACTTGGTTTAAATTTCCCGCACCCAAGAACAGTGCTAAGTCTCCAGGACGCAGAGTTTTCAGCAAAAACTCGCATACTTGGAGTAAGGTGGGTTGATACACTACCTGTGGATGCTGTTTACCAACTTCTGCTGCTAACCGTTCACCACTGATTTGTCCTAAATTAGGTTCGCCTGCACTGTAAATATCAGTCAGTACAACCAAATCAGCATGAGTAAACGACTCAGCAAATTCTTCTAAAAAGGTTAGTGTTCGGCTATAGCGGTGGGGTTGGAAGATAGCCACAACTCTTTGCCCTGGTCTGGCCTGGAGGCGTGCAGCGGCGAGAGTAGCACGCAGCTCACTGGGGTGATGGGCATAGTCATCAATAAATGTAATGCCATCGACTTCTCCCCGAAACTCAAAGCGTCGCCTTGCACCTTCAAAAGTGGCAATAGCTTGAGCGATTTCGCCAAATTCTAAATTTAAAAATCGACCGACAGCCACAGCGGCTAGAGCATTGCTAAGGTTGTGACGGCCTAGTAACCGCAACTTTAACACACCTAAAGCTTTGCCTTGTTCCCAAACCAGTGCTGTAGTGCCATCGTGACGATAGTCAATATTAGTAACGCTATAGTCAGCATTAGTATCTTGATGTAGGCTGTAACTGATTGTTGGTTGCAGGCGATCGCGTACTGTTTCACAATCAATACTGCCGATTAAAGTCTTACAACCACGCGCAAACTGCTGGAAAGTATCAACTACTTGCTCTAATGTGTCGTAGTGGTCAGGATGATCCAGTTCAACATTAGTGACGATGCCAATCTCAGGCGCATGTTTTACTAGGGAACCATCAGATTCATCTGCTTCTGCTACTAGATATTGGCTTTCTCCCAACCGAGCATTGCCTTCCCAAGCATTTACTTCGCCACCTACTAAAATAGTGGGATCTAAACCAGTTTGTAGGAGCATGTAACCAATCATGCTACTAGTTGTGGTCTTGCCATGAGTGCCTGCTACCGCGATACTTTTATAATCAGCAATCAAAGCAGCTAGTACATCTGAACGATGTAATATCGGACAACCTAATTCTAAGGCAGCTTTATATTCTAAATTGTTAGTGTTAATTGCTGTTGAACAAATTACTTGAGGTAGTGAAGACTGAGTAGCAGCTAATAATTCTTGTGAATTGAACGCTACTTCATTTGTCACTCCTTTTGGGCGAAAGAATTCAAGATTACTTGCTTCTTGCTTACCAAAAATATGTGTTCCGATAGATTCTAACTTGCGCGTAATATGATTAGGACGAACATCTGATCCTGATACTGGTAATTGTCGCTTTGCCAGAACATATGCCAGGGCAGACATCCCTATGCCACCGATTCCAATAAAATGGAATGGTCTACCGCCAAAATCCACAGAATTACTCATTGATTGCTCCTCTTACACCACACCATAATCACAAATGACACGCGTATCATAACAGGAATTTGTTTTTTACCGTAAATTTCTCTACACCTTTTTTATGCCTGCTGTGGGATAACTTTTCCACTGTCGTTATGCGGATTTAGAATGATTTTACCTTTGTAGGAGGTTTTTGCTATTTCAGAACTGTTTTTAAGATTATTCTCAAGATTTTCACTGCATCGGGAAAGAAATTCTTGTAATGACAAATACATAATTTTAGATTCCTGACTAGTAATGGCTACAATAATACATTTGTAGACAAATTGCTTTTATATTGCATCAAGCTAAGGCATGAATTGAGTACAATAGTAGATCGATAAAGAAATCGTATTTCAACTGCTTAAAGCCTAGGCATGATTGAATGCAGCGACTGGCAATTTTTGGTGGCACATTTGATCCAATTCATTGGGGACACTTACTCGTAGCCGAGATGGCTTTGCATCAAGTACCCCTAGATCAAGTAATTTGGGTACCATCACTCAATCCTCCATATAAAAAAGCAGCTTTGTTTGAGCATAGGGTCGAGATGCTGCAATTAGTGACGAAAGAAAACCCAGCGTTTACTGTCTCCGTGGTGGAGACTAATCGCACTGGAACTTCCTATGCCATCAACACGTTGATTGACTTAGCTGCTATTTATGCAAATGTTCACTGGTACTGGATAGTGGGTTTGGATACCTTTCAAACCTTGCCTCGTTGGTACCGTGGACATGAACTAGCACAAATGTGTAACTGGTTGATTGCACCCAGGCTACTAGGTAGTGGTAGCACAATTCAAAGCGAGTTAATTTGTCAGCAAGTGGAGCAACAACTAAGACAGCAGTCACAAACCATTCACTGGCAATTATTGAATATACCCTTAGTGGGCGTTTCGTCAAGTCTTATTCGTAAACTTTGCTCGGAAAGCAAGCCAATTAAGTATTTAGTCCCAGATGCGGTTAGATCCTACATCATGGCTCACAACCTCTATTCAAAAAAATCTGAATAAATTATGTGTTTTTTTTTGGATTCAACACTTTATGGTTATTAATACTCCCCCCCTTTGCGATATGATTGGGGTCAAAGATATAAACTTATAGGCATAAATACAGAGGGCAAGACACTGTGATTAGAGTGGCAATCAACGGTTTCGGGCGCATCGGACGTAACTTTGCACGTTGTTGGCTAGGTCGGCAAAACAGTAATATCGACCTTGTTGCTGTCAATGACACATCAGATCCTAGAACAAATGCTCACCTCCTGAAGTATGATTCCATGCTTGGGAAGTTAAAGAATGTTGACATTACTGCCGATGATAACTCTATCATCGTTAACGGTAAAACCATTAAGTGCGTATCTGATCGCAATCCAGAAAACTTGCCCTGGAGAGATTGGGGAATTGATCTGATTATCGAAGCAACTGGAGTATTTACTAGCAAAGAAGGAGCGTTGAAGCATGTGAATGCTGGAGCCAAAAAGGTTCTGATCACCGCTCCTGGTAAAAATGAAGATGGTACCTTTGTGATCGGTGTGAATCATCACGATTACGATCACAATACACATCACATTATCAGTAATGCCAGCTGTACAACCAACTGTCTGGCTCCCATCGCCAAAGTGCTGAATGACAAATTTGGCATCATCAAAGGCACAATGACCACCACCCACAGCTACACTGGTGACCAGCGTTTGTTAGACGCTTCTCACCGAGATTTGCGCCGGGCAAGGGCAGCAGCCATCAATATTGTCCCCACCTCTACAGGTGCAGCAAAAGCTGTAGCACTGGTAATTCCAGATCTTAAAGGCAAGCTGAATGGTGTTGCTTTGCGTGTACCGACCCCGAACGTCTCAATGGTAGATTTCGTTGTTCAGGTTGAGAAGCGTACTATTACGGAAGAAGTTAACCAAGCCCTAAAAGATGCGTCAGAAGGTTCACTCAAAGGTATTCTAGACTACAGCGAACTCCAATTGGTATCTTCTGATTACCAAGGTACGGATGCTTCTTCTATTATTGATGCCAGCCTGACTTTGGTCATGGGTAGTGACTTGGTAAAAGTTATGGCATGGTATGACAACGAGTGGGGCTACAGCCAACGAGTTTTAGATTTGGCTGAGTTGGTAGCTGAAAAGTGGCAGTAATTTGTCATTTGTTAATGGTCAATAGTCAGTAGTAAAAACTATAGACTGTTGACTTGGAGCTATTGAGTAAAATGTTGAAATCCCTGGCTAAGGCTGAGAATTTGGTCAGGGTTTTTTTCTTGTTCGTCATGCAATAGCACTTGTGAACCAGATGTAATAGTTCCGATAATTGCTGCATCTTGACCAAGTTCTGAAACTAAAATCTTGGCTAACACTTCTGGTAAGCACAGCACTAATTCAAAATCTTCACCACCGTAGAAGGCATATTCTAGTGCTTGCTCTGGTTTTAGCCAATGCTCAAAAGTTGGTGGTAAGGGGATTTTTGTGCGTTCTAGGACTGCGCCGACATTACTAGCGCGGCAAATTTGCAAAACAGCATCTGCTAAACCATCACTGCTATCCATCCCAGCGATGTGGAAATGGGAAGATGTGGAAGAATCTAGAATTTTCCAGAGAATTGGTAAGACATCCAATCGTGCTTGTGGGCGCTGGTGTGCTTTGATGAGAGCGGTAGGTTCTGTATCGTTGAGGTGTTGTCTTAATTCGGGATGTAAAAGTAATTGTAAGCCTGCTTGGGAGGCTCCATGAACACCTGTCACCACGATCGCATCTCCAACTTGGGCAACAGAACGACGGATAATTCTCTGAGGCTCGACTTGACCAAAGGCAGTAATTGATAGAGTCGTGATAGGCGATCCCACTAAATCACCTCCCACAATTGGGGTATTGTATTTTTGCAGGCATTCTGTCATTCCCTGGTAGAGTCTTTCAACCCAACTTACCTTTAAATCTCCAGGAAGTCCTAAACCAACTGTTATACCCAAAGGAACAGCCCCCATTGCAGCTAAATCTGATAAATTAGCTGCGGCTGCTCGCCAACCTGCATCCTCTGGTGAGGTGGTAGCATCACTAAAATGCACTCCATCAACTAAAACATCTGTTGTTACTACTAAAGATTTTCCCGGCGTAGTTACAAGCACGGCTGCATCATCCCCAAGAATTTCTGGGGGACAAAAGCGTTGTAATCTTGCGAGAAGTCCTTGTTCGCCAATATCTTTGACTTTAGTCATTTGTCAGAAGGTAGGAAGCAGGATTATAAAGCTAAAGTATAAAATTTTATACTTAGTTCCAGAAATATCGCCCATCCTTGATATTTTCTGGAACGCTGACGTAAAAGGAGCAGCGATCGCTTCATCAATTCTATGATTTTACTTGGGTAGCAGACGAGAAACATCGAAAAACTTTAGCAGCGTTTCAGCAATTTATTGAGAAACAAAATATAAATTAGGCGATCGCAGATAACCACCTCAGTTAGACAATATTGTATAACTAAGTAGAAAGGTGCAAATAAACCGAACTATGTTACGGAAAGTAAAGTAGCCTGAAAACCTCTTCCCTTCCGCCTTCTGCCCTCTGCCTCCTGCCTTGTCATAACGACAATTTTTAACACCGACCTACTTACTGAAAGTAAATGTAGATGCTAGATTGAGTGTAATTGAAAATTTCGTAAAGTCACCTTGACTAAACAAGAGAGTAATAGCTAATGGCTAAAGCAGAACTCTATGATCAAGACTTTCTGGAATGGACACAACAACAAGCCGAATATTTAAAAAAGGGACTTTGGGCAGAATTAGATGTTGAACATTTGGTAGAGGAATTAGAAGCATTGGGGCGCAGTGAACAAAAGGAGCTTGGCAGCTACTTACAAGTGCTGATGATGCACTTACTTAAAAGTCAGTACCAACCTGAGCAAAGAACAGAAAGTTGGAATAATACACTTAGTAATTGTCGAGATAAAATACAAGATTGTTTGGAAGATACGCCTAGTTTGCGGCGTTTTCTTCAAGATGTAGAGTGGGTAGAGAAATACTATCGACGTGCGCGTAGAGATGCAGCAAAGGAAACGCAAAAACCACTAGAAATATTTCCAAATGAATGCCCCTACACAATAGAGCAGATTCTCGATCCGAATTTTCTCAGTTCTTTAGTTTAACAGTTTTAATGTAGAGATTACTCCACCAATTCTTTAATCTATGACAATTTGAGAAATAACATTCGACACACTTCATCATTGTAGTAGCAATATTGCTAATTTCTGTAAATTTATTGTTTAGTTGTCTTAATCCTCATTCGTGGTTCAAAACAAATATTATCCATTTAGAAAGTACTTTATTTCTCATGATAGACTACTAAATTGAAATCGAAATCATTGTTTCTCTTGTTGAGATGGTTAGCTTACCGCATCCGATTCAGTATCAAGGTAGTAAGAGAAAACTTGCATCAGACATTCTCAGTTTTTTGCCTAGCAAAGTTAAGAGATTTATAGAACCTTTTGCAGGAACAGCAGCAGTTAGTATAGCTGTTGCCTATAAGGATATTTCTCAAAACTTCTGGCTTAATGATTTAAATAAACCGCTTGTTGAACTGTTAGAGCTAATTGTAGAAAAACCAGAGGAAATCATAAATGCGTATGCAGATATCTGGAATGCTCAAAATCATGACTCTATCAGCCATTACTTTGAAGTTAGGAAAAAGTTTAATAAGACAAATGATCCAAAGCTTTTTTTATATTTGTTAGCTCGATGTGTAAAAGGGTCTGTTCGGTATAACTCCGAAGGTTTATTTAATCAAAGCCCTGATAAGAGGAGAAAGGGAACTCAGCCTGATAAGATGAGGAAAAATATAAAAGGAGTTTCCGCTTTATTAAAAGGTAAATGTAAATTTACATGTTTGGATTATAGAGAAGTTTTAGCCAACGCGCAAAGTAGTGATTTTGTCTATATCGATCCTCCCTATCAGGGTGTGTGCGGAGATAGGGATTCAAGATATTTCTCAGGAATTAATTTTGATGATTTTGTTCTAGCTATTGAACAATTAAATCAACGTGGAGTAGCGTTCGCCATTAGCTATGATGGCAAGCGAGGCAATAAAACTTTTGGTATTCCATTACCTGAAGAATTAAGACTCAAGAAGATCGAAATAGAAGTAGGTAGATCATCACAAGCAACGCTACTAGGGAGGGAGGAAATAACAATAGAGTCTTTATACTTGTCGCCAAATTTACTAGTTGAAAAATATTTGGAGCTAGAGAGCTATATTAGCAAAGAACCGAGACAGCTTACTCTTTTGGAAAAGCATGGACAGTTCTCAGCAGTTGCCAGATGATTTTATACAACTTTGTCAGTCAGTAACCGCCAAAAGACCAAAAGCTGTTATTGATCATATTTTGCAATATGGTTTTATTACAACGGAAGAACTGAAGGAAAGGTACGGCTACAATCACCCTCCAAGAGCAGCTAGAGATGTTCGAGAACATGGAATTCCTCTAGAAACATTCCGTGTAATAGGAACTGACGGAAGAAGAATAGCAGCTTACAGATTTGGAGATGTTAGTAAGGCAAGGTTCTCTAGGCTATCTGGCAGGACAGGCTTATCAAAACAGATTAAAGATGAGTTAATCAGGAGATATGGTTGTAAGTGCTTTATCTATTTAGAGAAAGTTGATGAGCGCGAGTTACAGATTGATCATCGTGTTCCGTTTGAAGTTGATGGAGAACCAGAACTAGAGCCAGGAAGTTTTATGTTGCTTTGTGGTTCTGCTAATCGAGCTAAGTCTTGGTCATGTGAGCATTGTGAAAATTGGACTAGCATTAAGGATAAATCTATTTGTTTGTCATGTTATTGGGCATACCCAGAAAATTACACGCATGTCGCATTGCGACAGATTAGAAGAATTGATCTAATGTGGGAAGGAAAGGATACTGAGATTTATGAAAGGTTAAAACAACAAGCCATAAGTCTGGAAAAAGAAATTCCTGAGTTTATCAAGGAAATTATTGAACGCGAAATGAGACAAAACGGCGATCGCTAACAACTGTCTATGTTAACTCAACTGCGCCACAAGCTGATTTTCTAGCAAAGTGTCATTAGTTAACAAATCCTCAACCGTGATTCTCAGAAAGCGTTGATCATCAACTTGAAATAGAATTTTCACCCGATCGCTCCCCGGATATCCTGGTGGGGTGAGTTGAGCAATAGTTCTGGCTCCTGCTGTATCATTCAGAGGTTTGACGGTGGTTTCACCGCTATCTAGACGGCGAGTAATTAAGCGATCGCCATCAAAATAAACTTCGGTGTTGCCTGTATCTGCGCCTAATTCCCCGATAATTAATTCAATGCTGGGTTGATTCTCCGCAGAAGCGCCTAAGAATAATTCCGCAGGTTGATTCATCGGGTAAGCTTGTCCCGATTTAATAATAGGATGCCAACTGTGGCGCTGGTTGCGACGATTCCAGTAACGAATCCCGTAACTGTGGTAGAGAAAATCTTTGATTTCTACGCCTTGAGATAGCTGCAATGCACCTTGGGCGATCGCTTCAAAAGGCCGTTCACAACGGATTTTTTCTGGCTCAAAATACTGTTTTATCCATGTCTGCACTGCTGGCAGTTGCACGGTTCCCCCAACTAACAACACTGCATTAATATCTGCTAGTTCGATTCCTTGGCGGCGGGCTTGCTGCAACAGATTCGTCATACACTCATTTAGTTGCTCAAAAAATGCGTGTTCTTTGAGGATATTTTCTAAATTTTCGCGGTCTAAATTTAATTCATAACTTTCAAATGTTTCATCATCAAAATAAACTTCACTCGCTTGGTTTTGTGTTGATAGCTGAATTTTGACTTTTTCTGCTAATCTCGTTGTCAAAGGACTCACCGCTAATCCTTGAGTTTTGGCGAAGTAATCAACTAACCAATTGTCAATATCTGTACCACCTAAATTCTGCCCTGCTTTCGCCAATACACGGGCTGTTTTGACTTTTTGCTTTGATTCTTCAGCTAAGGATTTATTACCCCATTTGAGCAAAAATCCAATGGGTTTGGTGTTTCCTTGTGCGCTTTTATCCAGCTGCACCAAAGATAAATCTAAAGTACCGCCACCAAAATCAATGACCAAAAGATTTTCTTGATCAGCCAAGCCATAACCTAAGGCTGCGGCTGTGGGTTCATCTAACATCCGCACTTGTTCGACAGGAAGGCTTTGACAAACTTTTCCTAACCAGTGGCGATAGGCTTCAAAACTATCTACGGGTACAGTTAATATTAGAGAATCTAAACCGCCTTCTAAGGGTGCTAGTTGCTCAATCACTTGAGAGAGAAACCATTGCCCTACTTGCTCAAAGGTGATGATTTGTCCGTCTAATTCTGGTAAGAAGCCTTGAATTTCTGCACCGATACCACGTTTAAAACTGCGAAAAAATCTTGCTTCGCCTTTGAGGTCAAGACCGCGATCGCGTACTTGTTGCCCTACTATAATTTTACCCTGTGCGGCTTCTTCCACATACACTAAGCTGGGTATGAGTGGGGGATTAAGACTTTGTTGAATTGATAAACCAGGTAAAGTCAGAGTTTCTGCCTGCTGGGTGACGGGATTCCAACGGGCAATGACTGTGTTGCTAGTACCAAAATCGATTGCGATCGCCATAGTCTCTTTATTATTTTATGCAAAAGCACAAAATTTTATCCACAAAAAATTATTGTCCCATAAGCCACCAATCACGCAAATAGGCGATCGCTTCTTCTTTGTGTTTGGCTTCTACTTCTATCCACGGTGCTTGATGATAGATATCAGGCATAGCGGTAATCAAATTGCTATGTTTTCGATCATTAAAAGCTGTTTCACCGTTGGAAATATGAACTAATTGCCAATCTGGATTTTTCCAAGTTGATCGCGCTGCTTCAAACATAGTAGCCACACTCGGATCATTGTAGCTATCTAAATTTTCGTGGCAAATATGGTGATGAGCGTCAAATACCAAAGGAATTTCGGCTTCCTGACATACTGCTAAAATTTCATCGGCGCTATAGGCGTATTCGTCGTTTTCTAAAGTTAAGCGATTTTTGATAGCTGCTGGTAATTGTGAAATGACTTTTACTAACTGTGCGGCGCGTTGAGATTTACCACCATGAATGTTCATCAACGACCAAGGCGAACGAGGTAAACCGAGTAAATCTAAGTCACGAGCGTGTCTTGCTAATATTCTAATACTTGTTTGCACAACTTCCGGCGAATCGGAACTCAGCACCACATATTGATCGGGATGTAGTACCATTCTGATCCCCAGTGCTGAGGCTCGTTGACCGATTTTGCTCAAATCAACGCTCATTTCCTCTAAGATATTTTCGCCGATTTGGTCTTCTAAATCGTTCATCGGGAATAAACCAGAAGACATGCGATACAAACAAATCTGGTTTTCCTCACAAAAGGTGAGCGCATCATGTAAACGCTGCAAGTTATTCTGATAAAGTAATCGCAGAGTACTTTCTCGTTCCTCAAAAGAGAGCTTTAAATAGCGTGTACGGGTGATTGTTTTAAAGCGTACTTGTTGAGACGCTGTGATACAAACTAATCCTAAGTTTGGCAAAATAGTTTGAGGCGATCGCTGTTGATGCGCTAAATTTTGGCACTGGATTGTGGTCATTTTTGCAGTTGCTGGAGTTTTATCTGCTTTTTAATTGAACTAATTTCTGCCTTAACTGCTAAGTCTCTCTGGGATGAATTCTCTAAATACTGAACTTAGACAGCATAAAATTCATCCCATATATTAAGAAAGATATTGGGATGAATTGCAATGGACATAATTAAACTAAACTTTAGTGCGATCGGTCAAAATTTCATAACCAGTTTCTGTAACCAAAACTGTATGCTCAAACTGAGCCGATAGAGAATTATCTACTGTTACCGCTGTCCAACGGTCAGACAATGTACGAGTATGTTTAGAACCTGCGTTTAAAATGGGTTCAATTGCCAAAGTCATTCCCGCACGTAGTTTAACATTTGGCATATCTCTTGTACGAAAGTTGAATACTGAAGGTTCTTCGTGTAAGTTACGACCAACACCATGTCCGGTGAATTCTTCCACTACACTATAACCATTGGCTTTTACATGGTCTTCTATGGCTCCAGCTAAGTCAAGAAGATATGCACCTGCTTGGACTTGTTCTATACCTTTATATAAAGCTTCTTCCGCTACACGAATTAGTTTAGCGGCTTCTGGGGTAACTTCACCGACGGCAATTGTGATGCAAGAGTCGCCATGAAAACCTTGATGATAAGCACCTGTATCTACTTTTAATACATCCCCTGCACGGATAACTTTTTTGGGGCTTGGGATACCATGCACGACTTCATGATTTATACTGGAGCAGATAGAACCTGTAAAACCGTGATACCCTTTAAAGCTGGGTATTGCGTCCATTTCGCGGATGCGTTTTTCCGCGTAAGCATCTAAGTCAGCTGTCGTCATTCCTGGCTTTACCAGTTCAGAAATTTCTTTTAGTACTGTGGCGACAATTTTCGCGGATTGCCGCATAATATCAATTTCACGCGGCGATTTAAGTTCTATTCCTCGACGTTGTTTTTTTGGAGGTGTGGTTTTAACTGATGGAGAAAGCAAGTTGCTGAAAATGTTCATGTGCAAATAATAGTTACTGATGCTTTGTCGCTACGGAGTCTGTACTTTTTCTAGGATAATTGAGAAACTATATCTATATTTAAGTTAGCTTATTTGTGCAAAGGTAATTACGAATTACTGACGATAATCTCTCCTATCATCCCAGCTTCAGTATGTCCTGGTATGGGACAGCGTAAGCTATATTTTCCTGTTTTTAGGGGGACAAAAACCCATGCAGCTTCAGCGCCTGGCTTCAGTTCTAGTTCGTGAATGGCTCCTTTGATTTCTACTTTACCTGCTTCTATTTTTTGTGTCCAAATGCCATCGGCAAAGTCTTTGGCTGTAAAATAGTGCTTTAGTTGGCTGGGATTTTTGAGTTGTATTAGATAGCGTTTACCTGCGATTAACTCTAGGTGATTTGGTTCAAACTTGAGTTCGTTAGCAGAATTACCTAAACTTACTGTGATTTCTGTGGCTGGTTGCTTGAGTAAATCACCAGATGAATTTGCTGCGATCGCCTCCGGCACATAACTGATAAAATTCAAACTCAATAGCAAGGACAATTGAAGTATGAAATATGTTCGCCCCTGGCGTTCCCGCAGGGTAGTGTGAAGTCTGAATAATTTTATTGAGAATTTTTTCATCACTCCTTTGTCCTCACTCAAAACAAATTATACTTACAATTTATCTGCTACAACAGATGGGCCTGCTGTTACAACCACAATTTTATCTGGGTGGAGTAACTCACGGGCAGCTTGATTAACTTGGGCAAGGGTAACTTGTTTGATTTTATCAGTGAAAGAACGTAGTTCAGCTATGTTCATTCCATATACCTGATTCATCAGCATTTTATGTGCTAATTCTTCTGGGTCGGCGAGGGAAACGTTATAGTTGCTAACTAGGGTGTTTTTAGCTGTATCTACATCATTTGCAGTTACACCTTGCTGATGAATTTCTTGTAAGAGTTTGCGGGTACTGGCGATCGCTTTGTTACTATCTTCAGGACTAGTTTGCATTTCAATCCAAAATGTCCCGGCATTTTTTTGCGCTTGCAAGTAGCTATAAATACCATACGTCAAACCTTGGCGATCGCGCACTTCTGTTCCTAAGTAACTAGATAGGGTATCGCCTCCCAAAATTTGATTTAATACTAAAGCTGCATAATAGCGCGGATTTTGACGAGTAATACCTGTGTTACCCATAAAAGTCATGGCTTGAGTTTTGCCTGATAGTACAGGGTTTACACGTATTACACTATCTGGTACATTCACTGTGGGGTATTGTAGTTGCGGTGGTTGACCACTAACTTGCCAGTCTCCTAGTTCTTTTTGCAATAGCGATCGCACTTGGGTTGGTTCAAAATCTCCTAATATAACTAGTACTGTTGTATCTGGACGATAATGTTTTGCTTTAAAAGTGATGACATCCTCACGCTTAATCTGTTGCAGACTCTTCAGTGTCGGAAAAGAATGTAAGGGATGTTGTTTCGGGTAAATTGATTGTACAAAGATTCTTTTGGCTACTTCTGTAGGATCATCTAGTTCTTGTTTTAAGTCGGTTAAGGCTTGCTGGCGGTACAAGTCCAATTCTTTTTTAGGAAATGTACTGTTTTTCACCGCATCCGCCAAAGTCTGAATCAGGATGGGTAAGTCTGCGGCTAAACTATCACCCTCAATCCGTACACCTTCACGATAAGCTGTAAAATCGAGGGATGCGCCTCTTTCTTCTACGGCTTTAGCCAGAGTTAAAGCATTTTTGCTTTTCGTACCACTCATCAAGTTATCAGCTACAAAAGATGCTAGTCCGGCTTTATTTTCTAGGTCAAATTCTGTTCCGGCTTTGATATGGCCGTTTAAGGTAACGGTGGGAGTACTTTTATCTGGTAATAGTAGTACTTGTAAACCGTTAGCTAAGGTGAACTGTTCTGGTAGCGCTGGGGTAGAACTGATGTGACTTCCACCGTGGGAGACTTGCTTAACAACTTCCGTTGTTTCATCCATTGGTGGTAAATATTTATCTACTTCTGATGATGTGACATCTGTACCAGCAGATAAATTTTCTGTAGTTTGGTTTAAATGTAGTTTTTCACCAGCAGTTTCAGTAGTGTTTTGATCAGTCGGTTGAAACAAGCCAACTACACGCATTTCTGGTTTCAGATATTTTTTGACTACATCAACAATATCTGCGGCTGTCACTTGATTGACGGCTGCTAAATAGCGTTCTGTATAACGATAATCGCCAGTAGTTGTCTCATCGTTACCTAATTGCATTCCTTGAGAGGTGATATCACGATTACTCAAAATCACGCCAGCTTCTAACTGCATCTTAGCTCTAGTGATTTCCTCTGGTTTCACCCCTTTTTGTGCTAAGTTAGCGATCGCACGATTTAATACTGTCTCAATCTTTTTCAAATCTTGATGATCATCTGCTGTGACTAACAACTCATACCAACCAGCTTCCCGTAAGCTGGCGACAGAGGCTGATACTTCACTAGCTAAACCAGATTCCACCAAAACCTGATAAAGCCGCGAGTTCCTTCCTTCTGTCAAGATGTAATCCATCACTTCCAAGGCTGGAATATCCGGGTGATTTAATTTAGGTAGTGGATAAATTACTTGCAGCATCGCTGCGGCTCCCTGTTCTCGTAGGATTAAAGGAGTACTGAGTTCTGTTAGCGGTAGCGGGGCGTTCAGCCCGTGCTGAGTAAAAAATTCTTCCCCTGCCCCCTGCCTCTTCGGTAATTTGCCAAATATTTCTTGGACTGTTTCTAATGTTTTAGTGGTTTGGAAATCTCCAACAATCACTAATACGGCATTATCAGGAGTATAAAATTTGCGATAATATTCTCGTACTTGCTCGACTTGAAACGTTTCTACATCTGCTTTTGTACCGCCAACAGGCAATCCGTAAGCATGATTGGGAAACACTGCTTGCATCACAGCACGGTTGAGGCGATATTCAGGACTATTTTCGTAGCCTTGTAATTCGGAAATTACTACCCGTTTTTCACTCGCTAGTTGCTCAGGAGCAATCAGAGAATTTTGCATTCTATCTGCTTCCAGTACTAGCAGTGCTTTTAGTTTGTCGCGTTCTACAGTGCCATAATAGGCTGTTTGGTCATAACTCGTAAAAGCATTGGAATCGCTACCTAAAGCACTAAATAGTTTACCAAATTGAATGGGACGGTTTTTTGTCCCTTTGAACATCATGTGTTCTAGTTGATGTGCAATCCCATTCACGCCTGATTCTTCGTTACCCGAACCGACTTTGTACCACATTTGCACAGTTACAACTGGCGCAGTCTGTACTTCTTTGGTTAAAACAGTCAGACCATTTTCTAAAACTGTCTTACGCACGTTTGCTGTTATTGTTGAGTGACTTGTATGATTTGCAACCAATTTTGTTTGAATATTTTCTTGTTTTAATGTAGCTGTATATTTGCTGTTAGCGGATTGATCACTTAGACAAAATACTATAATCATCCACAGACTTAAAATTAATAACGGCCAACGATATCTATACCCAATACAAAACACAGACATTTTTTGGTAGATGTATTTAAATTAAGTTACACATTTATAAGCGCTGTTAACAACAGTCTAGCCTTTCTCTGGAATCAGTGAAATCAGCGACACTACCAAAGAAAAATTAGCCTAGTAATAAAAGTATATAAAGAGACATATTTACTTAACCGAGTTTAGTTAAAGCCCGAATAAATTCTAAAGGTAAACCATCGCTATCTGCAATGAAGGCAACTTCCCAGATGCGATCGCCTATTTGTTGTTGTGTTGGTTCTAAAAGGATTTTTAGGGGTGATAATTGTTCTGACTGGTTTTGTGCTGCTAATGTGAAACGTGCTTTTAAATCTGTCAACCAACTAGGTAAATCTGGGGTAACTTCAGTTAAATCAAACGATAAATGATAATATCCCACATAATGCTCATCCTCAAAAGCATCAGGAGCAGGTTTTGGTTGATGAATTTGAATCAGTTCAATTCTGCCACCTAGTCCTTCCATCCAACAAGCTAAGGTATATCCTGTAGTGAAGCGTTCACAAACTGTAAACCCCAGTATTTCATAAAAGGCGATCGCGCGATGAATATTCGCAGTCCGGATAGAAGCGTGGTGCATAGATTTGAAAAACGATGAAGTGTAAAGTTATGAAGGATCAAACATCAGAGTTTTGTGGTACTTACCGTATGTAGAAAAAAAGAATTTTTTTTCCAACTTGTCCCCCACCCTCTAAATAAATAGAGTAATTTCATACTTCATACTTCACACTTCATAATTCAGTTGATGCTTACTCAAACAACCTGAAATAAGGGTAGCGCACAGGAACTCCCGGCTCTTTTTCCAGATCAAAATTAATCACTTCCCAGCATGGTTCCTCTGCGGAATCGGGACTAAATTCTACTGGTAAACCATATAGTCGCGCCGATGTTGTCTCTGGCTGTCCAGAACGCCAAGGAGTACTGCGTTCTAAGTAGCCACTCATCAATTCCTGATAACGTTTGGCAATAATTACCCGTGTTGCTCGATAACCTTGAGTATACAGTTTGTCTAATGCTTCGTGGATTTCAAACCGTATCCCATCAGGATGAGTGTGTTGTCTATACCATTCACCATTCCATCTTCGCCAATGACGACCTGACTGTAGATGAATTAACTCCTCAGTCTTAGGGTTGGCTTCAAACGCGCCATGACGAGGACAAAGATAAGTATCTGTGAGTGTCAAAGCCGGAATAGTCTGCCGACAGTGGGGACACTGAATTTCGTGGCCAAATATTGGGTACTGCAAACCTGGATTCATCATGAAGTGCGTACAAACATAATTTCTTCTTCACTAGCACCATTAGGTTCGATTTTACACTTCGGCTCCTCCATTTTGGGCGAATTGTTTTTAACTGCACGGAAACGGATTTGCAGTTTAGAACAATTGTAAGCTGTGTTTTCCTCAGTGTAGAGGTCTAACAACATGATATTCTGGTTGTGCAACCAGCCCCTTAAAGGTTGGAGTTTCTCCAGTGTTCCTGGGTACCGTATTTATATTCTATCGTGTCTACCGCTTCTTACTGGCCATCTCCCGATTTTTCTCAAGCAGCCTTCGTCGCAGATAACGCTGTTGTCATTGGTTTAGTGAATATCCAAGCAGGAGCAAGCATCTGGTATGGCGCAGTAGTTAGGGCAGATGTAGAACGTATCGACATTGGTGAATGCACGAATATCCAAGATGGAGTCATCCTCCACGGCGACCCAGGTTTACCAACCATCTTAGAAGATCATATTACCGTAGGTCATCGCGCTGTGGTACATTCTGCCTACATTGAACGCGGCAGTTTGATTGGTATTGGGGCGGTGATTTTAGATGGCGTAAGGGTAGGTGCTGGTAGTATTATCGGTGCAGGCGCAGTAGTTACAAAAGATGTAGCGCCCTTATCTCTGGTGGTTGGGATTCCTGGCAAAGTGTTGCGTCAAGTTACAGAAACTGAAGCCGCAGAACTTATCGAACACGCCGAACGTTACAAAAAGTTAGCATTGGTTCATGCTGGCAAGGGTAGTGATATTGGATTTTATCGACAGTAAGAAGACAAAAAAGATGCACGGGTGCAAGGTGCAGGATGCAGGTGACACAAGAATCAATGATAAATAACAAATGACTGTTGACTATTTCTGTAATCTTTCTTTACATATAAGGTTGGAAAAAATGCCCAATTCGGCTAAAAATAAAAATGAGAAGAGTTGATAAAACTTTAATTTCTACTTAACAGAGGGGTTCTAGATCATGGATATTGATTTTCGTGTAGCGATCGTTTTAGCACCTATTGCTGTTGCTGCTAGTTGGGCTTTGTTTAATATTGGTGCAGCGGCTTTGAAACAAGTACAAAGCTTTTTGAACAGAGAAGCCTAAACATAAATTTACATTATTATCCTCAAACCGACTGTTTTTGGTAAATCTGGACAGTCGGTTTTGTTGATAGAAGGCAGGAGACAGAAGGTTAAAAAATAAAATTCATACTAGCCTGCGGCAAGCCCTTCTCTGCCAGAGGCTACGCCAACGGGTTCAGCAGTTGCTACCCTACGGGAACGCTTTCAGCGAACAAGTCGGGGAACCCGCCCAACGCACTGCTGATGCTCCTACATCACTACCGCTACGCTAACACCGCTAAAAGCGTCTACACACTTCAGACTTCATTTGTGGATATTGATTCTATACTGCAACCCTTTCAACATTTTGGCGTGAATCTGGGACTCTCGCGCATTGTCAAACTGTTGGCAAACCTCGGCAACCCCCATGACCGCATCTCCGTAATTCACGTTGCTGGTACAAATGGTAAAGGTTCTGTATGTGCTTATCTCTCTTCAGTACTTACCGAAGCAGGTTATCGTACAGGGCGTTACATTTCCCCTCATCTAGTTGATTGGACGGAACGCATTTGTATCAATGAACAACCAATTTCTTCAGAGGAATTGAGCCAACTTTTACAAAAAGTCCAGGCCGCTGTTTCTGGTGATGACGAATATCCAACTCAGTTTGAAATTATTACCGCAGCTGCTTGGTTGTATTTTGCCCAGCAACAAGTTGATATTGCAGTTATAGAAGTTGGGTTAGGAGGGCGTTTAGATGCTACCAATGTTTGTTCTGAGCCTTTGGTGACTGTGATTACTTCAATTAGCCGCGAACATTGGCAACAATTAGGCCCCACGGTAGCCGACATCGCCAGAGAAAAAGCCGGAATTCTCAAACCTGGGTGTCCGGTTGTGGTTGGGAGGTTGCCAAGTGATGCTGAAAAAGTTGTGCGATCGCACGCCCAAGAATTACAATGTCCCATATTTACACCACAACCTGCACGTCAAATCTCACCAGGATGGGCAGAATATCATACACTTCAATACCCATTACCTCTACAAGGGCAAATTCAATTAACTAATTCAGCTTTAGCTTTAGCAACACTCGAAATTCTCCAACAACAAGGTTGGCAAATTCCAACATCAGCTATCATCAACGGCATGGCAAAAACTAAATGGCCAGGACGAATGCAATGGCTGACTTGGAACAATCATAAAATATTAATTGATGGCGCACATAACCCTGCTGCGGCTCAAGTCTTGCGCGATTATGTAGATAGTCTATTAAATAATTTTTCAGATAAATCTATTTCTCAGCACTCAGTTACTTGGATAATCGGAATGCTGTCTACAAAAGAGCATAAAGAAATTTTTCAAGCTTTGCTAAAAACAGGAGATAAACTATATTTAGTCCCAGTGCCAGATAACATTTCAGCCAATCCTCTAGAATTGGCAAATATAGCTAATAATATTTGTCCAGAATTAAGTTTGTGTCATACCTGTGATGATTTATCCTCTGCATTAGAATTAGCTTTTACGGAACCCGATAATTTAGTCGTTTTGTGTGGCTCTTTGTATTTAATCGGTCATTTTTTAGGAAGCTTTGATTATCAGCATTCGTAAGTCATTTGTAAATAAAAATATCCCCAACTTCTTCAAGAAGTCGGGGATATGAGTATTTCAAATTTACCGATTATTCCACTGTTGCGCTGCATCTTCAACGGCTTTATCAACAGTTTTTTGTCCTAGCATAGCAGCTTGTAAATTGTCATAAATTGCTTTTTGCAATTTCTTGAAATCTTTTAATTTTGGTGTTAATACCTCTGCCTGTTGTAATTGCGTAGCACTAATAACTCTAGCTTTTTCTACCGTGGATGCAGTAGCTGGAACATCTTTAAAGTAGCTATCAGATAATGCTTTGGTAGTCGAAGGTAAAACATTAGCCGCTTTCGCAAAAGCTAATTGATTTTCGTCATTAGTGACAAACAAAGCAAACTTAGTAGCAGCATCAGGATGTTTGCTGGCACGAGGAATAATTATATTCATCACAGCAACATTTTTCTTACCTGTGTCACCAGTAATTTGCGGTGCTATAGCTGAAGCTTGAGCAACTTTTGGCGCATTATTAGCTATTGTTTTCAGAAATTCTGGCCCGGAAGCTAAAAATGCTGTTTCACCTGATTGATATAAATCAATAGCATGACGATGACCTTGGGTTAAAACCTCTTTTGGTAATAGCCCTTTTTTGTACAAGTCAACCCAATACTGAAATGCGGCTTTACCTTGTGGTGAATTAAATGCCGCTTTACCTTCAGCATCTAATAAAGTCACCCCCATCTGTACCAAAGACTCCATCACTTCTCCAGAATCTTGCGGTACAAAAGTGATAAAGAAGGCATACTTACCAGTTTTATCTTTAATTTGTTGGGCTACCTGTGCTAATTCTGCGTAGGTAGTCGGTGGTTTACTGATACCTGCCTGTTTCAATAAATCAGTGTTATAAATGGTTAGCCGTGTTGTGAGATACCAGGGAATCCCAAAACTTTTGCCATTCAGTGTGCTGGCTTTCCAAATGTTGGGTAAATATGCAGAACGTACTTCTTTTGGAATTGTGGTATCTAAGTCTAACCACGCATTTCGTCCCGCTAGTTGGGATGCGAAATCTGGATTGAGGTTAACAACATCAGGTGGCGTTTTTGCGGAGACAGCTGTTAAGATTTTGTTCTCCATTGCAGACCAAGGCACATCAACCCAGTTAATTTTTACACCTGGGTTTTGTGATTCAAAATCAGAAATCAAACTTTGAAAGTAGCCCGTAAATTGAGGTTGGAGTTGCATTGTCCAAAACTCAACATTTGCTACTTCCGTTGTCGCTTGTTTTGTATCTGTGCCGACGTTGCCTGTGCTGCAACTAATAATCCAACTAGTCAATATGCCAATTATTGCCCAAGCTGTCAGTTGTTTGAATTTTTGCAATCGAATCATTTTACCAGTATTTTCACCCTTGATAGAAATGAAAAGCTTATGGAGAATTAACGAGATTATAGGCTAATTCAATTACCCGTAAAGACGCAACATATTGCGTCGATGATTTAAATTTTCAATTTATTAGTCCGGCGGAACTGTGGTGAAAAGCTTCAATAGTCTGTTTGGTAAATCTAATAAAGGGGTTGGCATCGAACTTGCACCAGAACGGGTAAATATCGTTCAGCTACGCAAGCAGCGCCAAGGCTTAAAAATAGAATGTTTGACATCTGTACCAGTTCCAGAAGGTGTGGTAACAGATGGTCAAATCACTGACCCCCCTACAATGGCGCAAATCATTCAGCAAGGGCTTGCTGAAAGTAAAATCAAGGCTTCTCGTGTTGCTACTGCTGTACCTGGACGAGATTCTATTGTACGTCTCATCCCAGTGCCAGCTGAGTTAGATGACAAAGAATTGCGAGAAATGGTGTTAAACCATGAAGCCGGCTTGTATCTACCATATCCCCGTGAAGAAGCTGATGTAGATTATCAAAAACTTGGGTACTTTGTAGATGAGGATGGCATTGAAAAGGTACAGGTATTGTTGGTTGCCACTCGCAAGGAGGTAACAGATACCTATATTAGTACGTTTGAGCAGGCAGGATTGCAAATCGATGTTTTAGAGATTAACAGTTTTGCGCTGATTCGGACAATCCGTGACCAACTGCGCCAATTTGGCCCACAGGAAGCGGTGGTACTGGTTGACATTGAGTTCGACAGTACAGAAATAGCCATCATCGTGAACGGAGTACCGCAATTTTCGCGGACTGTGCCGATTGGGACTTACCAAATGCAAGAAGCCCTAGCAAGGGCTATGAGTTTACCCACATCACGAGATATGGAACTTTTACAGGAAATGATTATTCCTGCTACTCCTATGGATGGTGGGCAAACTGGGGTGACAGGAATCAATCCTGGTATGGCAGCGATGATGAGAGTTTTGGTTGAACTAACAGATGAACTGCGGCGTTCTATCGATTTTTACCTGAATCAGAGTGAAAATTTGGAAGTGGCGCAGATTATATTAGCTGGGCCAGGCGGCGGACTACAACAGTTAGACGAGTTTTTTACACAACGCTTGAGCTTGCCAACTACCCAAATAGATCCCGTTGGGGCTTTGTCTTTGGAAATTGATGAACAAAAATACCCAGCTGCACAACGTTCTAGTTTAGCGATCGTACTTGGACTTGGAATGCGGGAGGTATAACAGAATGTACAGTCTAGATGTTAACTTTCTTAAAGACCGCCCAATTTATCAAAATAAGAATGACAGAAAGGGGGGTAGAAAGCTTCCAACCGGAGATCCGAAACCAATTTTTTTGGGAGTTGGTTTAGGTTTATGCTTGCCCATTTGTGCAGGGGCTGGTTGGTGGATACTGCAAATGAAAAACGGTGAGCTAGAGCAGAACATATCACAGTTAGAGCAAGAAGTCAATAAATTAGATGCAGAGATAGGAATTATTAACAAAATCAAGGAAGAAACGATCGCAGTTAAAGGGGAAACTCAAAGTTTAGTGACTGTATTTGACCAGATTAGACCTTGGTCAGCGATGTTACAAGATTTGCGCGATCGCATTCCAGCCGCAGTCCAAATTGAGAACGTTCGACAAGTTCCACCCACTCCAGCAGCAGAAGGGCAGCCACCAAGCAATCCAGCTGGTGGCATCGAAATTACTGGTCTAGCTCGGTCTTTCAACGATGTCAACGATTTCTTATTGAGTCTGCAACAGTCTCAATTTTTGAAATCTTCAGATAGCAAAATTACAACGGCAAGCTTAGTAGATGCGCCAGTCTCACCAACCGCAGCTGCATCTATAGTACCAATTAAACCGCCACAAGTAGTTAAATACACTATCCAATCGAGTTTAAGTGATGTTCCAGCTTCTGAGTTAGTGCGGGAGTTAGAGCAGAAAGGCACGGTAGGACTAGTAGCTCGAATTCGCAGTATGCAACAAACAGGAGTCATCTCGAAATGACGCTGAGTGAAGATTTTAATTTTGCAGATCAAGGCGGGGAATTTGATTCAGAGACATCACCTTACCCCGTAGTATTTGGTATTACCTTCACGCCCCAAATCATTGGGTTGATTGCGGGGGTAGTAGGGCTTGCTGGGGCGTTGTTTATAGTACTCAATCTGGTGATGCCAGCATGGGAAAACTATCAGCAGCAGCAAGCAAAAAGTGGCGAACTGCAAGGACAAATTGACCAAAAAAAAGCCGCCATCAAACAAATTGATCAGGTCAAACAAGATTTAGCCCAGGCAAAGCAACAAAAAATACAGGTTTTAGGTTTATTTGCTAACGAAAAAACTTTAGATACCTTGCTGCTGGATATGAATCGGTTAGTTGAGTCTGGTAATGCTCAAGTTCCTGCCAATGCAGTCAAAGCTAAACTCCAGAAGTTTGCGCCAGCTACTGATAAGGCAGAACCAGTTATAGATGGCTCGTTGGGGGTAGGAGTCAATGGCAAGCTGAAACGCACGAGTATCAATGTCGAAATTGTTGGTACTTACGAGCAAACCCAATCAATTTTGCGTAATATAGAGCGTTTACAGCCGTTGTTGATAGTTAAAGATTATCAGTCGGCTTTAGCTCCGGTAATAGCTAATACCCAAGCTGGCAAAGTGATACGTCAAGTAGGGCCTCCTGGAATTACTACAGCTTTCCAAATACAGGCTTTGATGCCACTTACACCAGAAGAGGCGGCGGCGGCTAAAGTGCCTCCTCAGTAGTAGTGCTGAGAAATCAGTTAACAGTAAACAGTGAATAATAACTGATAACTGATAGCTGATAACTGTTGAAAGTGCTGAGTGCTTGTTCTCAAAAATTGTTGCTTAAAAATGTTTATAAAGTGAGGAATGAACTGTGAAACAACTTCACGGTAATAGTTTAATATTGGGTGCTGCTGCTTTGACATTTTTGGTAGCTCAACCAGTCTGGGCGCAGGTAACTCAAGTTAATGAAGTCAAGTTAAATCCTGTTGATGGTGGTATTAGTGTTGTTTTAAAAACATCTTCAGGTTCTCGCCCGCAAATTTTTACAACTAAAAGAGGTAAAACTTTAGTTTCTGATATTATTAATGCTCAACTACGATTACCACGAGGCAGTAACTTCCGTCAAGATAAACCTGCATCAGGAATTGCCTCTGTTGAAGTTATGCAGCTAGATGCTAATAGTATTCGGGTGATAGTGACTGGTGACAACGATGCTCCTGGTAGTCAACCAGTGGTGCGAAAAGATGACAGAATTACCCTCGGCTTTACCCCATCGACAGGAACCATCGCATCAGTACCAACAGCGCCTTCTGCTAATGTGCCTGTGCCAGTGCAACCGAGTCAAAAGCCAGATGTTCTCGTTCCTAACCCAGAAATTAGTATTGATAGTAGACCAGCACAAGCAGCCGGGCCTGGTCAACCTGCAAGCCAAGCTCCGCCTTTTTTGCCTAGAGCCGTTGCCCCACCAGTAGGAGATATTGCTGTTTCTGCTACAGATGCCTCTCCCAGTGTAATTGATTTAGGAACCCAAGAACGTGTTCCTCGCTTGGTGCTGAGAGATGCGCCAGTGCGCGAGGTTTTATCACTTTTGGCTCGTGCTGCTAACCTCAATTTGGCTTACATCAGCGGTGATTCTACTGCTGAAGGTCAGCAAGGCGCTGCTCCTGCTAATGGACAAGCAAGTTCTCAAACAATCTCTTTGGATATAGAAAATGAGCCAGTGCAAGATGTGTTTAACTATGTCTTGCGCTTGAGTGGTTTAGAAGCAAATCGTAATGGTCGTACAGTTTTTGTTGGGCCTAAGTTACCTAATTCAACTCGTGATGTTGTAGTGCGTAGTCTGCGGCTGAATCAGGTAAACGTGGGAGTCGCTTTGAACTTTTTAGTTGGTATGGGGGCTGAAAGTGCTGTAACCAGAGAACGGCAAGTTACCAACGTCACCGCTGTACCTGTTGGCGCTGGAGCTACTCCAGTAACTCAAAGTCAGACAACTACTGAAACAAGAATTGAACGTCTAACTCTTGATGATTCTAAATACACGACACCTTTGCTAAGAGGTTTACAAGCATTAGGAGATGAGCGTACCAATTCCATAACTTTGATTGGGCCTGCCAAACAAATTGATATAGCAGTTTCTCAACTAACACAGCTGGATATCCGCCGCCGTCAAGTGGTAGTTAATGTCAAAATTGTTGATGTTAACCTTTTAAACACCAAAAATACAAGCACTAGTTTTTCTTTTGGTGTTGGTAATAACTTTTTCGTTAATGATGGCGGTGCTGCATCTTTGAATTTTGGGGGTTCTAGACCTGCTACTAGTGCTGAGGTAGCGAGTAGTGTAACTAGTACACCAGTCATTACAAACCCAGTTCAAGGCTCCCCCTTCCTAGATCCAAATAGTTCTGTATCTATTCCAGGAACTACTCCAGGTACAGTAGTGGTAGACGCAAACGGTAACGTTACCAGAGTTGCTAACCCAGGAGCAGGTAACTTCTATAGACCTGTTGCACCTACTGGAGACCCACTACAACCGGGTTTTTCTAATATTACTCCAGCAACAGATAACATTATTACCAGAAATGCTGATGGTACATCAACTGTCACGCAAGGCGCTCTTGGTACAGCTACCACCTCTTTGCCAACGTTATTTCAATTCCCCAGACGCTTCCTAGCTAGTTTGCAAGCTCAGGTGACTAGTGGTAATGCCAAGATATTGACAGACCCAACTTTAATTGTCCAAGAAGGTCAAACGGCTAACGTAAATCTAACTCAAGAAGTAGTAGGAAATATTAGGAACGAAATAACTCGTGGTGCTGATACCGCTATACAAACAGTTACCGCCGAGAAGACAAGTGTTGGTCTAACACTAGCTGTCAAAGTTGACAGAATTGACGATAATGGTTTTGTTTCATTATCAGTAGCACCCATTGTCAAAGCCCCTCAATCTTCGGCAGAAATTAATTTGGGAGGGGGTAGTAGCCAAACTATATTCTTAGTATCTGAACGCTCTCTTAATTCAGGCTTGATTCGTCTACGTGATGGTCAAACGTTAATTCTTTCAGGTATTATTCAAGACCAAGACCGGGTAACTGTGTCTAAAATCCCTATTTTGGGAGACTTACCACTGATTGGTTCACTGTTTAGAAGAACAAACAAAAACAATCAGCGTAATGAGGTAATTGTGTTACTCACACCTCAAGTTATGGATGATTCGGAAAACTCTTCTTACGGCTATAACTATACACCTAGTCCAGAAGTGCGGAACGTGCTTGAGCGTCGTGGGTTGAGTGCGCCTAAGCGGTAATTTAATTCTTAGAGATGTAGCGCAATGCTACGTCTCTACATATCGTGTAATAACGAAAAATAATTGCTGAAAGGAAATTATGATTGGTGTAGAGGCATCAAAACGCTGTGAGATGATTGATAGTGATACTGTTTTTCATCAAATACAGGCGAAATTAGAACAACGTCGTCAGCGCCAAGGTGCATGAGTAATAAAGGTTAAACACTAATGCACAGTATTAAATTAACGAAGCGTGTCGGTGAAGATGGAATTTTACATTTAGATATCCCCGTGGGAATAGCGGATAGAGAAGTAGAAATCATGGTGATTTATCAACCAATAGAAATACCAAAACAGCACAAAACGCCAGAAGAATTAGGCTGGCCTCCTGGTTTTCTTGAGCAAACTGCTGGTTGTTTAGCAGATGACCCAATTCAAAGATATCCTCAAGGCGAATACGAAGAAAGAGAGCCGTTATTGGAATGATTTATTTGTTAGATACTAACGCTTGTATTGTTTATTTAAATCGCCCTATGTCTGGCGTGAGACAAAAAATACGATCGCTGTCGCCACAAGATATTGCTGTGTGTTCTGTGGTGAAAGCTGAACTATTTTATGGTGCAATGAGAAGTAACAATCCTACACGTACTCTAACTTTACAAGAAGCATTTCTGAAGAATTTTGTGTCGTTGCCCTTTGATGATGGAGCAGCCAAGATTTATGGGAGGATTCGGGCTGAGTTGGCTGCTAGTGGTACGCCGATTGGCCCGTATGATGTGCAGATTGCTGCTATTGTAATAGCGAATAATTTAATATTAATTACGCATAATACGCGGGAATTTAGTCGAGTGAATGGGTTGCAGATAGAGGATTGGGAAAAAGAGAATTGATAAATAATAGACTTGTCCGTGTCTGTGGGTCAGCCTCAATCATCTCATTATTTAGCGACACCTAAATTTTTGAGTGCTTTTGCCAAAAACTGATACTGTTCTAAAGTATTGTAAATCTGTGCTGAAATCCTGATTAGCATTCGAGGTGATTCCTGCCAAGGAACGACTTGTACTTGAATGCCAAATTGATCCAATAATTCATCATGTAGCCATATATGACTACGGTTTTCTAAACTTACAGGCATTGGGACAACAGCCATTGAACCAATCATCTCATCTGGACAAGGTGGTTGTACTTGTAGCGCTGTACAAAGTAAATCTCTTGCTTGTAAAACTAGCTGATGGTTTCGCTGCATTAACTCCTTCCAACCACCAGGTAACAGAGAACCCATAAAGGCGATCGCTTCCGGTACGCACATATAAGCGGTAGGATCATCTGTACCCATCCAGTCAAATTCTAACTGAAATCGGCTTTTATCGGTGCGTGAAGAGTTAGCGCCGTGGCTAATTGTCAACGGATGAATTTCTGGTTGTTTATCCCGTCGCACGTACAAAAATGCGGCTCCTTTGGGTGCAGACAGCCATTTATGGCAATTCCCAGTATAGTAAGTTGCGCCAATCTCTTGCATATTTAAGAGAATCATTCCTGGTGCATGAGCGCCATCTATCAATGTCTCTACACCCTGCGCCTGCAACTCTTTTACTAGCTGCTGGATAGGAAAGATTAATCCTGTCTGGCTAGTTATATGATCTAGTAGTGCTAATCGTGTTTTAGATGAAACTTTCTCTAAGACTGCTGTAATTACCTGCTGTGGCGACTCCAACGGGAAAGGAACTTTTGCCACTACTATCCTTGCGCCAGTACGATTAGCGATAAAATTTAGGGCGTTGCGGCAAGCATTATACTCGTGGTTAGTAGTGAGGATTTCGTCATCTGGTGAAAATCTGAGAGAGCGCAACACAGAATTTACACCTGTTGTAGCATTTGGGATAAATACTAAATCTTGAATATCTGCATTAATAAATGCTGCCAGCTTACTTCTGGCGTTGTCTAGCAGTGGTTCCCATTTTCTGCCAAAAAAATTTACTGGGTCTTGTTCCAATTGCGATCGCAAACTTTGCTGCAATTCTAATACAGCTTTAGGACAAGCACCATAAGAACCATGATTAAGAAATGCTACGTTAGCATCCAGTGACCATAGCTCTTGATAGTCTGAAGAATGAAGCTTGAAATTTAACTTTTCACTCTTCATTCTTCACCCTTGATGATTTTTAACTCCCCAGGCCGGATTCGAACCAGCGACCAATCGATTAACAGTCGATCGCTCTACCACTGAGCTACTGAGGAACGCTCACGATTCATAATATTAGCTTAGTCTATAGGATATGGCAAGTACTTTGCCAAACTTTTTTTTGCAGATGCTCTGCGTTAAATATGCTTGCAGCCAAAAATCCTTACTGGAGGCAGGTTAGAGACTTTTGGATGCTAACAGTTACTGTAATCCCATACGCAATGCCGCCAACTTCTGCCGCGCTTTGTCATCAATAGCACTAGCCAAAAATCTACTCTGGGATTTTTTGCGGGTTTGATATTTTTGACGTACTCGACAAACTGTAGTTTCCACAGCACTACACAGTTGTTGTGCTGATAACCATTCTGCTCCATACCCTTGTACTACCAACTGTTGCGCCCTATCTGATGTAGCCACAATCATCCGAGAAATTTGAGATGAAATTATCTGCGATCGCAAAGAGGCACAACTTTTTTCGATGTAAGTGTCTGCTGTTTGCCCAAAATCAGTGTAATAAACTGAGACAAGCTCAGTAATAATTTCCCTGTTACTAGAGGCGTGATGATAATGAGCATCAAAAACTATTTGAGTTTCATAACCTTGAAACGCACTGTAATTAATCATTGCGTCAATTAGTTCTCCGCGTGCTGCCTCTAAGCCAGCGCTATCACGGGTGTTTTTCAGGCAACGCCAAGCGCCAATTATGTTGTAGCCATCTACGAATAGAACGGCTGGGACTGAGGGACGGGGCATGGTTTTTAATCACAATTTTCTAGAGTTAACACAATCCATTCATAACTTTTATATTAATTGAAGCATTGCCTGTAACACTATGTTACAAATAACCAAATAATGCGAAGAGATTGCAAAATTAAGCTATAAGTAGAACGGCGTAAATATTTTGTAGTTGGAATAAGGCAGAAGGCAGAGGGCAGGAGGCAGGAGGGAAGAGGACTTTAGCATAGTTTATTTTTCTTAACCTCTTTGGTCACAAAAATAAACGCGCCTTTAATAAAGCGCGTTGTAGATGTTAATGATTATTGATGAATTAGCTCCAGTATTTAGGGTACTTCATCATGTACTGTCATCAATCGTTGTTTGAGGCGCTGAGGTTCACCCCAATCAATTAAGGAGCCTTGATTTAGTAAAAAAGCGCCATCACAGTAATTCAACTCATCTAGGCGATGTGTCACCCACAAGGCTGTAATACCCCGACTTTTGACAAGGCGGCGGACACTAGCCACTAAATCTAGCTGGCTATCAGGATCGAGTAAAGCGGTGGGTTCATCTAATAATAAGATTTCACAACAACGGGCGATCGCACCAGCAATTGCCACACGCTGTTTTTGTCCCCCACTCAGAGCATATATAGGGCGTAATTGCAACTGAAGCAAATTTACTGCTCCTAAGGCTTCTTCAACCCTTGCCCTCACCATAGCAGGAGGCAATTTTTCTTCCACCAGCCCAAACGCCACATCAGCACCAACAGTTGGCATCACCAGTTGATGATCGGGATTTTGAAACACAAAACCCACGGGCGCAAGCACCCCAATTTCGCCAGACTGGGGCTGCAAAAGCCCCGCTAGTAGTCGGAGTAGAGTTGATTTGCCACTACCGTTAGTACCCAAAAGCATCCAAAATTCACCCTTGGGAACTTCTAGAGAGCAAGACTTGACGGCTGTCTCGCCATTAGGCCAACTGAAATTTAAATCTTTGACTTTAATGCCCACTTCCGCCATTGCTATACCTTACTCACCAGCTAAGGCAAAAAAGCCGGGCGCTCTACCACTGCTAGTGCTAACACCATCTTTCTGAATAACCTGTACCCCAGAAATTTCACTAGCACGGACAGCGATTTTTTTCTCTGCCTTACCTTCACACTTGAGTTCCACAATATCAGGATTGCCAGAGCGCATTGCTGCCAAAATCAGCTGATAGACAGCCTCAGCGTCCTCTGGGGACTTACTTTGTACCGATATAGGGAAAGCAGTGTTTCTTACACTTATGTCAATGGTAAACATTTAGGATTAATCAAACATAGCTGTAGGACTCATTTTAGCGTTATGAGATTGGAGATTGGGAAGAGGGAACAGAGCCGGAGCGGAGATATTTCCCTCTTTACTCTTCTATCCCTACTTCCCAAAGATTAAATTTGATTCAGAATCCCCTGGAAAAAATCACGATTTTCACCTAGAATTATTAGAGTCAGTAAAAAATTGTAAACTGGATTGACAAACCAGTAAACTTTCTGCATACAAAAAGCTATTAAAAACTAGCCTGTAAGCAGAACTGTACTTATAAGAAAATATTTGGAGATTCACTCTCATGACCATTGCAGTAGGACGCGCCCCCAGTAGAGGGTGGTTTGACGTACTAGACGACTGGTTAAAGCGCGATCGCTTCGTATTCGTAGGTTGGTCAGGAGTATTACTATTCCCCTGCGCCTTCCTAGCATTAGGCG
>NZ_JADEXZ010000029.1 GCF_015206815.1 Fortiea sp. LEGE XX443
TGTTGGATGAGGATCTCTTGCCAAATGTTTAAGAATTTGTAATTCTACATCCATTGCCCTACTTTCCTTCCAGAGTTTTTTCTTTTCATCCTTTTATTCAGAATACTCGGAAAGTGACAGAAGAGGGGTATAGCAGTAGCCAAGGCAGTTAGGACATCGGCCAATGATAAAACTCATGCACTAAAAGACTTTTAACCCTGTCACCTGTCACCTGTTCCCTGTCACCTGCTATATCTATAGCAATTTTTCCTGATTTTAAGCTAAAGGTAGACAGAAGCGAAACTTACTGCCAACTCCTAACACGCTTTCTACCTGAATTTGACCATTTTGTAATTCAACCAAATGCCGAGAAATAGTTAAACCAATACCTGTACCGCCGGAATGGCGATCGCGTGATTGATCGGCTCGCCAAAAGCGCTCAAATACGTTGGGTAAATCCTGTGGCGCAATCCCAATCCCAGTATCAATCACCGCAATCCAAAGTTTAGATGCTTCAAGATAAGCTTGCACAGTAATTGTACCTTTGGTAGTGTAGCGGATGGCATTCCCTACCAAGTTGACTAACACTTGTTCAGTGCGATCGATATCCGCCAACACCAGAGGTAGTGCTGATGGACATTCTAAGCGCAGCATTGGCCCATCTTCTAACAGTTGGTCGCTAAATCTGTCTACTAAAGACTCTAATAAAGAACGCAGATTTACTGGCTGTATTTTAATTGGCAAATAACCTGCTTCTGCTTTAGAAAGTTCTTGCAAATCATTAACTAATCTTTCTAAACGTCTAGTTTCTTTTGCCAAACGCCGATAAATCTCAGGTGAAGGTTCTATTTCACCATCTGCTAATTCTTCTAAATAACCGCGCACCACTGTTAGAGGTGTCCGCAGTTCGTGAGTCATATCTCCAATGAGTTCTCGCCGCCGTGCTTCCACATCTTCTAAACTTGCAGCCATCCGATTAAAACTAGTACCCAAAAGATTTAGTTCGGGAATATCCGAAAGAGGTAAGCGTGCTTCTAACTCGCCAGCCGCAAACTTTTGTGTGATTTGTTCCATCTCAGTCAACCGCAGCATAATCCGTTTGGATACCCAATAACTCAATCCTCCCGCCGCAGTTGTACCAACCAAGACAGACCAAAGAGTACTGCTACGCCAAGCTGTTTCAAACCCTTGAACTAGTTCAGTCCGAATATGGATTAATTTCAAGCCTCTACTTTCTAATCTCTCCAAGTGCAACACGAAAAAACGGGGAGATGAGACTTTGCTGATGATCACAAAACTAATTACTCCCACCATCATGACTACTAAGTGGGAGAAAAACAAACGTGATGCCAAAGGTAAGGATTTTGCCCAACGCCAACTCATGTTAAAAAGTAAAAAGTAAAAATCGCTCTTCAGACAAAACCAAATCAGCAATTTTGGTTAGTGAGATATGCGATCACCGTAACTGAACTCACGTTATATTAACAAGGGTAAATGAAAAGGGTAAACGAAAAACCTTTGCCGTTGTCTATAGTGATATACGACGGGCTGTTTTACAACGTTTTCCTTACGCGATTAGAAATGATGCTGTGCAACCAATACCAGGAGATGAAGCTTTAGCTCAAATAAGGCGATCGCTTGAGTAATATAGCATTACAACATCTGCGGGAAGGAATTTGCTAGAATATTGCACAGAAGCTGAATACTAAAGAATGTAGCTTTATGTCAATTGTTATTACCCTTACCCCAGAATTAGAAGCATTACTACGTGATAAAGCTGCTCGCCAAGGTCAAGATATTAGTCTTGTTGCATCTGATTTACTAACCAGTGTTCTAGAGTGGGAAGCGCAAGAATCACAAGAAGCTGTAAAGGGTATTCAACAAGGATTAGATGATTTTGATGCAGGTCGTTTTCGGTCTTTTCATGAGTTTGCTGAAGAACAGCGTCGCAAGTATAGTTTGCCATCGGATTTATGAAATATCGCATCGAAATTTCCAGTGTGGCTGAATCTGAAGCAGACAGCGCCTTTCTAAGACTATCCCAACTCACATCCTCCTCACAGGCAAGTCAATGGTATGCAGGATTACTCCAAGCAATTGATTCCTTGTCTCAAATGCCGAAACGTTGTCCTGTAGCACGAGAGAACGAGTATTTCAGTCAAGAGATTCGACAACTACTTTATGGTCGAGGACGCAACTCATACCGAATCCTTTTCACTATTTTGGAAGGGACAGAAGTCTCCACAGTGGGTATTCTACATATCCGACACACTGCACAGCAAATTCTTGGTAAAAATCCAGAGGAAACTGACTAACTAATTAAGTTGTTAAAGCGATCGCTTGTGGTGGTTCTGTACAATGCTTTTAGTTAGAAGGCTGCGATACCTGCGGACGGCTACACCCACGCAAATGTAGCATAGATAAAAATTCTACCAACTCAACTAACCCTTCTGCTTCCCTTTGTTCTGCTTGGGTAAGCGTTTCGCCTGTATCTTGGCGATCTAGCAGAAATTGAAGACGTTCTTCGACAGCTTCGGGGAGTTTAAAATGAGTTAGTTCAACTGGTATCTCGATAATTTCAGGCATACAAAGTATGTCTATTAAAATTGCAACTGCTTCTAGAGTTTAGTGTAACTCAATGTCTTCAAAGCGATCGCCTGTGGTAATTTTGTGCGTTGGCAAAGCCCAACAAAGGTATCGCTTTTAGTCAACACTATCAAATTATACAAATAGCTGGTTGTAGTGGATGATTTTGTGTGTTGGCAAAGCCTACCATTCGTGTAGCGTTTCGTAGAGAAGGTATCGCTGTTAGGCAGCACAGTCAAATTCTACTCATAGTTGTTTGCGTTGAAGAAAGCGATCGCCGATGATAAGCACTCCTATTATTTAAATTCTTCTACAATCCCTCCACCTAATTCTAATAATTGAAGGGCTTCAGCTTTTGTCATCCTAGCAGTAGCAATAAGGTCTGACCCGCCACCCAAACGTTGAAAAACTCTAAGAATTTTACCGTTCTCATCTTCTATAGTCACAACAAAACTTTTCGTCATAGTCATAACCTTACCCGCTTCTATAATTTCGACTCCTTTACTTCTTGTCTGAACTACAAACACCTGATCCTCTTCTAAACCCTGTCTATCAATAATTTCATCAGAAGCTTTTGGGCTATTAAGTACAGAATTTACTTTGTCACAATCAGAAGACTGCGCTGTAGGAATCTGTACAAGTAACGTACTAGACAGAAATATCATACTTGCAAGCGGAAGTAAGTACAGCTTTGAAAAAGTCATTGATTTTCGTTGTTTATTTAGAGACTTATTATTGCATTGTAGTTTAGATATAATACATCGCCAATAGCGTTAAAAAATCCTCAAATTAGAAAAAATTGTGCTGCGATCGCTTTTAGTCAAGTAAATCTTAGTGATTACTTAAGGTAGGGTATTAAAAATTTCAGATTTATTCTGTAAAAGCACTTTATTAAGTTACTATAGCTTTGTGCCAAAAATATAGCTTTGTACTGGAGTTTATGCAGTATCAAGAGCCAGGAGACGAGCAAGTTAATAAAGATAAGCCAGAATTAGAGATTGTGCCAGAGAGTGGCGGAGCCTTGGTTTCTTCATCACCGCCATCTGCTTTAGAACGTTTAAATCAACTAATTTCTCAAAAACAATCTTTAGATGAGATTAGAGAGCTTCTAGAATTAAAAGAAATTGCTCTTAAACAGCAATGGCAGCAAAATCAAATTGAAGAAATTAAGAAACGACAAAATTATGAGCGTTTAACTCAAACTAGAAAAGAGATAACCATTACAGTTACTTCATCAGTTACAGGTGCAATAGGGTTAGGCATAATGTATTCTTCTTATCCCCTGGTAGGAACATTCGTCTTACTTTTAGGACTAGCAACATTACTGAGAATTCCTTTTGATCAGTTATCTAATGAATTTTTAGAGTTTATTGATAAAGTCTCTGATAAATTTACATCAATATTTCACCCTAAGTCTTAAAAAATCTTCATACAATTATTTAATAAAATTTAAATATGGAAACGTTAAGTTTAGCAGCAATTGCAGCTATTTTAGCTAGTAAGAGTCTTGAGAAAATAGGTGAAACAATTGGAGAGAACGTATGGGAATCTAGCCAAAAGCTACTTACTTTAATGAGAAAAAAATATCCAGATACTATTGAGAAAAATATACAAATAGAAAATTATGGTGAAGCTTTGATACAAATTGAGGAAGTAATAGAGAAAGACACTGAAGTTGCTGAAGCAGCTATAGAATTGAGGCAAGCTGTTGAATCTGAACCTAATCAGCAAATACTGATTCAATCTCTAACCAATGTTATTAATATAATGCTTCAAGAAGAACGCCGTAGGTTGAGAAATGATTCTCAAATCAATAATTTACACGTTGATAGAATAGTTATAAGTAACCCTGAAGAAAATCAACCAGCTATGAAACAGCAAACTTCCAGTGAACACCGTAACTCTACAATAATTGGATTTTACTTGTCATTTTTGTCTATGATTCTTGTAGGTTTGCTAGTTTTTGTTCCTATATCTGTTGGAATTCAACAAGTCTTAATTGCTTTAATAGCTTTAAATACTATTTTTTCTTTTAGTGCTTTTAGAATATCTACAAGGAGTTAAAACTATCCCTACACCAGAACAAAAAACGCAGTGTTATATATTGTGCTGCTGGTTTACAAAACTTTATTTACCTATCAATATTGTTCGCATGGATGAACGAACAGGAAATATATTCTTGCTGGCAGGGGAAGAAAATATTATAGAAATATACCCTAACGGACGATGGAGGTACATCGGATGAGTAAGCCTAACTTTCAAGCTATGAGTCAGAAAGAATTACATGATTATGTGTTTGCTCATCGGGATGACCAAGAAGCTTTCTATGCTTACATAGACAAATTACACGCAGAGGCAAACTGGATTGAAATGCCACCATTAGAATCATTGCAGGATTTAGATAATTATCCTGAATTTATTGAACGTTTTCGTGGTAATTCTCAAACCTGAAACTATCAAGAGGCAGAGGAGGTGGTTATGACTGTGCAATTATTGAGACGTAAATTCACTGTTGAGCAGTATCATAAAATGATTGAGTCGGGAATCCTGACAGAGAATGAACGGGTGCAACTAATCAGAGGAGAAATTGTTGAAATGTCGCCGATTGGAACAAAACACGCGGCTTGTGTGAACTGTTTAAATAAACTTTTGTATAGTAAATTAGGGGATAGGGTTCTTATTGCTATTCAAAATCCTGTGAAATTGAACGATTATTCAGAACCTCAGCCGGATGTTGCTATACTCAAACCCCGTGATGATTTCTACGCGACAACACACCCCCAACCCCAAGATATTTTCTTACTAATTGAAGTTGCCGATTCAACTATTACGTATGACCGAGAAGAGAAAATTCCTTTATATGCAGAAGCAAACATTACAGAGGTTTGGTTAGTAGATATTAACGGGCAAATTGTCGAAGTTTATCAACAACCAATCGCCACTGGATATCAACAAATGCAAAAATTTACTAGCGGTGAAACTTTATCAATTCCATCCTTCCCCGAAGTCAAAATTAGCGTTAACGAAATCTTTGGTAGATAAATTGCTACATCTTAATATAAATACAGGGATGTATTGGTGTATGAGTATAATAACAAAAGCAAAGCACTGCCTTCTCATACTCAGTTATCAGTTTCATCATAACTACCTACGTGATAACTGATAACTGATAACTGATAACTGATTTAAGCAGTACGAAAACGCGCCAACTCTTCACCTGTCTTCGCGTCGTGGGCGTGGACTGTACATACCAAACAAGAATCAAACGATCGCGCGACGTGTCCAACTTCCACAGGATCGCTAGAATCGTAAATGGGTGTTCCTACTAAAGCTTCTTCAATAGGGCCGCGTTTCCCTTCACCATCACGGGGGCCAATATTCCAAGTACCAGGGGCAATGACTTGGTAATTCTTAATCTTACCACCTTCAATTTCTACCCAGTGACACAATGCACCCCGCGCCGCTTCCGTTGCACCCCAACCTTTGCCATCTTTTTCCTTGGGTTTAATATACCAAGGGTCGTTTAATACAAATTCACGCAGACAGTGTTCAGCTTGGCGATACAATTTCACTAATTCGTGGAGTCTCGCTAACTGACGAACATGAATATTAGCACCGCCCATACTTTTGAACACATCCAAAATCAACCCATCTTGGTGTTGCCAAGATTCACCGTGATTACCACCAGCTACCAACTGACGCGCCAAAGGGCCTGCTTCTAAGCGTCCGAAGTCTTGGTGTAGGACTGCACTCGACCAAGAATAGGCGTTGTCGAAGTCTTTTGTATTATTTGCAGTGGGTTTAGTGGTGCGATCGCTTGGATGAATGTCTGCTGTCCCTTCATCGTACCAGGAGTGCGTTGTATTCTCACGAGCGAAAGATTGATCCATCAAAGTGTGAGTGTCGGTGAAGCTGTCATACACGCCACCTTTCATAATCATTGCTGCATTACGCCCTGCAATAGTCGGCTTTTGGTATTTGTCCTCATGGGCTAAATATCCCCAGGTAACATATTTACCAACACCAGCGCCATATCTATCTAGACCGATATCTAAACCCATGCGCCAATAAAAACCTAAATCTGACTCACGATGTTTGATGTCTTCATCTAACCAGTTCATGAAGTCATCGTAAGTTCGGATTTGTTCGTAACGTTCTAAAGAACAACCCAACCATACTGGTTCTAACCAGTTAGTGCGGAAGTATTCTAAAATTGCCCAGGCGCGGGTAATATCGGTAAGGGTGGGGGCGCACATCACACCACCGGGAACCATGTAGCTTGAGTGAGGCCATTGACCTCCTAGTAGGGCGTAAATTTCTACAGGTTTTGCAGAAATAGTCACACCGAGTTCGTAAGATTTCCCGGTAAACGCAGAAAACCTTCTGACAGCTTCATCATAAAAGCGACTACTGCGGTATTTTTTATTAGTTAAGTCAATAGCAAATAATCCATAAAAGTAACGGGGGATACTTTGGATGGTTTCGACAATTTGGCCGAGGTTTCTAGCTAAGATGGCGTTGCGTGGTACTTCTGTACCCCAGGCGGTATCTAGCGCCCAGGATGCAGAAGTTAGGTGAGAACCGCCGCAAATACCGCATATCCGAGGTGTGACAATTAATCCGGCTTGAGGGTCTTTACCTCGCAAGATAACTTCAAATCCGCGGAAGAGTTCGGCATGAGTCCAGGCATTAACTACTCGTCCATCTTCAATGTCTACTCGCACATCTAAATCGCCTTCGACTCTACCAACGGGCGATATATCTAATGTTTGAATTGTCATATTTGTTAGTTGTTAGTAACACACTTAAAATCCGAGGTGGTGCGTTACGCTACGCGATAACACGCCACTACTTTGTCATTCATCAATGCCCAATGCCCTATTTCCTAAACTGTAAAAAAGTCTTCTTCTGCCCAAGGTGGTGCTGCATCTTTGGCGACCATTGTGAGTAAGGCGTAGTCTTTTTTGTTCACCCCTGGCGGTAGTTCTTTAGGAACTCCCATCACGGTTTGGGTTTTGAATACGGTTCCGGGTTTGAGGTCGAAGAAGGGAAATTCAGGTTCTGTACAACCTAAACACGGCATTCCAGCACGAGTTTTGGAGGAGACGCGGTTCCAGAGGATGCGGTTGCAAGAGGAATGAGTCATGGGGCCGCGACAGCCTAAGTCGTAGAATAAGCAGCCTTTACGTTGACCAAATTCGGCGGTTGAGGCTTTGTAAGCAAAGTGAACGTTGCGCGTACAACCTGTTTGGGTGTAGGTGTTGAAGAAGGTTTGGGGACGATTAAGTTCATCTAAAGCAATATCGGCGATGCGTCCTGTAGCGATCGCTACTAATATCTGCGTTATCCAATCAGGGTGTGCGGGACATCCCGGAATGTTGATTACAGGTAATCCAGATTTGGCGCGGAAATCTTTACCTAAAAAGCCGCCTTCTTGACGCTTGAGAAATTGCAATCCTTCCGATTCGCTAGGATTGGGAGACATGGCGGGAATTCCGCCCCAGGTAGCACAATCTCCCACAGCGACAATAAAACTCGCAGCTTGGGCGAGGTCTGTTAACCAATCTTTCATCGGGCGATCGGCGAAGCGATTCCATTCACCTGTGCCGTTTGGGGCGTTAACTACACTGCCTTCAAATACCAAGATATCGAGGGGAATTTTGCCTGAGATGCAGTCCCATAATAAGGTTTGTAAGTTATTGCCGAGTTCCAATCCTAAGGAAGGATGCCAAAGCACTTTAATGCCAAAGTCAGCAATGAGATCGCAAACTGTCGGTTCTTCGGCATTCAGAAACGACATGGTGTTGCCTGAACAAGCACCACCTTGCAGCCAGAGTACATTAGTCATTAGCTATGTATTTGTGTATTTTTTATCCGGTATGATGCAGGCGATTGCGCTTGTAGAGTTTCACCTGTTTTTGATGTTTATCCTTCACAATAATAGATTTTTTTATTAAATTATTTTTTGTTAAAGAAAAATTAATTATTGTTAGCTATTAGGAAATTAATAAGAAATAATTAAAAGTTTTATCAGTAACAGAATTTTGATAATTTTTATGCAAAAGCACGGGGAACAGGCAGATTAACTATATGTATTGTTCACTAATGATACAAAAAAGATTTATTATGAAGCAATTGTTTTAGTTTAATAATAATATTGTTAAATACCCTCTAGAATTTTGGAAATAGAGTGTTTTATAGTAAGGAAATCGGGAAGGAAAGGAGGAAGTGTAAAGTCTGAAGAATAAAATTGATACTTTTATTCTTCCTAGTACACCACTGCCTAAATAAAGTACCCATAATCAATTGCTATCAAGCTAAATATAGGGGTTCTTTATTTTAGACTACCCTGCGGGAACGCCAGTGGCGAACAGACTTCATACTTCCTAAGCCCTTGGTGGTGAGGACATGTTTGTATGTTTTGAGGGCTTTGAATAGAGTAATTTTCTCAATGGCTAGAGTAAGGTAATTATGACACCTAGCATTACAGATTCGGCTGTGAAAGCAGCAGTGGCGGCGATCGCTTCGGAGTCAGCAACGACAGCAGAAAAAATCCAGATGCTAATCGAGATGGCGCAAGGTTTTCAAAAGCAGCCGAAAACTACCCAGGATTTGCGGAATGCCGTTGGGCTGTATTATCGGGCTGATGAAATGTGTGGTGAGGAGTATCCTTTGTTGAAGGCTAAAACCCAGGTGGGTATGGCTGGGGTATTACAGACAATCCCTCATGGGGGTACGGAATTGTTGTTACAAGCCAAGGCTGGTTATGAAGAGGCGTTACCGATTTTACAAGAGTTAGCAACACCAGAAGAGGTTGCAGAGGCGCAGATGAATTTTGGCTTGGTATTGCAGTCACTAGCACCGTATAATTTAGCACGAATTAGTGATAGCATCCAAGCTTATCATGAAGCATTGCGGGTGTTTACCTGGGAGGATTATCCGCAGGATTACGCGATTTTATACAACAATATTGCGATCGCCTACCTTGCGATGCCAATGGCTTCAGAACGGGAATATTTACGTCAGGGGTTAGCAGTACAATCGTTTGAAGTTGCTTTGAAGCATATTAATTTGATTGATCATCCGAGAGAATATGCCATGCTGCAAAATAATTTAGGTAATGCTTTGCAGTATTTGGTGAGTTCTCATCCTGTGGAGAATAATTTAAAGGCGATCGCAGCATACGATGAGGCGTTAAAAGTGCGTAATTCTAGAGATACACCTCTAGAATACGCTAATACAATTTCTAACAAAGCTAATGCTTTATTCAATTTACCTGATCATCCCGAAAAACCGGAGTTAGGTAATCCCCAAAATCTATTACAAGCGCGTAGTTACTATCAAGAAGCTTGGTCAATTTTTACTCAACATCAACATATTGAACAAGCGGAATTAGTACTTCAGGCTTTGAAAGATGTGGAAGTGGAAATTAGGGCTAGAAGTTAGGATGAATAGATAAAATTAACGAACCACAAAGGACGCAAAGGGCGCTAAGAAAGAAAAAATGAGTGAGTTATTGAGCAATTTTAGTGTGAGTGATTTTCTAACAAGTATGGTGGCTAGTGATATCAATCTAGTTACTGGTTTAGTGTGGCTAATTATCGCAACAATTATATCAATGATTGGCGGTGCAATTGGTGGAATGATATTAGCTGGTAAAGATATTGGTTATTCTTTTTCGGCAATGTTAGGGGCTTTATTTGCTCCGGCTGGTGCTATTCCAGCTATTTTATTAGGTTTTGCTGTACTAACTTTGTTGAACAACTATTAGGAGACAAAATGATTGAATTAGGATGGTTTTCTGCTAAGTTATTTTTTCAAGGCAAGCTGTTACGCGACCCTATGTATTTTGTGCGACAAACTGCAATTGGGGTGAGCGTTGGTTTGTTATTACTAATAGCAATTTCCCAAGCCGAAATTCCTTTATGTATTCCAATAACTGTGTCTAGCTTATTTACGGGTATGCTAATGCCCTTTCTGCTTAAAGATTTCAAAATGAAATAACTCATCAAAATTCAAAATAGTTTCAGACTTTATACTTCATACTTCAGACTTCATTTGATGACCAAGCTCGAAGAATTTGTTCAAGAAATTAACCGCTTTGAGGCAATTATATCTGAGTGGGATGAAAATCAAAAGTGTGTAGCTGTCGGTCTGAAAAGAGCGATTGAAGCTTTGCACAAAGAAGCATTGACGCGGTTGATTAAAAGTCTCAAACAAGAATCAATGTCAGCTTTGCGTCATGCTGTGGATGATGAAGTTGTATATGCAGTTTTGCTATATCACGACTTAGTTAAACCACCACTCCCACCAATATTACAACGTATTCAAGCCGCCCTGGAAGAAGTACGTCCAGGGTTAAAAAGTCACAATGGAGATATAGAATTAGTAGCCTTTAAACCACCAGATACAGTAGAAGTGCGGTTGATTGGAACTTGTAGTAGTTGTCCGGCTTCTAATTTGACTTTATCTCAGGGAGTGGAACAGGCTATTAAGAATTATTGTCCAGAAATTACTACAGTAGTTGCAATTAGTGATCGCTCTACAATAGACCATAGCAATACTGGTTTAACTAGTCCTTTTTCTCCCAAAGTCACAACTGCTTGGGTGAGGGTAGCAACTGTTGATCAAATTCTAGATTTGGGGATATTTGCTACGAAAGTGGCGGGACATGGACTAATTTTATATCGTCAAGGCGATCGCATTACCTGTTACCGCAACGCTTGCTCTCATCTCGCATCACCCCTGGACACTGGTAAGGTGGAAAATGGCATTATCACCTGTTCTGCACACGGCTTTCAATATCAACTCGATACTGGAGAATGTCTGACTGCTGATGTACCTTTACAGCCATATTCGGTTCAGATTAAGGGTGATAAGGTTTTTGTGCAGTTGTCTCGATGATTATACTTTGGGAGGACTCCAATCTACAAAGTACACCCAATTGGTATCCCTAAGCTCTCAATACCAATTAAGTAGAAAGGTGCAAATAAACCGAACTATGTAACGGAAAGTAAAGTAGCTTGAAAACCTCTTCCCTTCTGCCTTCTGCCCTCTGCCTCCTGCCTTGTCATAACGACAATTTTTAACACTGACCTACTTAGACAGCTTATTGTCATTGTTCTTGGGTAAGGTTAGTGCAGTATAGTTACTCATCGCTCTCAATAATGCTGTATGTACTTATTTACAGCACCATTGAGAGCTTTTTTATTTCACAGATCCTCTCAATATCCTTCAAAAGGAATATTGATTTAACAACAGGAAATATGAAATGCTTTTACTTTTATGGAGATTCAAAGTTAGATTTCAGCCTTTTGCTAACTTGTAGAAAACTTTTATCTTTTCCAATTCAAAAATATAATTTATTTACACCAAATTATCCATACGATAAGTTCTGTAATAATTCCTATAATTCTTGGAATTTAAGGCATTATGGCTAATTATTGATGTATGTAGTACGTAAATATGTTGTCTGTTTACTCCAAAAAATACATTCATTTTTGAGAATGCTTCACAATTACTTTATAAAATGAGGCATTATTTCAAATAATGGATGAAGATATTACTTCTATGTAACAGTGATTTCTACGGTGATGATATAAACTTACCTTAGTGAAAACAACTAAAAGTCAGTGATTTTACTAGGAAGAATGCCCACAAAATTAAGTTCATCTGAAAGCTTTAGTGTAGTAGCCTCAAAAGAGCAAATCTGCTCAGAATTACAAGGAGAGGTGGTAATCCTTGATATTAAAACTGGTGCTTACTATGGGCTGAATGAAGTAGGAGCCAGCATATGGAATTACATTCAATCTCCAAAAACTGTAGAAGAAATTCAAGAAGCCATCTTAGCAGAATATGAAATAGAAGCAGAGGTATGTAAACGCGATATCTCAGCTTTACTAAAAGACTTAGCAGCTAAAGGATTGATAGAAATTAAGAATGACACGCCTGCTTAAATTACTACAACTTACCTACAGCGATCGCCAGATTTTACTGAACACGTTCGTTTTATTGGGATTGGTTCGGCTAGGAATGCGATTACTATCATTCAATACTTTAAGAAAAATTATAAATAAAAATAGTAAGCCAAACCCTAGGCTAGAAAAAATTTCTTTAAACAAAATTGTTTGGGCGATCAATCTTAGCACCCGCTACACGCCTGGCGGAGCTAAATGTTTAGCTCGTGCCTTAACTTGCCAAGTGTTAATGACTCGTTATGGTTACTCACCAGAACTACGGATTGGAGTTGTTAAAGATGAAGCTGGAAATTTAGAAGCTCATGCTTGGATTGAAACTCAAGGACAAGTCGTAATCGGCTACCTTAGCGATCTCCCGCGCTTTACTCCGTTGCCATCTTTTTCAGGTATATAGAAGATCATGAGCGGTATAGTTGGCATTTACAATCTAGATAGTCAGCCAGTTGAGCAGCAAAATCTGACTTTGATGGTGGATGCGATCGCTCATCGTGGCTCAGATGGAACAGATATATGGTCTGCTGAATCTACTGGCTTGGGACATCGGATGCTGTGGACAACGCCAGAATCACTGCTAGAGAAATTACCTCTGGTTGATCTGACTGGCGAGTTAGTGATCACAACGGATTTACGCATAGATAACCGAGATGAACTAATCTCTGCATTATCCTTTGATCACTACCCACCAGAAAAAATCACTGATAGTCAGTTAGTGCTGGCTGCTTACGAAAAATGGGGTGAGCAATGTCCGAAACAATTACTGGGTGATTTTGCCTTTGCTATTTGGGACACAAGAAAGCAGACATTATTTTGTGCCAGAGATCATTTTGGTATCAAACCCTTATATTACTACTATCAGCCTGGACAACAGTTTTGCTTTGCTTCTGAAATTAAGGCTCTTTTGTGTTTACCAGAAGTGCCGAGAAAACTGAATGAAATAGCGATCGCCAACTATTTACACCCATTTACAGAAGATAAATCAATTACCTCCTATCAAGATATATATCGATTGCCTCCTGGTCACGCCATGACAGTAAGTTACACAGGTGGATTACAATCTTACTCTTACTGGTCTTTGGAAGTGGGTGAGGAGTTAAGACTCAACTCAGATGCAGAATATGCAGAAGCTTTCCGTGAGATATTTACTGAAGCAGTACGTTGTCGTTTACGCAGTGCATTTCCTGTAAGCTGCCACTTAAGTGGTGGTTTAGACTCCTCTTCTATTGCTTGTGTAGCCAGAGATATATTGCAAACCAAAGGTATAAAACTGCACACTTTCTCCAACATCTTTGAAGAAGTTCCAGAATGCGACGAACGTCAATACATTAACCCTGTATTGCATCAGGGTGGTTTTATCCCCTATTACGTCCATGCTGATCAATCAGGCCCCATATCAGAATGGCAGAAATACTATCAATATATGGAAGAACCCTTTATTGGCCCTAGTCATTTTCTCGTGTGGGGATTAAATCGTGCTACCCAGCAAGCAGGTATTCGCATTTCTTTGGATGGTTTTGACGGTGATACAACCGTATCTCATGGCGTGACATATTTTGCAGAATTAGCACGTCAAGGAAAATGGCAGACATTTATCCAAGAAGCTCAGGCCATATCGCAACACTTTAATACTTCATTAGCCGCCCTTTTTTATCAATATGCCATTACCTACTTACAAGAATTAGTCAAACAGAGAAAATATATCACTTTTGGGAAAACTGCTTGGCAAATCGGTCAGCATTTTCGAGTTTCGCGGCGTAAATTGTTTGTCAGATATGGAATTAAACCCTTAGTTCCTGAGTATATCTTGAGGATTTGGCGATCGCTCCGTGGTCACAAACAAAATCAACCCCAAGTTACTCCTTTAATCAACCCACAATTCGCCAAACAAGTCGGAATCAATCCCCTCACACCATCTCCCGAACAAGACCAAAGTCCCGCCATCACAGTTAGAGAAGAACAGTGGCGTACCCTAAATTCCGCCTTGTTCACCACAGTACTGGAACTAGGAGATTTATGTGCTGCGGCATTTTCTCTAGAGTCGCGTCATCCCTTTATGGATAAACGCTTGATTGAATTTTGCCTATCTTTACCACCAGAGCAAAAAATCCATCAAGGATGGTCTCGCTTCATTATGCGGAGAGCTTTAGATGGTATTCTTCCCCAAGAAGTGCAGTGGCGTGGTGGCAAAACAGACATGACACCAAACTTCCAACGCGGGTTATTACATCTTGATCGCCAGCTGGTAGATGAAATGATTACCAGTGATGTCAGCAATATTAAAAAATTTGTGGATCTAAACTCGCTACACAGATCCTACAACAGGCTTTTATCTAAAACAGAGGCTACAAATGATGACGACATAGTACCAGCATGGAAAGCTGTAACACTAGCTCTTTGGCTAAAACATACCCAAATTCAAACCATAAGTCGGGCTAGGGGCAGTGTATCTTAAACCTGCTCCTACCTAGGCTTAATTGGTGAATATTTCAAAGCCAATATGCCAATATCCAGTCCAGCAAGTCCAGCAAGACATAAACAACACAAACAGGAGAATCAAAAGATGAAAAAAGCTTACAACGCTCCCCAACTAACAAAATACGGTAGTGTTCAAGATGTTACCAACGCTTTTGGTACACCAGGTGGAAGAGATACATTTCAAGTAGGCGGAACTACTTTCCAAGGTTCAGTTATTGGACTGAGTGGTTCCCAAGATGGCGTACTCATTCCTGAATAATAGCAATAGCCAAGTTACGGGTGTAATAGTATCGCTTTCATTATTACGTCCAAATACAATTTACAGCTAGTAAGCAAGTATAGTAATACCAAAAACTAAATTTTTCGGTACTACTACAAAACTTGAATAATATTTTTGGAAGCATCAGGGAAGCTATTCCTTGATTGCTTCCTTAATTGCAGATTGTAAAGGCTTTGTCAATATAAAAGCGTTAGTGAAATTGAGTTTTTCTTACACAAAAATATTTCTTCAGTAGTCATCCAGCAATATTTTAGATGTACGTTTACACAGCATACAACTTAGGCATTCACTCCGAATTACCCTTACCTGAACTCATCCCCAGTGATAAACCAGCAGATGTAGTGATCCGCTTAGGTAAACTAAATGAACCACAACAAAAGCGTAGTGATGGTGGCAACTACCTCTTAGCTAAAATTGCCCAATTCGGTATGGTGTTGCTGAAAGATGGTAACGAAATCGTCCTTGACCCCAACCCTGGTGTTGATGAGGCAATGATTCGTACTTTTCTACTGGGTGTCATTATCTGTGTACTACTAAGACAGCGAGGCTTGCTGGTACTTCATGCTAGTAGTGTAGTCATCAATAATAGTGCTGTTGCCTTTATGGCTGACTCAGGTTTTGGCAAGTCCACTTTAGCAGAATGTTTTCACGCTCATGGCTATAGCATTTTGACCGATGATGTTTTGGCAATTCAAGCCAATAAACAACAACCGCTAGTAATTCCTGGGTTTCCTCAAATTAAGCTATGGCCGGATGCTGCGGCTTCTTTTGGTCATTTACCAGATAGCTTACCTTTACTACATTCCCAAACAGTGAAGCGTGTTCATAGATTGCAAGACGGTTTCTTTAAAAAAGCTGTACCTCTAAAAAAAATCTATGTCCTAGCTGGGGGAACTCACCCAGAAATAATCCCTTTAGAACCAAAACAAAGCTTTGGAGAATTAATCCGACATTCTAGGGAAATGCAAGCACTGACTGCACCAGAGTTTCTCAAAGAACATTTTAGGCAATGTACGAGTGTAGTTCAACAAGTGCCGATTTATAGTTTACGACGACAGCGTTCTTTAGCTGCACTCCCTGAGTTGGTAAAGTTAGTGGAAAATGACCTTGCTCAAGAAAACTCATCTCCAATTACAACCACAGTTTAAGAAATTAGAGTAGACATTTTCAAATTTTTTAGTGCGATCGCCATTTCAAATATGCAAATAGGCAAAACAATTCAAAATAAGCTGCAAAATACTTTACGCCTGTTGCCTGCATTGCGTCTAGTATGGCAAAGCAGTCCTGGTTGGACGATCGCTCGTATAGTCTTACTGACGATACAAGGTATATTACCAGTCATCTCAATTTATCTCTCCAAACTGATTATCGATGCCGTAGCTGCTAACCTGAACTTAGCAGACAGAGCGATCGCTTTTCGTAACGTCTTAGTCTTCATTGCTCTAGCTGGTGCAGTTACTTTATTAACTACTCTTGCTAACTCCTTAACAGAACTAGTCACCACTGCCCACTCTCAACGGGTAACTGACTATATGCAAGGTATCATTAACGCTAAATCTATTGCAGCTGACCTAGAATACTACGAAAATTCACTATACTACGATACCTTACAGCGGGCGCAACAAGAAGCGCCTTACCGACCGCCCCAAATTCTCAATCGTTTAGCACAGATCGGTCAAAATAGCATTTCCCTAGTAGCGATGATTGGTTTGTTACTAACACTCCACTGGGGAATTCTTGGAGTCCTATTTGTGGCTGCGTTACCTGCAATGCTAGTGCGCGTCAAATATAGTCGCATTATGTATGATTGGCAGCGCAAATGGACACCGCAACAACGTCAAGGTTTTTACTTGGCTTGGATGCTGACATCAGACCAATTTGCTAAAGAGATTCGCTTATTTGATTTAGGTCACTACTTTAGTAACTGGTATCTCCGCATCCGCAGACAAATCTATAAAGAAAGCCTGAAAATTTTTACAAAACGCTTTGTTGCTAACTTTGCGGCGGAAGCGATCGCGGGGATTCTGATATTCGCTGTTTATGCCTTTATTATCTATCAAGCTATCAACGGTGTTCTGCGTTTAGGTGATTTAGTTCTCTATTACCAAGCACTGCAACGGGGACAGAACGATATTAAAAGTTTATTAGCTAACGTTTCGGCTCTTTACGAAGATAATCTATTTCTAGGTAATCTCTACGAATTTCTTGACCTCAAACCCAGATTAGTTGATCCGATCAATCCAAAACCAATACCTCGACCAATGCAAACAGGCATTGTATTTCATAATGTCAGTTTCCAATACTCTACTACAACCCGCCAAGCACTTCACGATATTAACCTCAGTGTCAAAGCGGGAGAAGTAGTGGCACTGGTAGGTGAGAATGGCTCTGGAAAAACGACTTTAATTAAACTGCTTTGCCGATTGTATGATCCGACTGTTGGTAGTATCACTATTGATGGTGTTGATATTAAAGACTATAAAATTGCCGAATTACGTCGCAATATCAGCGTGATTTTTCAAGACTACGCTAAATTTAACTTCACAGCCCAGGAAAATATTTGGTTAGCGAACATTGACTTACCACCGCATCGGGAGAGTATTATGACTGCGGCGCGGCGTTCTGGTGCAGATGATGTAATTACCAAATTACCCAAAGGTTACGACACTATTTTAGGTAAGTTATTTGACCAAGGAGAAGAACTGAGTATTGGTCAGTGGCAAAAAATAGCCTTAGCGCGGGCATTTTTAAGAAATTCTCAGTTAATAGTTTTAGACGAGCCGACTAGTGCAATGGACCCGAAAGCGGAATATGAAGTATTTGAAAAATTCCGCCAATTGATCCAAAATCAAGCTGCGATTTTAATTAGCCATCGCTTGTCTACCGTCAAAATGGCCGATCGCATTTATGTGATGGAAAATGGCACAATTGTCGAAAGTGGTACTCATAACGAACTGATAAAACTGGGTAGTCGTTATGCCTACTTATATGAAACTCAAGCCCAACAATATCGTTAGTCTGTTGAGAGTAATAATTCTTTCTTTTGCCTTTTTACTTTTCATTTATAATACTAGCTCTCCATCAAAATTAAACGCAGAGGGTCTAAACGCACATACCAGGGGAAAGGTTGGTCTTTAATCTGCACCCATTTCTCTTTAAAAACTTCGGCTTGCAAATGATAGTCTTGGCAATTATTAGGGGCAGTATGTAGCTTTAAAAATAATGTCATCCTATGGGGTGTTTCACTTGTTCTTACTAGCCAACAAGGAAAAGTATTGGTTTGAGATGAATCATGGGAAAAGATAAGTTGATGAGCGCGAATGCCAACATGAGATAGTTTGTCTGGAATTGGTTCTAAAACTTCGAGGTAACAATCCCAATCAATGGCTTGCACTTGTTGTACATGCTGGATAATAGCATGAGAGAAGTTCTTACACCCAGTTAATTGAGCAACACTCACACTAGCAGGATGCTCAAAAATATCATACTTGGAACCGTGATGCACTGCTTGACCATGTTCCAACACCAACAAGTTTGGGCAAACTCGGTAAGCTTCATCCATATTATGGGTGACAAATAAAGCCACACCTTGGTAATCTGCCAAAGTTTCTGTCATCTGCTGTTCTAATTGACTACGCAGATGTGTATCGAGTGCTGAAAACGGCTCATCTAAAAGTAATGCTTCCGGTTGACTAGCCAATGCTCTGGCTAAACCTACTCGTTGTTGTTGACCTCCCGAAAGTTGATGCGGATAGCGATCGCCTAATCCTTGCAACTGCATCGTAATTAGTTGTTCTTCTACCTGTAGCCGCACACTTCCTGCAGATAATCCCTTGGGTAAACCGAAAGCAATGTTTTGTGCCACCGTCATATTGGGGAACAGAGCATAATTCTGGACTAAAAAACCAATGCGGCGATCGCGGCTGGGTACGTTAATTCCGGTTTCGGAGTCAAACAAGACTCTACCATTCAAGACTATCCGTCCTCTAGTTGGCGTTTCTATTCCCGCAATGCAACGCAGAATCATACTTTTACCAGCGCCTGAACCTCCCAATAATCCCAGTGGTTGCTCGTTGCTACTGAAAGACACTTGCAAATGAAAACTGGGCAATTTTTTTTCAATGTCTACAAACAGCCCAACTTCTGAAGCAGCCGCAGATAAAGAATAAGATTTAGTAAGTCGTCTTCCCTGTCCCCGTGTCCTCGTGTCTTTACATCCCCCTTTACCTCTGACTTCCTGCCAAAAATTGACTGCAAAAATCCCCGATAGCGAAATTACCATAATCGCGATCGCCCAGAACCACGCTTCATCCATTGCTCCCGCTTCCACAGCAAAATAAATGGCCATCGGAATAGTCTGAGTTTGTCCGGGAATATTGCCAGCCAGCATTAATGTAGCGCCAAATTCACCCAAGGCACGGGCAAAAGCCAAAGTTGTGGCTGCTAAAATTCCTGGTAAAGCTAAAGGTAAACTGATTCGCCAAAAGATTTGTAATTCACTCGCACCTAGGGTTCTCCCTACCCGCAGCAAATTATCATCAATTTGTTCAAAAGCTCCCAGTGCAGTTTTATACATTAATGGGAAGGAAACTATAGTTGCAGCGATCGCTGCACCATACCAAGTAAAGACAATAGTCAGGTCAAAAGGCTCCATGAGTTTCCCCACAGGCCCATTCTTCCCAAAAAATAACAGTAACAAAAAGCCTACAACTGTCGGGGGCAAAATTAGTGGTGCAACAAAGATACTCTCAATCAAAGATTTGGCTTTACCGCGATAACTTAACATCCAATAGGCAGCAGCAATACCAACAAAAAAAGTAATAAAGGTTGCCAATAATGAAGTTTTCAGTGATATCCAAAGGGGTGATAAGTCCTGTGGCATAGTTTCATAGAATCGAAATATTGGAAAATAAGAAGAAATATTTTTTAGATATTTACCAACTTAACATATAAAAAGTTGGTATTTAACACTAAATTATTTAAATACATAGAAATCTGAAATTTCTTGGATTGCAAGCCCAAAACCTTTATATAGCTGTTTGCCCAAGGCTGTGAATAGATTAATACCAGATAAGTTGGTAAAATGTAGCGATCGCTACAATCGAGTGTTAATTGTAGAAATACTGAAGACAGAGCGATCGCGGGCTTACATATCGTTTTGTTACAGGTTTTCTTTTTTTATTCCTAACACTAGCATTTTGTGTAATGATGAGGTGTGAGAGTTGATTCGGCGATAGCGTTTGTTTTTAGTATTGATGGGCATTTTCCTTTTGGTATTTACAGACTTCTCCCGAAATCTAAATCTCTGCAAACTTGCGATTTCGGATTAAATTTATGTCAATTTACGTAGGTAACCTCTCTTACGAAGTTACACAAGATGCTCTGAACAGTGTTTTCGCAGAATATGGTTCTGTAAAGCGCATTCAGATCCCTACTGATCGTGAAACAGGTCGCCTACGCGGCTTTGCTTTTGTAGAAATGGGTACAGATGCTGAAGAAACAGCAGCCATCGAAGCGCTTGACGGTGCTGAGTGGATGGGTCGTGACCTTAAAGTTAACAAGGCCAAGCCTAGAGAAGACCGTGGTTCCTTTGGTGGTAACAGAGGAAACGGCGGTGGCTATGGTGGACGTAGCCGCTATTAAGTTAAACGGGTTGATAAAAAAATGGTGCTGTGATTAATCAATTAGTCTCAGCTATTTCATTTAGAAAAGGCTCAAGTAGTAATACTTGAGTCTTTTGCTTTTTGGAGTTTTATGAATCAAGCAATTCTTGACTTAAGAATAAGAAGGTCAGCGGAAAAATTAGGATCTACAATTGCTACTACTTGTAAGAATTCGGCAGAATTTTTGAGAAAACAAAAATTTACTCTTTATTCTCTAGCAATCACAATATCATTAGATTTAATCACAGCATAGGCTTCTTCTCCCTCAGCTAATCCCAAATCTTCTGCGGATGTTTTGGTAATCATTGAAGTTAGCTCAACTTTGTGAACAATTTCTAGTGTCACCTCACAATTAACGGCTCCAGTGACCACTTTTTTGACGACACCTTTGAGAATATTGCGAGAGCTAACTTTTAAAGCCTTCTTTCGACTACTAATTTCTACCACAGGTATTTCAGAATCTTCTTCATTGACCTGTTTGGTTGGTATAGATGCTTGTGATGCTTGATGCTTGTGAAGACCACGCACTAGTTCTCGGAGAATTTCGGTTTTAGTTCGCTGAGAGTCGTGACAGAAATCTTCGAGAATTTTCCGCTCCTCTTCCGATGTTTGAAATGTGATCCATCCTTGTTCTTTTCTTGGCATAATGTTACCAATTAGGTTGGTAAAAATTGGAATGACGCTCGGTATGATCCTACCAAGCGCCATCAAATTGCAGAAGAATCTATTGCTACACCCTTTCTCTATGAAAAGAAGACAAATTCTTACCTTTCTTGGTATTGCAGTTGCTAGTTTGTTACTAGCTGTTTGCTCAACATTAATTGTACCTTCTGCTGTAACAGCGCAGTCGAACGTAACTTTACTCGTTTCTGCTGCTGCTAGTTTAAAAGACACACTAGAAGAAATTAAACCTCTCTATCAACAAAGTAAACCCAATGTCAACATGAACTATAACTTTGGGGCTTCTGGTGCATTGCAACAACAAATTGAACAAGGCGCACCAGCAGATATTTTTATTTCAGCCGCTCAAAAGCAACTAGCGGCTTTGGAACAAAAAGGACTTTTGCTTCCAGGTACTCGCTCGGTTTTGGCTAAAAACCGCCTTGTATTGGTTGTACCTAAAAATATTACTGGCATTACAAGCTTTTACAATCTGAAAGAATCAAAAATCAAACGGATAGCTATTGGCGAACCAAGAAGTGTCCCTGCTGGTCAATACGCGCAGCAAGTTCTGCAAAAATTAGACATTTGGCCGCAAGTTACCAAAAAACTGGTTTATGCCAACAACGTGCGTCAAGTTTTGGCTGCGGTAGAAAGTGGCAATGCTGATGCAGGTTTAGTTTACGCTACTGATGCCAAAATTTCTGACAAAGTAAAAGTAGTTGTGGCTGCTGATGATAAATACCACTCCCCGATAGTTTATCCAATGGCTGTGGTCAAACGTAGTAAGAATACCACTGCTGCCAAGGAGTTTGCCCAATTCTTATCGAGTAATGAAGCTAAGGCTGTACTGAAAAAGTATGGTTTTCTATTGCCTTGAAAAAGTTCTGTTAGCGGTAGCAGAGGTTGAGCAGCGTTCTCAGTCCTGAGTAAAATTTTCTTGGTGGATATTAGTTCTTTGTTAATAAGAACTAATATCCAATAACCTCATTGATAATAAAGGTAGGTGTTATCTTCGGTTGGGCTATGTACTTAACTTGGTTGGACAATAATAGTTGGCTAATTGAAATTGGCTATCAACGGATATTAGTTGACCCTTGGCTAGTTGGTTCTTTAAGTTTTGGCGTAGATTGGCTGTTTAAAGGTTCTTTGAAACAAGAACGATTAATTTCAGAACATATCGATTTGATATTGCTGTCTCAAGGTTTGCCAGACCATACACATCTGCCAACATTAAAGCAACTCGACCATAAAATTCCTGTTGTGGCTTCACCTAATGCAGCCAAAGTCGCTCAAGAGTTGGGTTACACATCTGTGACATCTTTGGCTCACAGTAAAACTTTCACGTTGAATAATCAAGTAGAAGTTATGGCTTTGCCTGGTTCCCCGATTGGGCCTACTCTTGTAGAAAATAGTTATTTGCTCAAAGAATTAGAAACGAATTTCACGCTCTACTACGAGCCACATGGATATCATTCACCACAACTGAAAAAATTTGCACCTGTGGATGTGGTAATTACGCCAACAGTTGACTTGGCATTGCCGTTAATCGGGGCAATTATTAGAGGTACAAACAGCGCCTTGGAAGTCGCAAAATGGTTGCAACCACAATTTATACTACCGACAGCAGCCAAGGCAGACACAATCTATGAGGGATTGTTAGTGAACTTTTTAAAGGATGTGGGTACCGCAGAGGAGTTGCGTGCTTTACTCCAGAAGAATAATATTACCACTCAGGTGATAGAACCTAAATCAGGCGATCGCCTTAAATTATTATTAAGAAAGCGTCTAATAGCTGCATAGGATCAGAGAATAAACGCAGCGATAGACGGAAACGCCCCATAGAAGGGCTTTTCTCGGATATTTGAATTAACTTAATGCTGATCAGTATTTTTCTGTAATTAGTCAAAATTACACTGTAGGTAAATTCTACAATCATGGCTCATTTGGTTGAGCAACATTCAACTAAGTAGGTAGGTGTTAAAAATTGTCGTTATGACAAGGCAGGAGGCAGAGGGCAGAAGGCAGAAGGGAAGAGCTTTTCAAGCTACTTTACTTTCCGTTACATAGTTCGGTTTATTTGCACCTTTCTACTTAGTCGAGTGAAGTAAGTACAACAAGTCTAAAGTTATAAGTCAGAAATGTTTGTACTCTTGAATATTTGTGAATCACTCTTAAATCTAAAATTAAGTATAAACCCATGAAATTTTCAACTTTAACAGCTTCTTTCCTTACCATCGCTTCCGTAATTCTTGCCGCAGGAATGGCATCTGCTCAACCGGACGCAAACAAAAAATCTCTCGATGCTGGTTTTACTGCTAGTCCAACACATGGTCGAGTAATCACTACATCCATTAACTCGTACATGTCACGCAGTAACATCAGTAATTCCCATGTAGTTAAACCTTTTAATCTTGTTTATCTTGCTTATCAAGGTAATCTAAAATCACAAGGCATTCCTGGTGGTAGCACTTTGATATTACAACACCAAAGAGGTAATCTTAAAGCAAAAGATTTGGTTAAAGCTGCTATTAATGCCAACCAAATACCAGATCAAATTTTGCAAGATCAAGTTTATCTAAGTGCGGTTGATGTACAACTGACATCATTTCAAAATAGATTTTTGCCTTAAGTCATACAGAATAACTCTAAAATGATTAGGCTTGATTTCTCTTATCCAAAAACTTCAACTGATTGTATAAGCAGCTAATTTGCGGTAAAAAAACCTCTGCTGCTTGTGTGATGCGTAATGGATTACCAACAATTGCTTCTACTTCTAAGGGACGGCGTTCATCATAATCAATTTTCATGCTGGTGCGATAAGGCTTCATCTTAACTGTGTAATCGAGCATGGTTTGAATGAAGGCATCAGTGATAATGCGTCCGGTAACTTTTGCACCTATAGCTACTTCATACATTAATTGTTCGACTAATTGGCGAGTATATAAATCTGCCATTAATTCATCAGTTTTGGCGTTAAGAATGACAGACAGCCCGTTATAGGGGATATTCCATACTAATTTTTGCCAACGTGCTAATAGTAAGTCTTCAGCTAATTCAATGGATATGCCAGCATTTTGAAAGTCATTGGCAATTTGCTGTATTATGCCAGTAATTCCCGCATTCTGATAGTTAAGAGTGTATTCACCTAAAACAATTTGTCCATAATCTAAGTGGCGGATGTGTCCTTTCCCTACTTTGTTAGAACATAAAAAACATAAGCCTCCAATAATGTTGACATTGCCAACAATTTGAGCAACTTCTTCCTCTATACCTAATCCATTTTGCAATACCAATACCACCCCGTTCTGTTTAACCACAGGTGGTAATAATCTCGATAGTAAATAATTTTGTGTTGTTTTGAGTGCAATTATTACCACATCGCATTGTGGCATTTTTGTCACGTCATTATATGCTTTAACTTGTGGTAGGGTAAAATCGCCATATTTAGATTCGACGATTAAACCAAATTGACTAACGTGTTCGTAATCACTCTTGAGTAAAAAGTGGACATCCAAACCAGCCTTTTGCAGTTTGGCACCATAAAACCCACCTAATGCGCCTGTTCCTATAATGGCGTACTTGCGATCGCACATTTTTTCTACCAAGAAATTTTCTAGCATAATCATAAAGCTATGTCTGTTACCCTTCACCGAAAGGATGTCTGTTGACGAATAGGAGGTAGTACTCCCTAATCAGGCTTAGAGCAGTAAAAATTACTAGCAGCAAAACGGAACAAAATGCCAAAATAGAGGCTAGGGGAGAGATGTTCATGCTTTGTTGGATGTTCTCTCCTGCGCCATACTTTATCCAGAGAAAGGGTGAAGGAAGAAGTACGAGAAAACAAACGGCAACTTCATACTTCACACTACATACTTCATACTTTATACTTCAGTTCACCCATGTCTTCTAATCCCCAACACATCAGCGGTAACGAAATTCGCACCATATTTCTTGACTTCTTTGCTCAACGGGAACACCAAATTCTCCCCAGTGCTTCCCTCGTACCAGAAGATCCAACCGTGCTGCTGACGATCGCGGGGATGTTACCATTTAAGCCGATATTCCTGGGACAGCGCACACCAGAATTTAAAAGAGCCACCACATCACAAAAGTGCATTCGTACCAACGATATCGAAAACGTCGGACGCACCAAACGCCACCATACGTTTTTTGAAATGTTGGGTAACTTTAGCTTTGGTGATTATTTTAAAGAACAAGCGATCGCCTGGGGTTGGGAAATCTCCACAGAAGTTTTTGGTTTACTACCAGAATGCTTAGTTGTAAGTGTATTTGAAGAAGATGATGAAGCTTTTGGAATATGGCGCGACAAAATTGGTATACCAGAAGCCAGAATTAGACGCATGGGTGCAGATGATAACTTCTGGACATCTGGCCCCACTGGCCCCTGTGGCCCTTGTTCGGAGATATATTACGACTTCCACCCCGAACGCGGCGACGATAATATTGATTTAGAAGACGACACCCGGTTTATCGAGTTCTACAACTTGGTATTCATGCAATACAACCGGGATGCTTCCGGTAATTTAACACCACTGCAAAATAAAAACATAGATACTGGCATGGGCTTGGAGAGAATGGCGCAAATCCTCCAAAAAGTGCCGAATAACTACGAAACAGATTTAATTTTCCCAATTATTCAAACAGCAGCGCAAATTGCTGGCATTGATTACCATTCTAGCGATGAGAAAACCAAAGTTTCGTTAAAAGTTATTGGTGATCATGTGCGTTCTGTCGTCCACATGATTGCTGATGAAATCCGCGCCTCTAATGTGGGAAGAGGTTACGTACTGCGGCGATTGATTCGGCGGGTAGTGCGTCACGGCCGATTACTTGGCATTTCAGGAAACTTTATCACCCAAGTAGCCGAAACTGCGATCGCTCTTTCGGAATCAGCTTATCCCAATGTGCGTCAACGGGAAGCATCCATCAAAGCTGAACTCGAACGAGAAGAATCAAATTTCCTCAAAACTCTGGATAGAGGTGAAAAACTTCTCGAAGAAATTATCCAACAGGTGAAGCAGCAAGGACAAACCGAAATCAGTGGTGAAAGTGCTTTCACTTTGTACGATACCTACGGTTTTCCCTTAGAACTCACCCAAGAAATCGCGGAAGAAAACAACCTGACTGTTGATGAAGTTGGATTCAACATCGAAATGCAAAAACAGGTGGAACGTGCCAAAGCCGCTCACGAAACCATCGATTTAACCGTGCAAGGTTCCCTCGACAAATTAGCAGAACACATCCACGCTACGGATTTCTTAGGTTATACCCAAGCTGCGGCGACGGCAAAAGTAGAAGTTTTGCTAGTCAATGGTGTCGCCCAAGAAGAAGCCGAAGCCGGGACAGAGGTGCAAATCGTCCTCAACCAAACCCCATTTTATGCCGAATCTGGGGGACAAATTGGCGATCGCGGTTATATCTCCGGCGATGGTATTGTAGTTCGCGTTGAAGATGTGAAGAAAGAATCTGATTTCTTCGTCCACTTCGGACGCATCGAACGGGGAACTGTGCGTGTAGGTGATACAGTCACCGCTCAAATTGACGCTGCTTGTCGTCGTCGCGCCCAAGCCAACCACACTGCAACTCACTTACTCCAAGCAGCGTTGAAGAAAATTGTCGATGAGGGAATATCTCAAGCTGGTTCGCTGGTTTCCTTCGACAGATTGCGCTTTGACTTCAACTGTCCCCGTGCTTTAACAGCCGAGGAAGTCCAACAAGTCGAAGAACAGGTGAACACTTGGATTTCTGAGGCGCACTCCGCCAACGTGGAAATACTACCCTTAGCCGAGGCAAAAGCTAGGGGTGCTGTTGCCATGTTCGGCGAAAAATACGGTGATGAAGTCCGCGTCATCGATTTTCCCAGCGTATCGATGGAACTATGCGGAGGTACGCACGTAAGTAATACTGCTGAGATTGGTGTATTCAAGATTATCTCTGAAGCTGGTGTTGCATCTGGGGTGCGGCGAATTGAAGCAGTTTCCGGCCCGGCGATACTAGATTACCTAAATGTTCGGGATAAAGTAGTCAAAGATTTAAGCGATCGCTTTAAAGTTAAACCCGAAGAACTACCAGATAGAATCACTACTCTGCAAACTGAATTGCGAACCGCCGAGAAGCAACTAGAAACGCTGAAAGGACAATTAGCGATCGCTAAATCTGACAGTTTGCTAGAAACAGCCCAAACCGTAGGCGACCATAAAATCATTGTTGCCCAACTCGAAGGCGTTGACCCAGAATCCTTGAAAACTGCGGCGGAACGTTTACTGCAAAAAATCGGTAACGGTGCTGTAGTACTCGGTTCTGTTCCCGAAGCTGGTAAAGTCAGCATAGTTGCAGCATTTAGTCAAGAAGTGAACAAGAAAGGTTTGCAAGCCGGAAAATTTGTTGGTGCGATCGCTAAAATCTGCGGCGGTGGTGGTGGCGGTAGACCAAATCTAGCCCAAGCCGGCGGACGCGATGACAGCAAATTGCCAGAAGCCTTGGAACAGGCGCAGAGTGAGTTAAAGTCTGCTTTGGGTTAACTATTTTTTAGAAGAAATTTGTAGGATGGGTTACGGCTTTGCCTAACCCATCGTTTATTTTGGATTGAAGGCTTATTTAAGTTAATGCGGAATTTATTGAACTAATTTAAATTTGATATTTATATTGACTGTATAAATTATGAAACTTCAAGAAAATTCACTGAGATGGTCTTTAAATCATGTGTTTAAGTATAGCGACACAGATTTATTTCCTAAGCCTGTAGAGTTTGATATTCTTAATGAAGTCGAAGACGAAGCGATAAATCGCTTTAAAGACATAGATTTAGGTAACTATCAACATAATCCTTCTAGAAGATTTATAGTACCCAAGGATGAAATTTCATATAGGACTGCAACACAACTAGATCCATTAGATCACACTGTATTAACAGCAATTATTTACGAATTTGGTCAGCTTATTGAAAATAGAAGAATTCCTACATCAGACAATAAAGTTTTTAGTTACAGATTCAATCCACAAAATGATGGGAGTTTGTATAACCCTAATATTTCATGGTTAGAATTTTGGAAAACATGTGAACAAAAAAGCTTCAATTATAAATACGCAGTCTCTTTAGATATTGCAGATTTTTATAATCAAATCTACCATCATAATATTGAAAATCAGCTAATTGAATCTGGATTTCCTAATCAGGTAAAAAAGTGGTTGATGAATTTATTAGAAAGTGTAACAGCAAAAGTTTCTAGAGGAATTCCTACTGGGCCACATGCTACTCATTTATTAGGAGAGCTTTCACTAATTCCTGTAGACAATAGCTTATCTTTAAAAGGTATAGATTTTTGTCGTTTTGTTGATGATATTATTATATTTTGTAACAGCAAGCAAGAAGCAAGAATTATCATTTATCAGATGGCAGAAATACTAGATAAACAACAAAGGTTAATATTACAGAGGCAAAAGACGAAAATATATACATCTGATGAATTAAAACAGCGTTGTACTTTAATGACTAAGGATCAACCTATTAATAGTTATGAAGAAAGTATTATTAATATAATAAAAATGTATTCATCAAGTAATCCATATACAACTGTAAGTATTCAGAACATTAATGATGAGCAGCTACATATTTTCAGCAAATTTTTTGTAGATAAGATATTGTCTGATTATTTAAATAATGATGAACCAAATTATACTCGCCTGAGATGGTTTCTAAGAAGACTTTCACAAGTAGGTATTCCATCTGCTGTTGAGTTCTGTCTTGACAATATTGATTCTTTAACGCCAGCAATCAGCGATATATGCCATTATTTAATATCAATCAACAATAACTATAGTGGTAATTGGAAAATATTAGGTAGTAAAATAATAAACATTTTATACACAGATATAATTAAATCAAATGAATATTTTCAAATATCATTAATGAGCCTTTTTGCTAGAAATTCGTCACTAAATAATGCCAGTCAGATAATTGCTATATATCAGAATTCTCCTTCAAGCCTGAGAAGAGAAATTTTATTAAGTGCTTATTCCCAAAATATGGGTGACTGGATTCGTGAACTTAAGGAAAGTTATACAATTATGGATATATGGTGTAAACGTGCATTTATTATTGCATCAACAACTTTACCCGTAGAAGAGCGAAAATTTTTTTTGGACTATGTGAAAGATAATAGTTTATTAAATGACATATTAATAAAGTGGGCTAAATCCAAATAAAAAGGTCTACAGCAAAAAGTTAACTTTTGTAAACAGATTGCACAAATTCATATACTATTGCTAATACATTGAATTACTCAAATGCAGAGAATCACAGTTGATGAAATCCGACAATATCCCTTAAAATAACTCAATCAAGTTGAGGCAGGTGAAAGTTTTATTATTATTCAGGCAGATAAAGAGATTGCTGAATTAAAACCAATTCAAAGTACTAACAAACCGCTACGACCGTTTGGTTTATGTGCGGGAGAGTTTACTGTATCTGATGATTTTGATGCACCTTTACCTGAAGAAATTTTGAATTTATTTGAAGCCAAATGAAAATTCTCCTAAATATTAATAATTTCTTTGTGTCCTTTGTGTCCTTTGCGGTTCGTTTCCCATAGAATTTCGTGCATTTTTATGCACAATTGTTGTTACTATTCATCCACACCGCAGACAAAGCGCCTAAATCTAACTGCTGACTTTCACCCTCAGCAGTATTTTGAAACAGCACAGCAAATGCGCCAGCACCTAATCGATTTTGCGGAAACATGCGGTAACAAGGAATAGTAGTTAGATGCGATTGATACTCTTGTAAATGGCTAACTTTAACTGCTTTAAACTGGGGAAAGCGGGATAAAAACCATTCACAAACTTGCTCATTCTCTTCTGGCGAATAAGTACATGTCATATAGGCAAGATAACCTTGAGAAGCGACAATTTGAGCAGAGTTAGCAATAATCCGTTTTTGACGATTGGCGCTTTTATTAATTGCAGTGGGATGAAAACATCCTGGTGCTTTTTCGCCTTTAGCTAGTAAAGATTGCCCCGTACATGGAGCATCGACAATTACTAAATTAGTCGATGCGGGAATACTTTCAGCAAAAATACTCGAATCTCTGTTAACTACAATAGATGGGTTAATCTGGCAACGCTTTAAATTAGAAATTAACATACCTAAACGTTTACCAATCACTTCGTTACTAATCAGTAATTCTGGCTCCAAAGCTTTCCAGGCAAATATACTTTTACCTCCTGGAGCCGCACACATATCAAAAATTGTATGGATTGACTGAGTAATTGCTAACAAAATAGAAGCTGAAAATACAGAAGAAAAATCTAAACAATAGAAATATCCTTGATTATGTAGGGTATGTTGACCTGGTTTTTCCCCTAAAGCTAATCGGTCGATAAATTGTGGTTGCCAAATTAAAGGTGTTTCTACTAAAAAAGGTGAAATTTCTGGTTTTGGCTGACACCAAAGAATAGACGGTGAAAAAAATTGGGGATTAACTAACGCTGCGATAAATTTTTCTTGTTCCTCTAAGCTTTCAAATAAACGCCGTGAAAGTTTAAGTAATAAATTGGAAGGCTTTTCCATTATATTTTTCAGTAACAATACTTGTTTTTAATCCTAATCAAACTGTTACACAAGAACAATGCTATGCAGTGTTTTACCTGCATACTGAAAATACAATAACCGCTATTCTGACGATGACCGTGATACTACCTCATTACTTTGGAGATGGTCATGATATTGGATAATTTTCAGCGGAAGTTACGCCGAGAATCACAACTATGGCGAGATGAAGGATTAATTAGTTCTTCCCAGTATCAACAAATAGCAGACCGTTATCAATTTAATAACCTAGAAGCTGCTGCACGCGATCGCTCGATGATGACTGCGGTGATGATTGGCAGTATTCTCCTCACATTAGGCATCATTACCTTTGTTGCAGCTAACTGGTTAGGATGGTCACGGGATGTCAAATTCATCATTATGATGAGTTTGTTTATGGCAACAACAATCACAGGTTTTTACACTTGGAGACAAGCCGCCATTGGCAACTCTGAAGGCAAAAAACCAAAACGTAGCCAACGCCTTCTCGGTGAAGGATTGCTAATTTTAGCCGCCATGATTTTAGGCGCAACCATAGCGCTAATGGCAGACGTTTTCAATATTAACGGTTCAACTCCAGAACTATTTTTTGCTTGGGGTTTTGGTGTTTTGGTCATGGCTTACAGTCTGTCCTTAAATTCCCTAGGAATCATGGGAATTATCCTAATACAAATTGGGTATGGGATAGGATTAGGAGACTTACGTTATTCTGCAAATGATGGGAATTGGGCAAGACTCGTGGTAAAACACATGCCTTTGCTGTCGTGGGTGTTGTTTGTACCCTTAGCCTATTTCTGTCGTTCTCGCTGGATTTTTGCACTGGCGGCTTTTATTTTTGCCAGTTCTTTACAATTAAACCTCGATCCCTTACCTCTATCCAATTTTTCTGAGACTGCACCTTGGGTGGCATCTTTTGCTTTTACATTGCCGCCTGCATTATTCTGGAGTTATGATGACCTGCTATTTCCCACAATTAATTACAGGCTATTTCAACCCCTAGCCCGTGATTTGTCGTTGATAGCTTTCGGTCTAGTCTTTTATGTACTGTCTTTCCGTTGGCTGTGGCAAACTTCCAGCAACAATTTCTCTTCTTCAACTAGTAACATAAATATATTCCTGTCTCGACCGATTATCGATTTGGGAATTCTCAGCGGGTTGGCTGTACTGCAATGGTTGTTTTTACTGCGCCAACGAAATAACCCAATTCGTCGAGAAGCCGTCTTCAATCTACCTTTGATTGTGACATTTCTTGGCTTTACGGCTATAGTACCTTTCTGGCATCAAGCTATCAATCCCGTTGATGATTTGGGGGTTTTTGCTTTCAATGTACTTTTCGTAGTATTAGCTTGGGGACTAATTCGGGAAGGATTGAAGTTAAATGATAGACGCTCTTTTTGGGGCGGTATGCTGTTGTTAACCCTGCAAGTAATCAGTCGCGTACTAGAATATGACACTGAACTTCTGCTCAAATCACTGGTGTTTGTGATGTGCGGTTCTGCGTTAATTAGTGCTGGACTTTGGTTTGAACGCCGCTTAGGTTCTGCTTCTAAGTCTTCAGGTAATGTTAAATCCTCTTGATTGACCTACAGTTGCATCGTCGTTTTTAGAGTTTCTCTGCGTCAGTCCTAATAATTTCGTTTGATTCTGCTCACTACCTTGATTTTTAGGACTACGCTCATGAAAAGTGACTCTTCTGAATCTACCAAAAATTCTGAATCTACGAAGAATAAATCATTGTCTCCCGAAGCTGAATTTTCAGGGAAGCTGACTTTTCGGGATTATTTGTTAGCTACAGAACAAAAAGCCAATAAGCCTTTACCTGGTTCGCGGCTAGTGCTTCCCTTAGCAGTTCAAGCAGGAATCATTTTTGCTGTACCTTTTTTGTCAATGTATACTAACCTCACAGGCAAAGAAGTGATTTTGCAAACTGTACCCGTCAATTCTAGAAATGTGTTGCAAAGCAATTCTTTAGAGCTTGATTACAATATATCTCGGATTGCTACACTCAGAAGATTATCTGGCTGGCAAGAATTACTCAGGAGAAATCGCGGGAGGAACGGACAATTACTGTCAGGAACTAACTTGTATGTAATTTTACAAGAGCAACCATCCTTTAGTCGTGGTGTTCCTAGGGCTTGGAGACCTGTACGAGTAACTAGTAATCTACCCAGATCCCTTGCTACTAATCAAGCGGCCTTAAGAGGTGTGTATCAGGATGGTTATGTTCAGTATGGTGTGGAAAACTATAATGTGCCAGATGAAGAACGGCAACAAATTAATAGCGATATTTCTCAAGCTGTACGTCAAACAAGAGACGGACAATTGCGATCAATAGTAGTGAAAGTTAAGGTAGATTCACAGGGTAAAGCTATACCTGTGAGTCTATGGCTACGCGATCGCAATTATCGCTTTTAGTCTTCGTGGCGCATATTCCATGCTACACCGAAAGCTGCCCCTGCTCCGGCGATTAACCCGGTACTCATTCCTTGTATAGTTTTTTCAATGGGGTCTTGGGTCAGGCAATCACTTGTAACTTGACTAGCACGCAAGCAAAGATTGCTCTCTGCCCAGCTGCTAGTGCCACCTAAAATGACACCAGCAATACTACAGGAAGCTACAAGCAGCAGCAGACGTTTGGTTTTTCTATCCATAGATGGATGCTTGAATGTTGGGAAAGGTAAATATTCCTCAACTACTTTACACATCTATGCTGTTGTTGTCAGCTCTCTTTTTAGAGTGCTGAGTATAAATCCAGTTGTTTTAAGGCTTTGGGTGATCAATTTTGCGCTAACCAGTTGATTACATCAAGCAGACTGGAAAAGTCCAACAAAGCTTCTCCTAAGGTCGATCTGAGGCTGCAATCTGCATTTTTGCCATCAAGGCCGCAGCTATTGGATTTGGTTGATTGAGATAATCGCGCCAGTTCAAGCGATTGAGTTGAATTGCTGTGAAGTTAAATTCTAATACCTTCAAGTTAGGAAACTCAACCGTGTGAGAATAAGGTTCTTCCCGGTATGGCTGATCAAACGAAAACACAACAATTGGGGAGGAATAAGAATTACTTTATCTCTCCCCCATATCACAGTCTCAATACTTTGCGAGTGCCTAAGTATTTAGAGCAACAATACTAAACCTTGCTGGTTTTTAAATGCTGTAACAGTATTATCAGTCGCCGCACCAAATATACCATCAGCCAGCTACAAGAACGTTGGATTACGACTCTATTGGTACAAATTCTGGTGAAAGCTTTTTGAGTGCAGCGATCGCATGTAATTTTACCTGCTCGTTTGAGTCTTTCATCAAAGTAGTTAAAGGTATAATTGCTTGCTGACTACCTAATTGTCCTAAAGATAAGGCGATCGCACTTTTGATGTTGGCAATTTCTATAGCTGGATGATGCAATCGCAGCAATTCTAATAAAATTTCTGTGGCTTTTGGGGTTAACTGAGGTTTCTCAACTCTACCGAGAACGGTGACAATTTCTTGCCACACTGTTTCTGATGTACTTTGCTCAATTACCTTTTGTAAATATTCCAAACCCGATACTGTTCCTACCCAAATCAAAGCACGAATAATTTCCAGTTGCAGAATTGTTGGTGTGTGGAGTGAAATTAGCACCTGATATAAATATGTAGCAGCATGATCATCACCCATCCGCGCCAGGGAGATCGCCGCAGCACAACAAACCTCAACATTGAAGTCGTAAAGCTTGGTTTGTAGCCGCACCACCAAATTTAATTCTGAATTTAAATCAGGGCGAAAACCTAAACCCAACACTGCTACACGTCTAACTGTAGCCGCCACATCATCTAAAGCTTGTAATAGTACAGGTGGAATACGTTGATCATGAAAGCTGCTGAGGGCTTCTAAGGCTGTAGCACGAACGACAACTTGGGTATCTTGTACCACACTCAACAGTGGTGTGATGGTTTCTTGGCGACGAATATAAGCAAGCGATCGCACTGCCAAAAGTCTTGTATCTTCAGATTGTAGAAGTTCTGAGAGTGCAGCGATCGCGTCACTACCCATTTGTCCTAAGGCTGTAGCGGCGATTCCTTTTAATTCTTCATCTTCACTAGTTTTGAGCAACTCTACCAAAGAGGCGATCGCATCTGGGTGCTGAAACTCGCCTAAAGTTCTGGCTGCATACCAGCGCAATTCTTCCTCTGCATCTTCATCTTCTAAGATGTCAATTAATGGCGCAATCGCAATATTTCCCAAACGAACCAACACTTTAGCAATCTCCCAGCGTTGCTGAAAATCCCCCATTTCTAAAACAGGTAGTGCTAATTTCAGCAAGAGTTCTGAATTAACCGTCTCTGAATGTTGATTATCCTCTACCAAAATCAACTGTTGCAGATATTGAATCAGCGATGACCAATCATCTGCATCATACGCCGTCTGTGCCTGCACTAAAAGCTGGTTGATATTTCCTTCCATATAAGTAATCGCACAGAATTATTTACATATGAGTTTCTAGTTTGGATAAGGGTTTTACGGTTTAAGTTTGTGTAATTAATTGTGTTTAGCTACTTAGCCTTTTGACAAAAGACAAAAGACCGATGACTATTAACTCTTGACTACAACTGAATCACCCTCAATTTTAGCGGCGTAAGTTTTCAGTGGTTTTGTAGTTGGGCCTTTCTGCACACTACCATCAACTCCATATTCTGCAAAATGACAGGGACAGGCAAATTTTTTCGTTTCAGCTTTCCAAGCGACTGTGCAGCCTTTATGGGTACAGGTGGGATCAACAGCAATTAGATTTGCAGTTTGAGATGTACCAACTACCAAAAGTTTACCCACAGGCGAAGTTTCGGCAAGTAATTGACCAGTTTTATCTAATTCTGCGGCAGTACCCACTGTTTGCCAATCACCTGATGTTTGTGAAGAACAGGCTGCGATCGCAATAGGTAAGCTACTAGCTATGGAACCTAAACCAACCCAATTGATGAAATCACGACGTTTCATAGTTGTGGAAATTATTTGTCATTAGATTAACAGCGATCGCTTGCTACACGCTTAACCCTTAGCTGTGACTTGATCACCAGCAGAAAATCTACAATTTTTTACCTATGCTGGTGTGCAAATCTATCAGGTTGCATCACTAATTTACTCAATGTGATGCAGAAAACGCATATATATCATCCGTAATTAGCAATTATACTAGAAATTTGTAGCTATTTATACGATTTTAGCAGAAATCCCACCTTAACCTTAGAAGTATCGAAATTGTTACATAAACAATTGCCTTATTTACTTGTCTAACTCCCCCAATGTCAAAAAATACAAATTAACTCTCCTCCACTTACGAGGCCGCGTTCATTGTCAATAAAGCACTCATTCCAAATAGCCAAAAAGTTTATTCTATAAGCTTTTTGACTTTTGACTTTTGACTTCCGCCTTGCGGCACTAGCCTGTCATTAAGTAGCCAATAAATTATCTGAGCAATAAATATCTATCAGTTTCAAATTATCGAACCTCGTAGAACAGAAAACTACGGGTTGATTGATATTGGGTAACTACCGCCTGAAGTTCTCACTGGATTAGCAATTTGCAATGAGAGTTAGCTCATGACAGATACAGGAACTACCACCAAAACCAGCCTCAATAAATTTGAAAAACTCAAAGCTGAAAAAGACGGACTTGCCGTTAAAGCGGAGATCGAAAAATTTGCCGCTTTGGGTTGGGAAGCAATGGACGAAACCGATCGCGATCATCGGCTCAAGTGGGTAGGAGTATTTTTCCGCCCAGTTACCCCAGGTAAATTCATGATGCGGATGCGGATGCCTAACGGTATCCTTACCAGCGATCAAATGCGTGTGTTAGCAGAAGTATTGCAGCGTTACGGCGATGACGGTAGCGCTGACATTACTACAAGACAGAATCTTCAATTGCGGGGCATCAAAATTGAAGATTTACCCGATATCTTCCATAAACTTCACGCTGTCGGTTTAACCACTGTTCAATCAGGGATGGATAACGTCCGCAACATCACTGGTGATCCCGTAGCTGGGCTGGATGCCGATGAATTATACGATACGCGAGATTTGGTGCAGCAAATTCAAGATATGCTCACCAATAAAGGAGAAGGCAACCCAGAGTTTAGCAATCTCCCACGCAAATTTAATATTGCTATTACTGGTGGACGAGACAATTCAGTTCACGCCGAAATTAACGACTTGGCATTTGTGCCAGCCTATCAAGAAGCAGAGGAGCAGGGGAGCAGGGAGCAAGGGGGAAATTTTGCTGTAAGTTCCTCTTCCCACTCAGCACTCCAATTCGGCTTCAACATCTTAGTTGGTGGCTTTTTCTCAGCTAAACGCTGTGATGCTGCAATTCCCTTAAATGCTTGGGTAGCGCCGGAAGATGTCGTGGCTGTATGTCGAGCCGTTTTAGAAGTGTTTCGAGATAAGGGTTCACGGGCTAACCGCCTGAAATCTCGTCTAATGTGGCTGATTGATGAATGGGGTATAGATAAATTTCGCGCCGAAGTCGAACAACGTTTAGGTAAATCCTTATTACCCGCAGCCGCCAAAGACGAAATCGACTGGGAAAAACGTGACCATATCGGTGTATACAAACAAAAACAACCAGGATTGAACTATATAGGTTTGCACATTCCCGTTGGGCGGTTGTATGCCGAAGATATGTTTGAAATTGCCAGATTAGCAGAAGTTTACGGCAGTGGTGAAATCAGACTAACAGTTGAGCAAAACATCATCATTCCCAATATTTCAGACGCGTGTCTAACAACATTGCTGACAGAACCTTTACTAGAAAGATTTTCGATCAATCCTGGGGCATTAGCGCGATCGCTAGTATCCTGCACCGGCGCACAATTTTGCAACTTCGCCCTCATCGAAACCAAAAACCGCGCCCTAGCAACTGTTAAAGCTTTAGAAGCAGACTTAACCTTCACCCAAGCAGTTCGCATTCACTGGACTGGTTGCCCCAACTCCTGCGGACAGCCACAAGTTGCAGACATCGGCTTAATGGGTACAAAAGCGCGTAAAGATGGCAAAGCAGTAGAAGGCGTAGACATCTATATGGGCGGTAAAGTCGGCAAAGAGGCTCATCTAGGCACTTGCGCCATTAAAGGAATACCCTGCGAAGACTTGCAACCAGTACTACAAGACTTACTCATCAAACACTTCGGCGCACAACTCAAACAAGAAGCCTTAGTAGAAGTCTGAAGTATGTAGACGCGCTCTGCACGGCTTCCCGCAGGGTAGGCTGAAGTATGAAACTTTATGCTTCTGTCTTCCACTTTATTTCTGTAACTTACGCAAACCCTCTTACCTTTCGCGCTCTTTGCGCGGCAGTTGCTTCAAGTCGGCGGAGCCGCCCAACGCACTGCCTCGCCTCTGCGGTTCGTAACTCCTACAAATAACAAAAGACAAATGACAAATCTTTCCAGACGCAAATTTATTTACACCACAAGTGCAGCCGCCGCCGCTTCCATCATCGTGCATGGCTGCTCCACCAACAACACAACCACCACCGAAGGAAACACACCATCTGCCGCACCAGCAGCGAATGTCTCCACCTCTAGTAATGCTCCCAAAGTCGAGACAACCAAAGCCAAACTAGGATTTATCGCCCTCACCGATTCTGCACCCTTAATTATTGCCAAAGAAAAAGGTTTCTTTGCCAAATACGGTATGACAGATGTCGAAGTCATCAAACAAAAATCTTGGCCTGTCACCCGCGACAACTTAAAAATCGGTTCAGCTGGCGATGGCATTGACGGCGCACACATCCTTAGCCCCATGCCTTATTTAATGACCATCAACGATAAAGTGCCAATGTATATTTTGGCGCGATTGAATACAAATGGTCAGGCTATTTCCGTTGCCAATAAATTTAAAGAACTTCAAGTCAATTTACAAAGCAAAGCACTTAAAGAATCTGCCGATAAAGCCAAAGCTGATAAAAAATCTTTAAAAGCTGGGATTACATTTCCTGGTGGAACACATGATTTATGGATGCGCTATTGGTTAGCTGCCGGTGGTATTAACCCAGATCAAGATATGGTTTTAGAACCTGTACCACCACCACAAATGGTTGCCAATATGAAAGTCGGTACTGTTGATACTTTCTGTGTTGGTGAACCTTGGAACGCTCAATTAGTGAGCCAAAAATTAGGTTACACAGCCTTAGTAACAGGCGAATTGTGGAATAATCATCCAGAAAAAGCCTTTGCTATGCGCCAAGATTGGGTTGATAAAAATCCCAACGCAACACAAGCATTATTAATGGCAGTTTTAGAAGCACAACAATGGTGTGACAAACTAGAAAACAAAGAAGAAATGTGCAAAATCTGTGCTGATCGCAAATATTTTAATGTTGCTGCCGCAGATATTGTAGAACGGGCTAAAGGCAATATTGATTATGGGGATGGTCGCACAGAAAAAGAATTTGCATATCGGATGAAATTCTGGTCTGATAATGCTTCTTATCCTTATAAGAGTCACGATATTTGGTTTGTAACTGAAGACATCCGTTGGGGTTATTTGCCGAAAGATACCAAAGTTAAAGAAATTGTTGATCAGGTAAATAAAGAAGATTTGTGGAAAAAGGCTGCTAAGGCGATCGGTGTTCCTGATTCCGAAATTCCTACTAACAGTTCTCGTGGTGTTGAAACTTTCTTTGATGGCGTGAAATTTGATCCTGAGAAACCTGAAGAATATTTACAAGGTTTGAAAATTAAGAAAGTGTAGTTATCAGAAAGCCTCTGTGTAACTTTGCGTTAAAAAAACTAAATAGGAATTTTTTATCGAACTGCAAAGGGCGCAAAGAAGAAAGAGTTTGAAAAGTTAATTTACTGATTTTCTAGAGGAAAAATAAGACAATGACTGCTATTACTGGAAGTCGCGCGTTTAGAAAAAAGCCGCAAAAGGCGATTAGTAAATTTATTATGAAAAAAGTTGTGCCGCCTTTGGTTGCACTAGCTATTTTTCTGGTAATTTGGCAATTACTTTGTTTAAATCCTAATTTTAAATTGCCGGGGCCAATAGAAACTTTTACTGAAACTTTTGATCCTTTTATTATTCACCCATTTTTTGATAATGGTGAAAGTGATAAGGGTTTGGGTTGGCAAATTCTTACTAGTTTAGGACGAGTTGGTTTAGGTTTTTCTTTATCGGTAATTGTGGGGATTACACTGGGAATTTTAATTGGTGCTAATCAGTTTGTATATAATGCTGTAGATCCGATATTTCAAGTGTTGCGGACTGTACCGCCTTTGGCATGGTTGCCGATTTCTTTAGCGGCATTTCAACAAGCTAATCCTTCTGCGATTTTTGTGATTTTTATTACGTCGATTTGGCCGATTATTATTAATACAACAGTTGGTGTGCAGCAAATTCCTCAAGATTATGTGAATGTAGCCAGGGTTTTAAAACTAAAAGGTGCAAAGTATTTCTTGAAAATAGTTTTTCCGGCGACTGTGCCTTATATATTTACGGGGTTACGCATTGGCATTGGTTTGTCTTGGTTGGCAATTGTGGCGGCGGAAATGTTAGTCGGTGGTGTGGGCATTGGTTCGTTTATTTGGGATGCTTACAATACGACGACGGAAACAAATTTGAGTGAGATTATTTTGGCGTTGATATATGTTGGTTTGGTTGGGTTGCTGTTAGATAGATTGGTCGGTTTTATTGCTAGTAAAATGGTGGCAGAACAGAAGTAGTCAAGAGTTAATAATCTCTATTAAACGAACCGCAGAGGCACAGAGAGCGCAGAGAAAGAGAGGTTTATAGAGAACGAGTATTAGAAACAAATGACAAAGGACAAATGACAAATGACTACTTTTGTTGAAGTTGACCACGTTGATAGAATTTTTGATTTGCCGAATGGTGGGAAATATATCGCCCTGAAAAATATTGAGTTGAAAATCAGTCAGGGTGAATTTGTTTCTTTAATTGGACATTCTGGTTGCGGTAAGTCTACTTTACTCAATATTATTGCGGGTCTAGATAGGGCTAGTATTGGCGGCGTGACTTTGGAAGGTAAGGAAATTCGAGAACCTAGTCCAGACAGGATGGTGGTGTTTCAAAATTACTCGTTGCTTCCCTGGTTAACGGTGCGGGAAAATATTGCTTTGGCTGTGGATGAGGTTTATCAAAATAAATCGAAACGCGATCGCTTGTCCATCATCGAAGAGCATATCGATATGGTGGGCTTGCGTCTGGCGGCGAAGAAGCGTCCCAGTGAGTTATCTGGGGGGATGAAACAACGAGTTGCGATCGCCCGTGCTTTGGCTATTCGTCCGAAGTTGTTATTGCTAGATGAACCTTTTGGTGCTTTAGACGCGCTCACACGGGGGAGTTTGCAAGAGCAGTTAATGAAAATCTGCAATGAGCATAATGTTACTTGTGTGATGGTAACTCATGATGTGGATGAAGCATTATTGTTGAGCGATCGCATCGTTATGCTCACTAATGGCCCAGAAGCACACATTGGGCAAATTCTGGAAGTACCTATTCCTCGCCCTCGTCAACGTTTGGAAGTCGTTAATCATCCCAGTTACTACAATCTGCGAAATGAGATGATTTACTTCCTCAACCAACAAAAGCAAGCCAAGAAACGCCAAGCGCAGCAAACAGCCGCATCTGTGGCGGTATCTCCAAGAGGTTTAGAAAAAGTTAACCTCGAAATTGGCTTTTTACCTTTGACTGATTCTGCACCTTTAATTGTGGCTCAAGAAAAAGGTTTTTTTGCTCAATATGGTTTAGAAATAACTCTCTCTCGTGCAGCCAATTGGAATGAAATCGCCAAAGGTGTTGCTACAGGCTCCTTAGACGCAGCCCAGATGGTTGCAGGAATGCCTTTAGCGCTAACTTTAGGTGCTGGTGGTAAAAAACCAATTCCAGTTGTTAACGCTCTTAATCTTTCCCGGAATGCTAACGCTATCACCTTAAGTAAAAGGCTGTATAGCGAAGGTGTAAGAAATTTAGCCGACCTCAAAGCTGCCATTAATGCTACTCCCGACCAAATTTTGACCTTGGGAGTCGTTCATCCTACATCTATGCAGAACTTAATTCTGCGTTATTGGTTAGCGGCGGGCGGGATTAATCCTGATATAGATGTTAGTTTAACTGCGATCGCACCAACAGAAATGGTCACTCAACTTAAAGCCGGAACCATTGACGGTTACTGTGCGGGTGAACCTTGGAGTTACATGGCGGTTCATGATGACGTAGGTTTTATTGCAGCCACCGCCCTAGAAATTTGGTCAGGACAGCCCAAAAAAGTATTAGGAGTGCGGGAAGAATGGGCGCAGCAGTATCCCGAAACTTACTTAGCCCTCATTAAAGCCCTCCTAGAAGCTTGCAAATATTGTGATGACCTCCGCAACCGCGAAGAAATTCTGCAATTAATTTCCCGTCCTGAATACCTCAACGTCAATCCTGCATACATTCGCCCAGGCTTCACCGATCCCTACGATCGCGGCGACGGTACACAACCCCAATCACTCACAGCCTACAACCAGTTTTACCTAAACAAAACTAACTATCCCAACCGCACTGAAATCTTATGGATGGTAACTCAACTAGCACGCTGGGGCTTAACACCCTTCCCGAAAAACTGGGTAGAAGTTATCGAAAGAGTCTGCCGTGCAGACATATTTGGTGCAGCCGCCCGCGACCTCGGCTTACTCGATACTGGCTACGACGACCCCATTCACCTATTCGACGGTAAAACTTTTAACCCCTCCGAACCTCTAGAGTATCTCAAAGGCTTGGAAATCAAGCGAGATATACGGATTGAGGAAGTCTTTATTTAGTAACAAAATAACGAACCACAGAGGCGCAGAGAACACAGAGGAATAAAAGTTTAAGAGAGTTCTTACGTAGGTCTTAATAAATTCATTTAGCAAAACCAAAAAATATCATGCAAATAATAAACAAAAATACTCAACTCAAACAACCACAAACCAAAGCAGATAACTTCCTTGTAATCGAAGGCGTAAGCAAAATTTACCCAACTCCCGAAGGCCCTTTCACCGTCCTCGATGGTATTGATCTCAAAGTACGTGAAGGCGAATTTGTTTGTTTAATTGGTCATTCTGGCTGCGGTAAATCCACCCTCCTCAACATGGTTTCAGGCTTCAACACTCCTACCGATGGTGTTGTCATGCTGCAAGACCAACCCATCACCGAACCAGGGCCAGACCGGATGATGGTATTTCAAAACTATTGCTTACTTCCTTGGCTGAGTGTTTTTGAGAACGTTTATCTAGCTGTTGATTCCGTATTTCCTAAAAAGCCCCAAGCAGAAAAACGCGCCATTGTTAGAGAACACTTAGCAATGGTGGGACTCACAGAAGCCGCCGACAAGAAACCGCATCAGATTTCTGGGGGGATGAAACAGCGAGTTGCGATCGCTCGCGCCCTTTCTATCCGTCCCCAAGTCTTAATTCTGGATGAACCCTTCGGTGCATTAGACGCAATCACCAAAGAAGAATTGCAAGAAGAATTACTGCAAATCTGGACTGACCATCAAGTTACCGTCTTGATGATTACTCACGACATTGATGAGGCGCTTTTCCTAGCCGACAGAGTGGTGATGATGACTAATGGCCCGGCTGCTCAAATCGGTGAAGTTTTAGAGATTCCCTTTTCTCGTCCCCGCAACCGTCGCCGCATCATGGAAGACCCAGAATACTACAACCTGCGGAACTACGCCCTCGATTTCCTTTATCGTCGATTTGCCCATGATGAACAGTGAACAGTAAACAGTAAACAGTGAACAGTAAACAGTGAACAGTGAACAGTGAATTGATAACTGATAACTGATAACTGATAAAATTAGGAAGATTGGAATGCTGAAAAATTTATTTTCATTCAGGGATCGTTATCGCATCTTACATCAGACTTGGTTTGCCTTTTTTCTCACCTTTGTTTGTTGGTTTAACTTTGCTCCGTTTGCTACCACCATTGGTAAAGAATTACATTTAGCACCTGAGCAAATTAAAACTATAGGAATTTGTAATTTAGCCTTAACAATTCCCGCGCGGCTAATTATTGGGATGCTGTTAGACCGTTTCGGCCCCAGAATTACCTATTCAATATTGTTGATGTTTGCGGCTGTTCCCTGTCTAGCTACGGCGTTCTCACAGGATTTTAACCAACTAGTAATTAGCCGCTTGTTAATGGGAATTGTCGGTTCTGGGTTCGTCGTCGGTATCCGCATGGTAGCTGAATGGTTCCCGCCGAAAGAAATGGGAAGCGCCCAAGGTATTTACGGCGGTTGGGGTAACTTTGGGGCTTTCGGTGCAGAATTTGCTTTACCGATGATTGCTGTTGCTACTAGCTTTTTGGCTGGTGGCGCTTCTAACTGGCGGTTGGCGATCGCTCTTACTGGTATCATAGCTGCTATCTATGGCGTGATTTACTTCAACAGCGTTCAAGACACGCCTGCTGGCAAAGTCTACAAGCGACCAAAGAAAAATGGTGCTTTGGAAGTTACCAGTGTCAAAAGTTTCTGGGCGATGATTGTTTCAAATTTTGGTTTAATCTTCGCCCTTGGTTTATTAGCTTGGCGGTTAGAACAAAAGAATATTCACTTCTTAACTCTGGGTCAAATGTATTTAGTTTGGTTAGCATTATTAGGATTATTTGCTTACCAAACTTACAAAGCTTACGAAGTTAACAAAGAACTATTAATTGGCAAAAAAACTTACGCCCCTACACAGCGTTATAACTTTAGCCAAGTAGCGATACTCGAATTTACTTACGTAACTAACTTTGGTTCAGAATTAGCAGCTGTTTCCATGCTACCAGCCTTCTTTGAAAGAACCTTTGGTTTAGAACACGTAGTTGCAGGCATGATTGCGGCAACTTATCCATTTTTAAACTTAGTTTCTCGTCCCAGTGGTGGGGTGATTTCTGATAAATTTGGTTCTCGCAAATGGACAATGACAATTATTTCAGTTGGCATTGGTGTTGGCTATTTGATGGCACATTTTATTAATGGTAACTGGCCAATTCCACTAGCGATCGCAGTTACTATGTTTTGTGCTTACTTTGCCCAAGCAGGCTGCGGTGCAACCTACGGTATTGTTCCCCTCATCAAAAAAGAAGCCACCGGACAAATTGCAGGTAACGTCGGCGCTTACGGTAATTTTGGCGGCGTAGTTTACCTGACAATTTACAGCTTAACTGATGCACCAACCCTATTTTCCACAATGGCCATAGCAGCATTGATTTGTGCTTTTATGTGTGCTTTCTTCCTCAAAGAACCACAAGATTCCTTTGATGGTGCGCCGGAAGAATCAGCAGAAGCTTCAAATCAACAATCAACAATTTTAGCTGAAGAATAACCTCGGAAAATCAAGGATGAAATTATTAACGTAGGTATTTAAACCCCTCTCCGCGTCAGAGAGGGGTTGGGAGAGGTTCATCAAACTCACGTTTATTTAGCTAATTTCATCCTGATTTTTTTATTTAATGCTATGTGCATCAGCGGTTAATAATTAATCTCTATTACTAATAACTTAAATTATTTTTATCAAAACCACATATGAACACAGATAAATTATCTGTGTCTACTCTTCAAAAATAATTGTGTCTACTCTTCAAAAATAATAAAGTGGTGCTGCAATGACTGACTTTACTAAAACTCTTTGTCCATACTGCGGCGTTGGCTGTGGTTTAGAAGTTTCTCCGCCAGCGCAACTTAACAAAGCCACTAATCGAGATAGTCAAGGAAATCCTATTTGGCGAGTCCGAGGCGATAAATCGCACCCATCAAGCCAGGGTATGGTATGCGTTAAAGGTGCAACGATCGCTGAATCTTTAGATAAAAATCGATTACACTACCCAATGGTAAGAGACTCTTTAGATCAAGAGTTCCGGCGAGTTAGTTGGGATGAAGCTTTTGATCTCATCACCAAACGCATTCAAACTGTACGCTTTACCCAAGGGACAGAAACTATATGTATGTATGGTTCCGGTCAATTTCAAACCGAGGACTATTACACTGCCCAAAAACTTTTGAAAGGTTGTTTAGGAACTAACAATTTTGATGCTAATTCACGGTTATGTATGTCCAGTGCTGTAGCTGGATATATTCAAAGTTTTGGTGCTGATGGGCCGCCCTGCTGCTATGAAGATTTAGAATTAACTGATTGTGCATTTTTAATTGGTACAAATACGGCGGAATGTCATCCAATAGTTTTTAATAGACTGGAAAAATACCACAGAAAAAACCGCAAAGTAAAAATGATTGTGGTTGATCCTCGGCGTACACCCACCGCAGAAGCAGCAGATTTACACTTAGCAATTCGTCCTGGTACAGATATCGATTTGTTAAATGGTATCGCTCATTTATTGATGCGTTGGAAACTCATCGATGTAGGATTTATCGACGACTGCACCAGCAATTTTTCTGCATACACTGAAGTAATTCGCCACTATCCCCCCGAAGTGGTAGCGCATCAATGTGGTATCAGCATCGAAGATTTAGAAACCGCAGCCCGCTACTGGAGTCAATCAAAGCGGGTATTATCTTTGTGGTCAATGGGTGTAAATCAGTCAAGTGAAGGTACAGCAAAAGTCAGAACCATCATTAATCTACACCTAATGACCGGACAAATCGGTAAGCCAGGGGCGGGGCCGTTTTCACTCACTGGCCAGCCGAACGCGATGGGAGGTAGAGAAGCCGGAGGTTTAGCCCATTTATTACCTGGTTATCGTTTGGTAAAAAATGACCAGCATCGCGCCGAAGTCGAAAATTTTTGGGGACTAAAACCAGGGCAAATTTCACCTAATCCTGGTTTGACAGCTTGGGATATGATTACAGGCTTGGAAACTGGCCATGTGGGTGTACTGTGGATTGCAGCTACTAATCCAGCTGTAAGTATGCCAGATTTAGAACGCACAAAGAAAGCGTTATTGCGATCGCCTTTCACTATTTACCAAGACGCATATTACCCCACAGAAACTGCGGCTTACGCCCACGTCCTGTTACCTGCTGCCCAGTGGGGTGAAAAAACTGGGGTGATGACCAATTCTGAACGCCGGGTAACTCTATGTCCAGCATTTCGTCAACCGCCAAGAGAAGCCAAAGCCGACTGGGAAATTTTTGCGGAAGTCGGACGGCGCTTGGGTTTTGCAGATAAATTTGCCTTCGCTAACTCTGCACAGGTTTACGCCGAGTTTGCCCAACTGACGAAAAATCGCCCATGCGATATGTCTGGTATTAGTCATGAACAATTGCAAAAACAAGGCCCCATACAGTGGCCTCATCCCGCACTAGTAAATGGAGAGAAATCATCGTCTTCCTCTACACCCTACACCCTACACCCTACACCCGCTAAAAGACTCTATACCGATTTACACTTCCACACCTCCGATGGTCGCGCCAGATTTGGGGCATATTACTCTAAAGGGTTAGCAGAACCACCAGACCCCAATTATCCTTTTGTGTTAACCACTGGAAGACTTTACGGACATTGGCACACCCAAACACGTACTGGCCGCATTGAAAAAATTCGCTCAATGCACCCCGAACCATTTATGGAAATTCATCCCCGTGATGCAGCTAAGTTAGGGATTACTGATAATCAGTTGATAGAAGCGCGATCGCGTCGTGGTCAAGCTTATTTTCCCGCAAAAGTGACTAAAGCGATCGCACCTGGTACAGTATTTGTCCCTATGCACTGGGGCGCACTATGGGCTAATGAGGCTGAAGTCAACGCCCTCACCCATCCTGAAGCTTGTCCCGATTCTTTACAACCAGAATTAAAAGCCTGTGCAGTGCAACTAGCACCGGTTTCTCTAGAAGTTACAAGCAAAAATTATCAACTTCAATCCTCGCAATGGTGATCTGCTTGGTATATCCTTAAACAAGAAATTGGTAATTAAGAATTGGTATTTGGTGATTCAATCAATAGACTATAGTCAATGGTAGTAATTAGAATTACTAATCTTTCAGACTTAGTTATAAACAATACCAGTTTGAAAAAATAATGCAGCAAATATAGGATGTATAAGCAAAAAGTCTTACACTTCCATAGATGATTGAGATATTGTAAATATTTTTTGAATTGATATTACCTCTGCTTTATTACCAGTTTCTTGTTGAGTTAAAACCAGGATGCAGCAGATGAAAAAATTATTGAAAAACATCTTAGAAACTACCAAAGATGAAAACTTTATGCACGTTGTTGAAAATATTGAGGTAATAGTTTCTAAAATTTTATCTGTTTTAATGGTGCTAGTAATTTTGGTGGCGATCGGAGATTTAGGTGTTTTTCTTGTTAAAGAGTTATTCGACACTCCTTATGGCAAATTTAACACAACATTATTTAAAATATTTGGATTATTTTTGAATATTTTAATTGCCTTAGAAATTTTAGAAAACATCACAGCTTACTTACGAAAACATGTTTTTCAGGTTGAGTTAGTCATCGTCACCTCTTTAATTGCCGTAGCTCGTAAAATCATTATTCTTGATTTAGAAAAAGTTTCTGGTATTGATATAATTGGTTTAGGTATTGCCATTTTGGCTTTATCAATTAGCTATTTAATAATTCGTTCTAGTAATTCTAAACGGTCACACTAATGAGTGAATTTTGACATTTTAAAAAATGTCTTTATATTAATGTGAAGATAAAACAATCTTCGCAAATGTATTTTTAAATTAGTTAAAATATGACATTTTTTTTTGAATTTGAAGCAGATTTTGTAAATACTCTACGCTGCATACCCATGCAAGTGCGATACAAATTAGATACTTGTGGAATTAAACTCAAGCTATCTGATTGGCTGCAAATGACTCAAGATGAGCATGAAGCTTTAGTTGAACTGCCTTGTGCTACACAAACAGAAATTGAAACTTATCGAGAATATCTCCAGCAACTCATTTTAGAAAGAACAGGTACACCTGCGGCACAACTACCAATAGAACCTTATCCTGCATGGATGGACTCTAGCACTGTACCAGTTGCTCTGCAAGAAAAAGCCCAAGAAATAGGTGTTAACTTAACTTTAGAACAGTGGACTACTTTAACTCCCTTACAGCGATTTGCCTTAATTAAACTCAGTCGTCCCAGTCATGAAAATAAAAATTTTCCCAGAGCTATAGCAGAATTTCATCTGCTTTAATAAGTCAGTAGTTCATAGTTAATAGTTCAGAGTGATTCACAATTGACCAATAACTAAAAACTGAGGATAACAAAACATGGCGGCTAAGAAAATTTTGATGCTGGTTGGCGACTTTGTAGAAGACTATGAAGTTATGGTTCCGTTCCAAGCTTTGCAAATGGTGGGACACACTGTTCATACAGTTTGTCCTGAGAAGAAAGCAGGCGACAAAATACGAACCGCCATTCATGATTTTGAAGGAGACCAAACTTATAGTGAAAAACCTGGTCACAACTTTACTTTAAATGCTACCTTTGCCGAGGTGGATGTTAATACCTACGATGCGCTTGTAGTCCCTGGAGGACGCGCACCAGAATATATCCGCTTAAATCAGAAGGTGCTAGAAATTACTCGTCACTTTGCTCATACAAATAAGCCTATAGCTGCGATTTGTCATGGGTTACAGTTATTAGCGGCAGCCGATGTTCTGCAAGGTAAAAGTTGCACAGCTTACCCAGCTTGTAGTCCAGATGTTCGTGCGGCTGGGGGTATTTATGTGCAAATCCCAGTTGATGAGGCCATAGTAGATGGAAACTTGGTGACTGCTCCCGCTTGGCCGGCTCATTCCCGTTGGCTGGCAGAATTTCTCAAAGTACTCGGTACTAAGGTCGAACATCCAGAGGTTGCGACAGTCTGAGGATGAAAAACGAAACTAGTAAAGCCTTATACTCTTTTGGGGTGTAGGGTTTCTTATTTTATTCTTTAGTCGGCTATTTTATCTTTATTGAATACTATAAAATGTGGCAAATACTACTAAATATTTCAGCCGTTGGTGGCCATTTCATTGCTGTCAGGTTTTAGTCGGATAAAAGCTATGTATTATGATGAATATGCCCCAGCAAAAAGGCACATAAGATACTCCAAGTTGCCATAATGCTTGTCAATATTGAGTTAAATGATTTTAAATTTTACATGATAAAATTTTGAATTTGTTGGCAGAGACTAAAGCTATAGTGGATTTAGCAATTCTGCTGTTGGTGTGGCTAAGGTTAAGTCATCCTACCAGAATTTCTTATGAATTAGTTTGGGAAGACACTCTAACTCGATGACAGGCAAAAACGCAAGACATAACGCATTTCTGCGGCTGGTGCCTGGTAATGCAGCAGCTTTTGGTTCAGAATCTCGTTACGCGCTACATGCAAGTAAAGAGATGGTAATTGGACGTGATCCCAGCTGTCAGGTTGTCTTGGATGCCATGATGTATCGGATGGTATCTCGTCGTCATGCTGCGGTTCGTCCTCTCTCTTCATCTCCAGATCAGAAATTTACCTGGGTAATTTGTGATTTAAACAGTGCTAATGGTACTTATCTCAATGGTAAACGTTTTTATGGGTGTCAAGAATTACAGTCAGGCGATCGCATTGCTTTAGGTAGCGATGGGCCGCAATTTATTTTTGAGTATGACTTGGTATCTCAACCAACAATGATGACCAAACAAGGCGCACCATTGCCTTCCGCAGCTAACTACCAAAATCATACCCAAATCAAACAGCCGGATTCAGTTAGCTTTACGCAGCTTTTTCCTATTATTTCTACTGGTAAAGATTTAACTCGTAAGGCTTACCTTGTACCAGGAATATTAACAGTAGTCTTTGTGGTGCTAATGTTTGCTACTGTTGGCAGGCCACAGGCTAACCAAATCATTGTCGGCACTTACATCGCCTTTGTTGTCTACTACTTTGTTTATCAACTTTGTGGCAAGCAAAAACCTTGGTGGGTGCTGATTGCTACAGCACTAACTACAGCATTAATTTTGCTCAGTCCTATCTTAGATTTATTTATCTTTGTTTTTCGTGTCGTCTTACCAGGCAATTTACCTTCACCTCAGGATTCTACTACATTGACAGAATTGCTAGTACGAATGTTCTTCGGTGCGGGGTTGATGGAGGAATTACTTAAGGCATTACCTGTACTAGGAGCGTATTTCATTGGGATTAATTTACCTTCACCTTGGCGAGAACGCATAGGTATTTGGGAACCTCTAGACGGTATCCTCCTAGGAACAGCTTCGGCATTGGGTTTCACACTTTGGGAAACGCTCGTACAGTACGTACCAAATATTACACAAAATGTTATCCAACAGGTAGGTATCGGTGCGGCTGGTCAATTGGCTGGATTGCAACTGCTCATTCCTCGTGTTTTAGGCTCTGTAGCAGGTCACATGGCTTATAGTGGCTATCTGGGGTATTTTATCGGTTTGGCTGTGCTGAAGCCAAGCAAAAGTTGGCAAATTCTCTCTATCGGTTATCTAAGTGCATCCGCACTCCATACTTTATGGAACGCCACAGGTTCTATTCATCCTTTGCTATTAGTAGTTGTTGGGGTTTTATCTTACGCTGTTTTGATGGCAGCAATTTTAAAGGCGCGGGCATTGTCACCAACGCGATCGCAAAATTTCGCTACCCGCTTTCTCGGCCCCAAGTAAATCTAAGTTAGGGCTAGGGGGTAGGGGATTTAAGCTAAGGGAGCAAGTTCTTACTCTCTGTTGATCTCAACATCTGCCGACTTCAAAAAACTTACCTTGAAAGCTACTCCCCATTCCCTATTCCTTCCTCTAGGCTAGGATCTTAGTACTACCAGTCCTTTAACACCCATGAATGGATCAAATCGATTAACTCCAGAATCCTTGCCTATCTCCCAGCAAGCAGAAAACTCCCATACTGACGATACAGATCAAAAGCATATAGATCATGTTCATGGGCATGGCGAATCAGGTCATTCTCACATCCACAGTGAAGAGTCTTTACGGAGAATTGTTAATCGGCTGTCACGTATAGAAGGTCATATTCGTGGTGTTAAAACAATGGTGCAACAAAGTAGTCCCTGTCCTGATGTATTGTTGCAGATTGCCGCAGTTAGGGGTGCATTAGATCGGGTTGCGAGAATTGTGCTAGATGAACACTTGACTGAGTGTATTGCCAGAGCAGCAAAAGATGGCAATATAGATGATGAAATTGAACAATTAAAAGCTGCTTTAGATAGATTTATGCCTTAATCGATCTTATTTAAAAGTAGCTTTAATCTTGAGATATTTGCCGAGGAATTTACAGATGTGACGAGAGTGCGTCTGTTTCAATATAACCATAATACCAATTCGTAATTAAGAAACTCTGATTTGGTATGGGTTGTGGGGTTTGAATGTGTTGCCTAATTTTAGAGAAAAGGTATAACTCAACAGAGTTTAGTTAGTGACCCACAGGTTAAGGGCGATAAGTATACAGCGTCAGGTTTCAAGAAATAATTAAGATTTAATAATTTTTACAAATTTAATTAACTCATTCGGGCTTTGATTATGTATAAATATGTTCTTCAATCAAGCTATGTTATGTATGAATTTGTTTTTTAATAAAGTAAAAAAAAATCATTGACAGGAAATTTAAATATTAAATAAGATACTGATAGACGTAGATTATATCTAATAACAAAAGTTACGCAAATTATCTGCTGAAAAAATAACAGCAAACAACACAAAAGAATTAGGACAAAATTTATGAAAGCTAAAATCATTGCTGCTTTAACAATTGTGGCAGCTGTTGTGAGCTTAGAAACCCCGGTTCACGCTCAATCACTAGCAGATCCCAATGTCAAGAGGGAAAACCATAAGATAACTGGTGATTCCCTGGAAGGAATTGGTACTAGAACAGCCCAAGATGACTTCATGAAATTTTTTGAAGGAGAAAATATAAACAGCATCGCCAACAATAATCAAAGAAATAAATTACCATCTGATGGACTGCATTTTAATCGATCAACTTTACTGCCTAGTACGTCCGTTTTCTTTCAGCCATCTTTGTCTACAGATGGTAATGATGGGTTGCAGTTGCAGTTAGATTTAGGAAGTTAAGCCCGTAAAGGACTTTCCCTAGATATAAAAGCTAGAAAATGCTAAAGGCGATAAACAACATCGCCGATTCAGAGTAATCCTATTTGATAAGTGAATACTGCGAGAGTTCAGAACCCCGGTTTCTCAAAATAAACTGGGGTTCTCTATTTTCACAAAGGACTTGGGTTTGCTGTAGCAGCATTCTGTCTGCAATTATTATGATGTCCAGTTGATTAATGATGATTCAGTGCATCTGTAAAATCTTTCTCCCCTCTGCTTCCTCTATGGTGTAAACACAAGCCCTTAATCGGCAATGTTAATGTATCGGCTTGCAATGCTAATGTATCGGCTTGCAATGTTAATGTATCAGTTTGCAATGCTAATGTATCGGCTTGCAATGCTAATGTATCGGCTTGCAATGTTAATGTATCAGTTTGCAATGTTAATGTATCAGTTTGCAATGCTAATGTATCGGCTTGCAATGCTAATGTATCGGCTTGCAAAAGTTAACCCTCCTTCTCAAAGACTTGTTTGTGTGTACACAGGAGGCTACTTCCATCTTCATTAATGAGCAGTCTTTAACCAGACATGAGATTCGAGGTATCTAACATAGCTTATGGTAGTTTAAAGTTACGTGCATATATTGCAATATGTAAACTTTACTTTATGACTGGAGAGCAAAATCTTGGGTATAGAACTACGCAGTTTCGTATTTCTTGACAGCTTGCAACCTCAACACGCAGCCTATATGGGAACAGTAGCTCAAGGTTTCTTGCCATTACCAGGAGATACATCACTGTGGATTGAAATCTCTCCGGGTATTGAAATCAATAAAATTACTGATGTAGCACTGAAAGCGGCTTCTGTTCGTCCTGGAGTCCAAGTAGTTGAAAGGCTATACGGCTTATTAGAAGTTCATTCTGGCTCCCAAGGCGAAACGCGCACAGCTGGTCAAGCCATTTTGGACATGCTAGGAGTTAGACGAGAGGAATGTCTCAAACCGCGTGTTGTTTCTAGCCAAATTATTCGCAACATTGATGCTTACCAAGCACAGCTAATTAACCGCACGCGCCGAGGACAACTACTACTAGCAGGACAAACGTTGTATGTATTGGAAGTTGAACCAGCTGCTTACGCCGCATTAGCAGCCAACGAAGCAGAGAAAGCAGCATCAATAAATATCCTGGAGGTGCAAGCTGTAGGTAGCTTTGGCAGACTGTACTTAGGTGGACAAGAACAGGATATTCTAGCAGGTGCAAGGGGAGCATTAACCGCAATTGAAAATGTAGCTGGTCGGACAAATCCCAATAGTGTCCGCCAGGAGTAAAGGAGAGAAGATGGCAAATCAAGAGCATCTGGTTTTACTGAAAGCAGGTGCAGTTACCTGGACTGAATGGAGACAGAAAAATCCTCAGATTCAACCAGACCTTAGTGCTGCAAACTTCCAAGGAGATAATCTCAGAGGGGCTAATCTCCAAAAAGTCAACTTGACTAAAGCAGATTTGAGTCATGCTTTACTCGTGCGAGCCAACCTCAGTCATGTAGATTTGAGTGGCGCAAATCTTTATCAAGCCAAGCTAATTGAAGCTAACCTGAGTGCAGCTAACTTGAGTGTGGCTAACTTAAGGGGTGCAACTTTAACACAAGCAGATTTGAGTCATGCTAACTTCATTGGTGCTGACTTGAGTGAAGCGAATTTGAAAGAAGCCGCGATCGCCAATGCTATTCTTATAGGCACTGAATTAAAAGACGCTAACCTCAGAGGTGCTGATTTAGGTGCAGCAAAACTCATCCGTGCTAACCTCGCCTACTCCAACTTAGTTGAAGCTAACTTGATTGCCGCCGATTTCTGCAAAGCCAACCTCTACGAGGCTAACTTGATTGGAGCTTACCTTTACAAAACAAATTTGTGCAATGCGAATCTCAGCCATACTCACCTAACTGGTGCATACCTATTGCAAGCTAACCTCAGTGAAGCTGACTTGACTGGTGCTAACTTGAGTTATGCTCACCTCCAAGGAGCAAACTTGGCTGGTGCTAACCTCAAAGATGCTAATCTCAAAGGTGCTAAACTTCGGGGCGCTAACCTCAGCGGCGCAAATCTTCAGGATGCAATCATATCTGAAAGTATGTGACTAATATTAAATTACATTTTTTAAGATCACTAAATAACGAGTCTTTGCGCCATTGCTCCCATCTTGTGGAGGCCAATGGTGAGGCTAAGTAGAAAGGTGCAAATAAACCGAACTATGTAACGGAAAGTAAAGTAGCTTGAAAACCTCTTCCCTTCTGCCCTCTGCCTCCTGCCTTGTCATAACGACAATTTTTAACACCGACCTACTTAATTGTTACAGGACTTACGCAACAAGTCCCTTTTTCCTTATTCACGCAACAATGCCCCTTGCAGTGATATTTGCGTAAGTCATAAAATAGTAGATGTTTTATGGATAATTCTTATTCCACATAGATTTGACTTATTGAAAAAGTCTTTTGTTTTCATCATCACTTTGGTAGTAGAATGACGATGTTAAGTTTTGTGTTCCCCTAATTAAGGACATCAAAACCTGTCGTTTCCTAAGCTTCGGCAATAGCTTTAGTCCGGAAAACACTAAAGAGAGGATTTCACAAAATGGCATTTACACAAGCCCCCTTACCTTATGACTTTAATGCTCTAGAGCCATATGGCATGAAAGGTGAGACCTTCGAGTATCACTATGGGAAGCATCATAAAGCTTATGTAGACAATCTAAACAAACTCACCGACGGTACGGAACTGGCTAATAAGTCACTGGAAGAAGTCATCCAAATCTCCTTTAAAGATTCTTCTAAGGCAGGTATCTTTAACAATGCGGCTCAAGTTTGGAACCACACCTTCTTTTGGAATAGCTTGAAGCCAGCAGGTGGCGGCGCACCTACAGGTGAACTCGCAGCCAAGATTGAAAAAGACTTTGGTGGCTTTGACAAATTCAAAGAAGAATTCTCTAATGCTGCTGCTACTCAGTTCGGTAGCGGTTGGGCTTGGCTAGTTGATGATGGTGGTACTCTCAAGGTAATTAAAACCCCCAACGCCGAAAATCCCCTAGCTCACGGCAAAAAAGCATTACTCACCCTTGATGTTTGGGAACATGCTTATTACATCGACTACCGAAATGCTCGTCCAGCATTCATCAAGAATTTCTTAGATCAATTGGTCAACTGGGAATTCGCTGCTCAAAATCTTGCTACAGCCTAATTGTCGATCAGGCACTAAGCTATCATCAGCTCATACTAAATTTATTGATCGCGAGTAAAACCCCATTCCCTTGTGGGTGGGCATGTAAGCGCGGCAAAATAAGGGGGTTCGATGCCCCCTTATTTTGCATTATTTCCGCGATGGATGGCGTACCCGCCCACCGGAGGCGATCGCATTTTTCATTTCTCCTCACGCCAGGAGTGAATCAGTTTTTCAATCTCCGCGGGGGTTTGACCATCGGCGATCGCGTCATCGATGGCCTGTTTTTGGCGTTGCGGAATAGAGATATGAATTAGTAATTTCACCTTTATTTTTATACAAATACTCAAGCGTTAAAATCACATTTTATGCTACGTAAATTTACTAGCCGCAATGAATTGATAGCCTATCTGCGTGAACAGTTCCCGCAAGCCGTAGAACGTGACGATCATATTAGCGATACTATTGGGGGACGCAAAGCTGCCCAAAAAGCCTTACAAAAAGTAAACCCAGCCACGTACAGCAAAACCCGTAATTTCTTAACAGGTGCAGTGACGCGACTTTCACCTTATATTCGCTATGGGGTTTTAAGCTTGGCAGAAATTCGGCATTATGTACTAGACAATGTAAAACATCCAGACGATGCTACTAAACTGATTAACGAATTAGGCTGGCGTGATTATTGGCAGAGATTGTATGTCAAGCTAGGTAATGGTATCTGGCAAGACCAAGAAGAATATAAAACAGGTTACACACCCCAAGAATACGCCACAGAATTACCTCAGGATATTAAAGAAGGTAGCACAGGGAGAGTTTGCATTGACAGCTTTAGCCAGGAATTGCGCCAAACTGGCTACTTACACAACCACGGCCGTATGTGGTTAGCGGCTTACATTGTCCATTGGCGACGTATTCGTTGGCAAGTTGGTGCTAAGTGGTTTTTAGAACATCTTTTAGATGGTGATCCTGCCAGTAATAATATGTCTTGGCAGTGGGTAGCCAGCACTTTTAGCCATAAACCATATTTTTTCAATCGTGAGAACTTGGAACGCTACACCGAAAGCGTTTATTGCCAGAAATGTCTGTTATGCGGACACTGTGACTTTGAAGGTAGCTATGAAGAATTAGAACAACGGCTATTTCCCAAAGGGGAATTTACCAAAAAACCGAACAGTCAAAGTTGGCAACGTGGTAAGAAAGCTAAAAACTAAGGATTTTTGCTCAACGCCCCGCTACTGCTAAAAGTAATTTGCTATGTTACTTATGTAATACAATTTTTATAAAAAAATCACCGGAGTAGTTAGATATATAGCAGTAGCCACATAGATTAGGACATCAACAAATCACAAAACCTTTACTTCAAAAGGATTTTAACCCTGTCACCTGTCCTCTGTTACCTGTCACCTGCTATAAAAACTGCCCCGGTTAGCTAACCTAGATAAAATACTCAAAGTTATGAAAATGGATTTACGCAACAACTTTTCTTGAAAAATTCACGATAGGTGATGATTTTGCCCAAGATGATGAGAAAAGTTGTCTAAATCAAACTTTAATGCTTCCGCAATGCTTATTTTTAGAAAAAATAATAGAAGACTCTGGATTGGGGAATATTTGTCAAAAACAGAGACTACACCTCAAAAGGTTGGGCGGTAAATGGTTCTTTGTCAAATTTCAACATCCAAAAAATATACTCCCAATCCAAAATCATAGACTGATTAGTCATTGTCCCATTGTTCACGACCAATTAGGTCGCCAATGCGATCGCGTAGTAGAAAGTCGCATTTTTCCAACTCGCATTCAACGCACACCCACTCTCTTGCTGGGATGTATTGGCAGAGTGTATATATTGGCTGTTGTCGGCTAACCATCCCTTTATGCACCAGTCGGCGTGCTTCGTCTTGGATTACATCTAGAGAGTAGTAATTGATAGAAGGCACCGTATTCACACTCATGATTTTTACTCACACATTTATACGTAGATAGTATTCCCACTTATAAGGGGGAACGAACATGACAGAGATTAAACTTGTGGCTAGGGTTTTGTATTTTGCTATACGGAACTAGTTTTATTTTGACGCTGCACCTCTTCAAATTATCTAAAGAAATGTTGCGAAAGTCAACGTTTCCTGACATTAATCTAAGCTACAGTTAATACAAAAATCTTGCAGTGGTTAAATTTACTTCTGATAAAGGTTGCGCTTAACCCCATCCAGATTGAGAACGGGAGTTTTGTCAGAAGATGTGAGGATATATCATTGTAAAGAAATACATATAAAAAAGAAGAAAATAGGAATATTCAAAATCAACAGCGATCGCTGGAACCCAAATAGCGCTATTCAGTATCACATTGAAGAAATTTCGCCAAAAATTTTTACTCAAACCCTGCGTAAACTAGGGCGAGATGAATCACCAGTAAAACCCACATTCCAGAAGTTTCTCAGTTCAGAAGACGATACTTTTGGCAAGTAACAACGAGAAACAGAAGAGTTTATCGTTGTTCATCAGGAAATGTGGGTTGAAATCTGATAATTTACAATTCATCCTGATTAGTTACTGATATCCCTGCCAAGGAGTCACTTCCAGTTTGCCATTAGGATTGAAAACTATTTGGAAGTGAGCCAGAGGTTCTTGATTGTTAGGCGCTGCACCATTGGAACCATAAACGGCTTGAAACATGTTTGGTAGCGGTGTTTCGCGGAAATAATCGAAGGCAACCTGGTTCAGTGGTTCATAATCAGCAATGATGCCTTCTTGATTGACTGCCACTCGATATCGCAAATCTTTTCTGTAAGTAGGAGTGCCTTTCCAGTTTTGGCGAATGGTGTTGTATAGCTTTTGGTTTAAATTTTTAACTGTATTAACGTCCGTGATTTTTTTGCCAATCACCTTTGGTGTACTGGCGTATCCACGCCAAGGGCTAACTTCTAGCACACCTTTGCTTGTAAAGACTACTTTAAATTGGGCTATGGGTTCTTTTACAATGCTAGGGCGATTTGTAGGGTTGTAAAGTAGCTTTGGTAGAGGGGTTGACTCGATGCCTTCATTTGAGCCTTGATTTACGGCTTTATAACCAACGATCGCACCATCACCAGCAACACCCACACGATAAACTAAATCTTGTTTCACTGCCGCGCGGCTATTCCAGGCGGGATCAATTTGATTCCAAACTTGACGATTTAACGCACGTAGCTGGGATGGATCGATAATTTCCGAAACTGTATTTAAAAGTGCTTCTAAATCTGCTGTCGGGGCTGTTGTAGCAGATGTGGGAGTTGGGGTAGGAGTTGTAGCAGCGATCGGAGTTACAGTTGCTAAGGGAGATGTCGCATCTGTAGGAGTTATGGTCGGTGTTGCCGCAGTATTAGTACTAGGTGTTGGTGTCGCGCTACTCTGGGTTTCAGGCTGCGTCTCTGGTGGACGAACTTGGGGAGGTGGAATCAAACTAAAAGCAACTGCGGCCACTGCTACACTTGCAACTCCAATACTTGCTGGTACTGCTTGCTTGAGTACAACTTCATTCGCACCACCATAGCGTCTGGCAACTGGTTGTAGCTCTAGTGATAACTCTGATAAGGTTTGGGTGTCGGCAAAAAACTGATCTACAGCTTCTACCAAATCAAATAACTGCACCGTATTCATATCTACTTGAATAGGTGATTTAGGATGGTTTGAATTCGACTCAAAACCTTCTGTCGTGTTTTCCGAATGGATAATTAGTCTATGGCGGTTATGATCAATTTTTTGTAATTCTACTAATTCCGAGTCCTGGTTATGAGCTTGCGGATTCGGCACATTACTTAAAAACTCTTGCCCATAGCCACTAACAGCCCTCACCAAACTTTCAAAAAATTCGCGGCCTCCTACCAGAGGCTGCTTATAACCAGATATATAGCACTCTACATTTACCAATATTGATAATTCTGGACGCAGTTCCTGTAAATGTGCCGCCCTGGTGGCATCACTTAAACCCTCTAAAAGCAACGTACAGTTAGGCAGACTGTACTTACGTTGAATGTTCATTCCACTTCCCCGTCAAAAAGACTAATCCAGAACCGCTGCATTCCAGCCGTACCAGTACAAAATAGTAGTTTTTCTAACAAATTAATCGCTAACTCATCTAATTTTTCATCAGAAGTTAATGCTAGTACGCCAGAACGTCGGGCATTCATTCTACTTCTAAAATGTACTCGAAAGCGTTCTAGATAATTAGATAAACGCAAATTTTGTTCTAGGGGGATCTGCTTGTCATTCATTTGCTGATAGATCATTAGCATCTGGCGGATAACGACTGTTAACCGCCGGGCAATGTAGCAAGCAATCACCACTAAGGCTTTTGCCTCCAGAATGGTTAAGGGGCGACGGATATTAGCTCGACGCATTGGGTTAGAGCTACGCATCCGCCATAAATTTACCCGATTTTTAATAATTTCTTTTAAATCCAACTCTTCAGCAAAACTCAGAATTGCTTCTGAACCACCAAGCTCTAAAGCTTCAATTGCCAGTAAAATGAGGTCAATTTGCACCCTTGTTCTGGGTGGGCATCCTTGTCCTGCGATCGCCGGATCTGGTAACGTATCCAGAATCATTGGCATTGATGCAGGCGCGGGACTGTTGAACGGCGTTAAGCTCGCGGAGACATTCATTCTATAATTTACCTTGTGCGCTTCCAACAGACTAGATACAACTAGTACAACTAAATTTAAGATAAGTAGCCAAAAAATAACATTAAACTTGGGGCAGTAGCCATATTACTTGACGTATACATGGCTTAACTTGTTCTAATACAAGGTTTGCGTATACTTAAATTTCAGTTTTTCAAGCTCCAGTTTACCTTCCTTTGGTATGAGTACCAGTCCATGTTTAAGCTTGGTGTAGATTCTCCGTATCGTCAATGGATGATGATACTAGAACCTCGAAGTCAAGCGTATGACATTATAGTGTACGATTTTTCAGGTAATGGGGACTGACAAGTAAAAGCATGAAGTCTCAAGTGTGAAAGTGCTTGGTCAATAGTCATTGGTCATTTGTTATATTTTCCCCCTTACTCCCTGCCCCCTGCCCCGTTTCCTCTTCCTACTCCCTAATTGTTTTATGGATTTAAAATCTCTAGTTCGTGACATCCCAGATTTTCCCAAGCCCGGCATTTTATTTCGGGATATTACTACTCTACTGCGTGACCCAGACGGATTGCGATACACTATTGACTTTTTTACAAAAAAATGCAATGAGGCAGGATTCACGGCAGATTATGTTATCGGTATGGAGTCACGGGGATTTATTTTTGGCGCACCTCTAGCTTATAAATTAGGCGCTGGGTTTATTCCTGTCCGCAAAAAAGGTAAGTTACCCGCAGCGGTTCACTCAATTGAATATCAACTAGAGTATGGTACTGACTGCTTGGAAGTACATAAAGACGCTTTGCACCCAGGGAGCCGAGTTTTAATTGTGGACGATTTGATTGCTACAGGTGGTACAGCCAGTGCTACAGCAAAGTTAGTCCAGCAGATTAGCTGTGAACTAGTTGGTTTTGGGTTTATTATCGAGCTACGGGATTTACAAGGGCGTAAACATCTACCAGATGTGCCAATTATCTCGTTGATTGAATATTAGTCATGGCTCAATAGTCAAAGGACAAAAGCCCAAAGATTCATGTGTGGAATCAATTGAATATCCAGACATCTAAAATTCCCAGCCAAGCGTTTCCCTATGGGGTCAATCCAAAATCTAAAATCTAAAATTGTATGACGGCTACAAAAATTTCCTTGGAGACAGGTCGAGATTGGCTGATTAGGCTAGTCACGAATGAAACTTTTATTTATGTGGTGAAAAGGATATTGCAAGCGCTGTTTACCTTATTGTTAGCATCAGCGCTGTCGTTTTTCATCATCAAATTGTCTCCAGGGGATTATGTAGATACCCTGCGGCAAAATCCGAAAATTTCCCCAGAAAGAATTGAGGAAATTAGAAGACAGTTCGGTTTAGATAAGTCTTGGGGTGAGCAATATTTCTTGTGGCTGTGGCGAATCTTTACCAAAGGAGATTTTGGTACAAGTTTTGTCTATCAGCGTTCTGTAGCGTCTTTGTTATGGGAGCGAATACCTGCAACCTTATTATTAGCGATCGCTTCTTTAATTGTGACATGGGCGATCGCTATTCCTTTGGGTATTATTGCTGCTGTCAAGCAAAATCGCGCTACAGACCGCATATTACAGGTATTTAGCTACGCTGGACAAGGATTTCCCAGTTTTATCACCGCCCTATTCTTATTAATATTTGCCCAATTTACCTCACCTTTGTTTCCAGTAGGTAGCATGACTAGCATAGATCATGCTGATTTATCTTGGTTTGGTAAAATTCTTGATGTCGGCTGGCACATGATCTTACCCACTATTGCTTTAAGCATCACTAGCTTTGCTGGTTTGCAGCGCATTACTCGTGGTGAATTATTGGATGTTTTACGTCAAGATTATATCCAAACTGCCCGCGCTAAAGGACTGCCAGAAAATCGAGTAATTTACGTTCATGCACTCCGCAATGCCATAAACCCCCTAATTACTTTGCTAGGTTTTGAGTTAGCTAGTTTATTAGGTGGCGCATTCATCGCTGAACAGTTCTTTAACTGGCCTGGTTTAGGAAGACTAACCCTACAAGCTGTGATCGCTAAAGACCAATATTTAGTCATGGCCAGTCTAGTTATGAGCGCTGTACTGTTGAATGTAGGCAACTTACTCGCAGATTTATTATTAAAGGTAGCCGATCCTCGAATTCGTTTAGATTCTTAGATATTGATCAAGAGTCAATTTAATTGGCTCTTGAATTGTGCTGTATATTTCATACTTCATACTAGCCTGCGGCAAGCCCCTAAAAGCGTCTACACACTTCACACTTCATTCAGTATGCTTTCCGAAGTTTATTATCTAGTACGTGCAAAGGCTGATGGTCGTTATCTTACAGCTCGGCCTAACTCTGAAGAATCAGGTTATGTACTGCTGTTTCGAGAAAACTTTGATGCTTTAAGCTATCTCAACACTCACGCAGCAGAGGTGGCAAATCGCTTCGCTGTAGAGTCTCTCCCAGGGAGTCAACTAAGTAGCTTGCTCAAACGCTGGGGTTTTATGGGGGTAGCTATTGTTACCGATCCTTTGTTACCCAAAGTCGAGTTTTTAGGGACTTCCAGAGAATAAAGTATACAACTTATGAAAATGATAATCATTCCGGTGGGGGGAAGGGAAAGGTTGCCGTTAGCAACCTTTCCCTTCCCTTTTTGTAGTAAATTCAATGATGATTCGATTTTGGATGTGCATAGGTGTCAATGGAATTAACAGATTCACTAAAGCATTTGTTGAAGGAAACTGCACAGCAATTAAAAGG